>NZ_JAUOSW010000020.1:0-2500 GCF_030549005.1 Tenacibaculum soleae
CAAGCGTTATCCGGAATCATTGGGTTTAAAGGGTCCGCAGGCGGTCAATTAAGTCAGAGGTGAAATCCCATAGCTTAACTATGGAACTGCCTTTGATACTGGTTGACTTGAGTTATACGGAAGTAGATAGAATAAGTAGTGTAGCGGTGAAATGCATAGATATTACTTAGAATACCGATTGCGAAGGCAGTCTACTACGTATATACTGACGCTCATGGACGAAAGCGTGGGGAGCGAACAGGATTAGATACCCTGGTAGTCCACGCCGTAAACGATGGATACTAGTTGTTGGGTTAATTCTCAGTGACTAAGCGAAAGTGATAAGTATCCCACCTGGGGAGTACGGTCGCAAGACTGAAACTCAAAGGAATTGACGGGGGCCCGCACAAGCGGTGGAGCATGTGGTTTAATTCGATGATACGCGAGGAACCTTACCAGGGCTTAAATGTAGAGTGACAGGGCTAGAGATAGCTTTTTCTTCGGACACTTTACAAGGTGCTGCATGGTTGTCGTCAGCTCGTGCCGTGAGGTGTCAGGTTAAGTCCTATAACGAGCGCAACCCCTATTTTTAGTTGCTAACAGGTTAAGCTGAGGACTCTAGAGAGACTGCCGGTGCAAACCGTGAGGAAGGTGGGGATGACGTCAAATCATCACGGCCCTTACGTCCTGGGCTACACACGTGCTACAATGGTATGGACAATGAGCAGCCACTATGCGAATAGGAGCGAATCTATAAACCATATCACAGTTCGGATCGGAGTCTGCAACTCGACTCCGTGAAGCTGGAATCGCTAGTAATCGGATATCAGCCATGATCCGGTGAATACGTTCCCGGGCCTTGTACACACCGCCCGTCAAGCCATGGAAGCTGGGGGTGCCTGAAGTTCGTTACCGAGAGGAGCGACCTAGGGTAAAACTGGTAACTAGGGCTAAGTCGTAACAAGGTAGCCGTACCGGAAGGTGCGGCTGGAACACCTCCTTTCTAGAGAAAGATGGTGAGTTACAAAAGGGAAATTTTACTCTTTGCTGTTAATTTTAAATAAAACACTAATAATAAGCTATTCTAGTCTCGTAGCTCAGCTGGTTAGAGCGCTACACTGATAATGTAGAGGTCGGCAGTTCGAGTCTGCCCGAGACTACAAAAAGTTATATTGTTAGAAAGGAAATTCTAGAAACAAAGTTAATTACGAATTACGAATTAGTAATTATTACTAATCTCTACAATCTAATTACTATAAGCTAGTATTAGGGGGATTAGCTCAGTTGGCTAGAGCGCTTGCCTTGCACGCAAGAGGTCATCGGTTCGACTCCGATATTCTCCACCAGGTAGCACCTGGAGGCAATTTATTAAAATTGTTTCAGAGTGCTATAAGAATCAAGTTGATAAAACACTTATCAATTTCGATTCACAAAGTTCATTGACATATTGGTAAAATGATATCGTAAAGAAATCAAGATAGAGAAGTTAAATTAATATTTAACAACAATATTTTTATAAAAATAATAATTATAAAGAGCTCGTTCTAAATAGCAATATTTAGAGCAAAAAGTACAATAAGCTAAATAAGGGCGTATGGCGGATGCCTAGGCTTTCAGAGGCGATGAAGGACGCGATAAGCTGCGATAAGCTACGGGGAGGGGCACATACCTTATAATCCGTAGATTTCCGAATGGGGCAACCCAGCATGTTGAAGACATGTTACCCGTAAGGGGGCGAACCCGGTGAACTGAAACATCTAAGTAACCGGAGGAAGAGAAAACAATAGTGATTCCGTTAGTAGTGGCGAGCGAACGCGGATTAGCCCAAACCAATGTTGTTACGGCAATATTGGGGTTGTAGGGCTGCGACATTAGAATCTAAGTGAACTAGAATTGTCTGGAAAGACAAACCGTAGAGAGTGATAGTCTCGTATAGGTAAGCGAAGAAGATATAGCAGTACCCTGAGTAGTGCGGGACACGAGTAATCCTGTATGAATCCACCGGGACCATCCGGTAAGGCTAAATACTCCTGAAAGACCGATAGTGAACTAGTACCGTGAGGGAAAGGTGAAAAGAACCCTAAGTAAGGGAGTGAAATAGAACCTGAAACCGTACGCCTACAAGCGGTCGGAGCACATTTACTGTGTGACGGCGTGCCTTTTGCATAATGAGCCTACGAGTTACTGTTACTAGCAAGGTTAAGGATTTAAGGTCCGGAGCCGAAGCGAAAGCGAGTCTGAATAGGGCGAACATAGTTAGTAGTAGTAGACGCGAAACCGAGTGATCTACCCATGGGCAGGTTGAAGCTGTGGTAACACACAGTGGAGGACCGAACCAGTTGACGTTGAAAAGTCTTTGGATGACCTGTGGGTAGGGGTGAAAGGCCAATCAAACTCGGAAATAGCTCGTACTCCCCGAAATGCATTTAGGTGCAGCGTTGCAATAAAGTTTTATAGAGGTAGAGCTACTGATTGGATGCGGGGGCTTCACCGCCTACCAATTCCTGACAAACTCCGAATG
>NZ_JAUOSW010000021.1:0-4451 GCF_030549005.1 Tenacibaculum soleae
GGATTATCTGATGGGACTTATACTGTAACAGTTGATTACGGAAGCGACTGTACAGTGGATGTAACTAATATTACAGTTTTAAATAATCAGGCATTTACCGCACAAATAACAGATTTTACAAATCCAAGATGTATAGGAGAAAGTAACGGAAGTATTGAAATAACAGCAGCATTTCCATCAAGTACACCAACAAGTTTTGAGTATTCATTAGATGGAGGAACTATTTGGAGTGCGGCGGCAACAAATCCGTTTACTATCACAGGATTAGGTAATGTAACTCATAATATATCGGTACGACCAGATAATACTTCACCGGCAGCGTGTAATGTATCTTTGAGTGAAGATTTATCAGATCCATCACCAATAGTAGTAGCGGCAAGTGTAACAAAACTAATTACTTGTGATACAGACCCTACATTAGATGGCGCAACGATAAGTATAACCGGAACCACATCCGGAGGAAACGGAGGTACTTATACGTATGCATTATTTGACAATGCAACAGCAACTGCACCAGCAGTTCAAACAGGCGCACCATTTACCGATATTGATACTTCGGGAGATTATTGGGTAGTAGCCACAGATGCAGAGGGTTGTACATCAGCTCCATTATTAGTAAATGTACCAGTAAAAGAAAATATTACATTTACAGCTATACCTCAATGTTTTGATGGATCAGATGGAAAAATTGATGTAAATGTTACTAATGGTAATGGAGGCTATGAATATAGTACCGATGGTACTAATTGGACAACTCCAACACCAGCTAACGCAACAAGCTTTACTATATCAGCCTTATCAGCAAATGTAGCTTATACGGTAAGTATTAGAGATATTTCAGGATGTATAGAAACAGAAAACGTTACTATAAATTCTGTGTTAACAGCAAGTGCAACACCAACAGATGCAAGTTGTACGCCTTTACCACCTGCAACTCCAACAGGTCAAATAGCAGTAACCCCAACAGGAGGTTCAGGAGTAGGTTATGTATATGCAGCGATATCAAATGGATCACCAGCACCTGTCGTAGGAGACTTTACAGCTACAAATCCAATTACAGGTTTAGATGCAGATACTTACGATGTTTATGTAAGAGACGATGCAGGTTGTGAATATATAATTGAAGATGTTGTCATAGATTTAATTACTCCAATAGCCATCACAGCAACAGTAAATGAGCCAACATGTAATGGTGATACAGGAAGTATTGATGGTGTAGTAACAGCTAATACGGGGCAAGCACCTTATACAATTACACTTGCAAATAGTGGCGGTGTTATTGGAGCTGAAACATTAACAAATTACACAACAAATACTTTTAGCTTTAATAATTTACCAGCTGAAACATATACGGTTGAAATAACAGATGCCTTAGGTTGTATAAGTATTGTAACTCCATTAACTTTAGCTAATCCACCTGCTATTGTAATGGATATTGAGCCTGTTTTACCGCCAAATTGTGCTATAGTAGATCCAATAAATACAGGTTTTGATTTCAATTTTGGTAGTTTAACAATTGCTGATTATGCACCATATTCTTTAGAGTACTCATTAGATAATGGAACAAATTGGAATCCTATTACTGCAGCAATGCATTCTATTAGCATTCCTCCAGCAACACCTGGAGATAATTTATATAGTGTAAGAAATTTAGTTCAAGGGCAAACTTATTACCCTTCAATAAGAATTGTAGATGGAGGAACAACACGTTGTCAGGTAGATAACGGTATTTTTGTAATGCCTTTTCAAGTAGAAGGTATTGTTGTTGATATTACTCCAGGAGGTGATTGTATAGTAGGATATTCTGTAACTGTTAAAGCGATTGGAGGAACAGGGCCTTATGAGTTTGGAATTAGTACAGAGGATCCAGTAAATACAGGTACTTGGCATCCAGCAGATGACCTTATTTTAACCCCAGATGAGAAAGTTTTTAATGATATTATCCCTGGGTTAAACTACTTATTTTATGTAAAGGATGTTAACGGTTGTGTTCAAACAAATGACCCTGATATCCCTATAATTTTCCCGGACTCAAGCTTTGATGTAAATATTACACCAACAGCAACAAGTCAATCTTGTAACGGTGCTAATAACGGATCATTATCATTTCTAATAGATGATGAAGATAATGTTCTAGCTCTTCCAGCTCCAGGAAAAGATTTCATATGGGAATTATATGATGGAGTTACAGATTCTCCAGTAGGAGGTGTTTCAGGAACAATAACTGCACCAGTAGTATATCCATTCACCTTAGATAGTTCTGTTGCTGGAGCAGCAGCCTTAGGTTCATTAGCATCTGGAAGATATTTTTTAGTTATAGAAGTAGATAACGGAACACCAAGTTCATGTAAATGGGCAAGTGGAGATATTGAAATACAAGAAACACAACCAATTACAGGTAATTTAACCGTAGTAAGTGATATAACATGTACTCGTAACGGAGTTATAAGAGTAGATAATGTAACAGGAGGAACAGCGCCTTATACATATACCGTAGCAACTGCTACTAATTTTTCTACAGCAAGTGCTAATGTTATAGGAAATACTATTGAATTTGCTTATGCAGATGTAATAACTAATACAAGTAATGTTACTGGTATTACTGTTACAATTGCAGATAGTAATGGTAATAGTTGTACAGAAACAATAGGGGCAGTTAACCTAATAGTAAGTCAACCTCCAGTAGTTATATATACCGACCCTAATAGCTGTGATGCAAACAAAACAATAACAACTAGAGTAAATAGTGGTAAAGAACCTTATCAGTTTTCAGTTGACGGCGGAACCTTTAGTGGTGATATTGCTTTAGATGGCGCTTTAGGTTATGCTGAATTTATAGCACAAAACTTAACACCAGGTAATCATGTGATTACAGTAAGAGATGCCAACGGATGTACTGTTACTACAAATGCTGATATTCAACCAAGTTTAGAATACACTGTTGATTTAACTAAAAATTTAACATGTGACCCTGCACCAGGAGACGAAGCAACGTATGAAATAGATAACGTTACTGGAAGTGGAACATATACCTATGAAGTTATTAGAAATGACAGTGGGTCAAATACCGTTGTAGTTGCAGCAGGTACACCTTTACCAGCAACACCTTTTACTTTTAGTACAGCAATCGCAGATGAATACACTATAACGATTACAGATACTGCAGAAGGTTGTACAAATACAAAAGTATTTACCGTAGCCCCAGCCGTAGTGCCTGTATTTAGCACATCTGTAACAAATGCAACGTGTAATGGAAGTGCGACAGGAAGTATCGCAGTAGATGTAACTGCAGGCTTAACACCGTTAGCATATAGTATTGTTAAAACAGATTTACCAGTTTTAGGAGCAGGACAAGCAACATGGGATGCAGCGACAAATTCATTTATCAATGTACCAGCAGGAACTTATACGGTAACGGTTGAGGGCGATAATGGCTGTTCGACAGATGTGGCAGATGTTGTCGTAAATGATAATCCGGTATTAACAGTAACCGCACCAACAGTAGTTCAATTTGGATGTACCACAGGAAATGATGTAAACAACGCTACGTTAAGCATTAATGCATTAGACGGATCAGGAGTTTCAGGCGGAACAACTGTATATTCAACCGTAGAGTTGTACCATGATGTTAGTGGAAACAATTCACCAGATAATTTAACAAATACAGCAGATGATGTTCAAATAAGTACGGTAACAGTAACCGGGACGAATCATGTATTTTCAATAAGTGATGTTACAGGCGGAAGTTATTATATACGTATTGTAGACAGTGCAAATTGTAGTGCAGTATCATTATCTACAATAATAGCTCCATTTGAAGCGATTACCGATATTAATATCAGTTCAGTAAAAGATATCGAGTGTGGAATAGGAGAGAATATCTCAGTAAAAACAAGTACCGATATTGATGATGTTACTTATGCTATAACAAGTGCTCCGGCAGGATATGCAGGGCCAACAAGTGAGACAGTAACACCAGCAACAGATGCAGCGTTAACGTTTACCAATTTACCAACAGGAACGTACACGATAACGGCAACACATCCAACAACAGGCTGTGTGTTTACTAAAGATTATACGGTAGGAACTGAGCCAAGTTATACGGTGATTGCGAACAATGCGCAAGCAACATGTTTTGGAGTAGCAGGCGGAAGTATTGATGTATTTTTTGATGCGAGTACTCCTTTTAACGGAGCTACGGATGTTTATGACTATGTAGTTTTTGAACAAGGCGGAACAGCAACAACAATTACCGGAACAGGAATTAATGGCGGAACCACAGAGACTATTACAGGATTACCAGAAGGTACCTATTATGTAGCAGTAACTATGACAAACACACCATTCTGTACCATAAATACAAATGAGTTTACAATAAATGAGCCAACGGCAATATTATCGGTAACAGGAGTTGTAACTAAAGAAGTAAGTTGTGAAAATGATTCAGATGC
>NZ_JAUOSW010000022.1:0-4150 GCF_030549005.1 Tenacibaculum soleae
GCATTTTTGTTACGTCTGATTTTCCTGCGGAAAATCCTCACACACAAAAACGCAACTTTCCATACACAAAACCGTTGGCAAACATTTACCAATCACTCGCTGAAAATGGAAATAATCGAAGAAAAATAAATGGAATTAACATTTGAAATCAGTTTAATTCAATTAAATAAAATTGCGGAATTTATAAAAATTAATTACACTTCAAACTCGAACGTTTTCAACAAGAAAGTTGGAATTTATAAGATATTTAAAAATCTAATATCCAGTCTAAACACTCTGAAAAAACTTAATGAAGAAAATTTTGAAACACAATCTTTTGCGACTTTAAGCAGAATGATATTTGACAATTATTCAGTTTTCTTTATACTAACTTCTTATTCAACAAAAGATGAACAGTTATTAAGATATTACCTGTATTTAATGGACTCTCTTGATGGACGAATTAATTCAATTACTTCGTTTTCGGAAACTGTGAAAAATAATAAATTAATTGAATCATTTGACGAATCGAAAGATATAGTTGAACACGATAAGAAAGCTATTTCTCAAATACTTAATAAAATATCTTCAGAAAATTTGGATAATTTAGTTTCTAAAAAAACTATTCAAAAACGGAATTGGAAATTTACAACAAATTCAAAGGAACGTTTCAGTTGGGAAGATTTATATAATATTTCTAAAGTACCAAAACGCTTTTCTAAAATTATACAGAATCATTATTCTAATTACACTCACGGTTTGGGAATGACAATTCTTTATGAAGAAAGGAACAATTCATTTATAGAAAGTACATTAATGTTATTATCTATAATTCAGTTAAATATTGGAAAAATTATTATCGAAGAACTGAATATAAGTGAAGAAAAATTACAAATGGAATCTGAATTCTATCTACTAATGAATTATCATTGGAATAATTCAGAAAGATGGAATCAATAAAAAACGATTTGCCAACACCGTATAAAATTAATTGCTGGTTTTAGCCAATTTACGAAAGTCCTTGCGGACTTTCTATCTGTGATTTATTTGCTAACTTTAGTGCTTAAAACACGCAACTAATCTTATACAACAACGTTGTGCAACATATGAAAAAACTCATACTGACAATATTATTTCTGAATTCAATAGTCGGATTTTCACAAGAAAAAAGTGAAATACTGATTAACGGATTTGTATTGTCAGAAGTCAACGGAAAACCTCTTGAGAACGTTTATATAAGTTATAAATCAAGATATAGATATTCAATGACAAACGAAAAAGGAGAATTTGAATATCGATACAAAATTCGAGAAAAAAATAGTTTGGAAACTATTGAATTGTCAGCTTTGGGATATGAAAATATTGATACAACAATCCAAGTAGACAAGCCAAAAAAATACGTGTTTGAATTTGTTATGAAACCAAGATTTGGTCTGAACCGAGAAAAAGCACTTTCAGACATCGAAAACGGAGAAATAAACATATTGGAATCAAGTGGAATCGCACCTGTATTTTATAAATCTGACTCAAAATTTGCGAAAAAATATAACGTGAATTTTGTAGAGTATGGTTGTGAAGCAATTGCAGAGGAAAGTCTCTATGAATATAACAGAACAGTTTTCGAGTATTTAGACAAAAAATACGGAAAGAAATGGAGGAAAAAGATTCGGAAAGACATTGTCGGACTTGAAGAAAATGAATAAAATACGTTGCACAACAATGTATAACCGCAATTACGGCGGATTCGACTACATCCGAATCCACTCGGAATCGCTAAAGTCTGTGCCAAACCGAAAATTAACGCATATTAACCCGTAACTGACGGTTATACGAGACCGTTGTACATAATTATGAAAAAACTCCAATTCTTAATAATATTTCTATTTACAGTTGGAATTTCAGCTCAAAATATATCGGAAATTAATTCTGATTTGCAACTATCTGATTCACTGACTTACAAAACCGAAATTAGGATTTATCAAGGTGGCGGAATAACTAATTATTCATCACTTCTTAGAATGTTTAAGAACAAATCGAATCAATGGACAACGGAATTTTATGAACACTACGCAAAAGTTAACCAAGGAACTGAATTAAAGATTGAAAAAAGAATTCTAAAGCCGAAAAACGACACGGAATTCATCTATCAAAACCTTGTTAGAAGTTATATTTTAGATTTACCAAGTCAAGAAAAAATAGAATGGAAATTAGGAGTTAGAAATGATATTCAAAAAGAAGAAACAATATTACCCAACGGTAAAATAATAGTTGAATATCACGGTACAATCGGTAAGAAAAGTATTCTTGATGGAGTGTCTTATAAAATTAAAGTTAGAGGTTTCAATTCAAATAATAATTTTGAATATTCAAGCCCAGAATCTTATTTAAAACACTACCCTGAGGTTGACGAATTAATTTATATATGCGAAATATTGACAATTGTGAGGAATGAATTTGAAATATGGAAAAAGTAACTATGTACAACAATGTGTATAGTTAATACGGGTTTTGTGCTTAACCAAAGTTTAGTGTATATTTACAAAGTCCGTCAAATCATTTTGATTTGACTTTAGTACAAAAAAAGATAAAGGCAAACAAAATGCTTTGCCTCGTGCTGAATTGAAAGTCTACTGACTTTCTATTCCCGCACTAAACCATACACGCAACGTTGTAAGTAATATAAAGAAAAATGCTAACTAACCAAGAAGCGATGTATTTATTGGATTTAGAAAAGGTTTTAACGAACCCTAATCAAACAATAGATTTATCGAAAAAGAAAAACAGATTGGAATTGATTTCTCATCAAGATTCTGATTATGAATTTTGGGTTGAAATAACTACCAATCAAAAAATCATCCTTAAAACGTCAATTCATCATCTAGAAAGTAATTCTTTCATTGGTTTGTTGAGAATTGATTTCAAAGGTGGACATCACAATCCTTCAAACATAATCCCTTCTTTACCTGAATTTTTAATTCCTTATGCTGACAAATGGTTTGACCCAACGGAGTCTCATATTCATATTTATGTTGAAGGCTATAAACCTTTAGCTTGGGCGATTCCGCTTACTGATAGTGACTTTCCAATTAAAGATATCACTCAAGCATCAGACTTATCGGATTTAATAATTAACTTTGCTCGAAGAATAAATTTAAAATCATTAATTAACATTCAACAAGCAATACTTTGAATTGGGTAAAAACATATGTGGACGATTATTACAGTTGGTTAAGAGAAAAAACCTTTATCCAAAAGGACTCTAATACCGATTGGTTTCTAATAAACACACCTTTTGTTGGAGCCTTTAATGACACTATTGAAATTTATGCTCAAAAAAAAGGAAATCAATTAAGGTTGAGTGATAATGGAGAAACTATGTCTAATTTAGAACTGCAAGGTCTACACATACAAGGTTCTAAAAGACGTAGAGCTATTTTAGACACTATTCTATTAAATTATGGAATAAGAGCTGAAGGTGACGAATTAACAATAGAAGCTAACATTGAAAATTTTTCTCAATCTAAGCATAATTTTCTCTCTGCAATAATTGAAATTAACGATTTATATGTTCTATCAAAACATAATGTTTCTTCAATATTTAAAGAAGATGTTAGAACATATTTAGATTCTAACGACATAATTTATACACCTGACTTTATTTCAAAAGGAGCTACAGGTTTAGAATTTAATTTTGATTTTCAAATAGCCAAAAAGAAAAAAGAAACCGTTATTAAATCATTTAATACAGTAAATAAATCAAACTTATCTACTTTTCTTTTTGCGTGGGATGATATAAAACCAGTTCGTGAAAAAATCACGAAAAAAGACGTAAATGCAATTGCAATAATAAATAATATTGACAAAGAAGTTCGAACTGAATTTTTAGATGCACTTAAAGCAAAAAATGCTGATTATATCCTTTGGTCTGAACGTGAATCGGAACGAAGTAAAGAACTTATATCTGCATAAAATACTACTTACAACACCGTATATAATTTATTGCTTGGTTCTAGCCTACTTACGAAAATCCTCGCGGATTTTCTATTCGGTTTTTATTTATTAAATTAAGTGCTTAACCACGCAACAAACCATATACAAATACGTTAGCATTCATAAGATTTTGAAAACTTCGGGAAATGTATTTATTGAAATTATAAGTCTGTATTTTAGA
>NZ_JAUOSW010000023.1:0-2791 GCF_030549005.1 Tenacibaculum soleae
ATTTCTATGAGCGCCAACGTGTTTGTATATGGTTTGTTGCGTGGTTTAAGCAACTAATTTAGTAAATAATTACCGACAAAGAAAGTCCGTGAGGACTTTCGTAAGTAGGCGAGAAGCCAGCAATAAATTATATACGGTGTTAGGGGCTGGCTTTTATTGTTTTTCATACGGAAAATTTGCTTTGTCTAAAAGTTCATATTTCCATCTATTTCTGTCATTATTCCATTTCTTGCTTTGACTCCTTAATTGTGCAACATTGTCCCTATGTTTCTTTAAAATTTTTGGATTCTTTTCTCTGAATTCTTTGATTTTATCAGTTCGCTTTAATTCTTCGATAAGTTTCCAACTGTTGATTTTATCTAAAATACTTTCTCTATGTTTCTGTTTCTCCCATTCCCATTCCACACCATTTTTCGCAAGAAGATTCCCTAACATTTCTTCTCTTATTTCACTAATTAAATCAGTTCTATTTTCTCTGTCTTGTCTCAATTTTGAAGTCATTTGGTCGTTTAGCCAATGTCCAATATAAGTTTTTTGAGAAGGTACTGTCTTAAAGTTTTTCTTTTTACTATAATAATTCTCAAGCTCAACTAAACTGTCAGTCCATTCTTCGTCTTTGGGGCGTTTATACATTGTACTATCAAATTCCCAAAGGAAGTTGATGGATTGCATTTTCCTTTCCTCATATTCAGTCAGTTTTGGGCCATAACTTTTATTACCTTTTCTTCTCTGTTTTTGCCAAGCGCACCACCTACCAACAAGATAATACGGATTAGATTTGTTCTTAAATTGTGGCACATAAGTATATTCACTATTTGGGTCTACTTTGTTTTTATATTCTACAACTTTGTTAAAATCCTTATTCCATTTGATTAATCTTTTTCTTTCTCTACCTATGCCACCAAATGGAAAACCTACATCTAATAATCTTTCAAAAACTTCAAATGGTAGCGAATCTCCACCTTGATTATAGAGTTTATGCATTTTTTGATACCAATAAAAAAGTTCTCTATCATCTGTATGTTTACTTACTATTCCAGAAGGTCTTTTATTTTTTTTATAAGAAATATATCTTTCTAATATTGTGTCGAATTTTTCATAGTCGTTTTCGCCAAAACTTTTTTCAGTAGTTCTTTTAGTCGATGTGTCAATTTGCTCAAATCCGGATTCAATATCATAATCAGTAATTTCTATATCTGTTTGTTTTTCGTCCGGATTTTCCCCATCGTTATTTTTTGGTTCTTTAATTTTCTCTTTTTCTCCAAACTGGTTAAAAAGTAAGTTATCTTTTATTAATTTTTGTAATAATTCTTGTGTAAGTAATTCAAGCTTTGATGATGATAAATCCAGTAAATCGGAATAATAATCTTTAATTTCATTGATTAGATTTATTCCTTGTTTATCAGTTTTAGTACGAAAATCCAATTGAATAGATGCTTCTAAATTAGATTTCAATCCTGAACTTGTTAAGTTTGAAGAACCAATTATTACTCTTGTAAACTTTTCTCCCTCAAAAATGAATAATTTCGGATGATAAGTTACGTAGTTTCTTTTATCATAATATATGTAAGTATTGATATTTTGATAAAGCAAAGATTCTAAAGCTTCTTTTGATGTACCTCTGTTATCAACTCCAATGTAAAATCGGATATGGTCATATTTAGATTTAGCTTTTTTAAGAAATGGTTGAAGCATTTTAACGCCTGAAATAGAAGCAAAAGCAACGAAACCATTGAAAATTTTATAGTCTTTGCTTTCTAAAGATGCTACAATTTGTTTTCCGACGTTATTTTTGTCTCCTGAATCAAGTCCGTGTCCTAAAAAAGTTGCTTTCATTTACGGTATTTTGTGTGCGTGGTTTAGCTTGCCCCTAACGGTTTTGTGTATGATTAGTGGCGTGTTTAAGCACCTAATTTAGCAAATAAAAACTGAATAGAAAATCCGCGAGGATTTTCGTAAGTAGGCTAAAACCAGCCATTAATTATACACGTTGTTGCCACCAGTTTTTAATTCCACAATTTTTCAAATAACTTCGGACAAATCGCTTTCATAGTTTCAGGTTCTTCCTCTTTCCAAGTAAACTCAAAATTCGGATAATTCCCTTCATTTGTTTTAAAATCGTCAGATATATAGTCGTATAATTCTTTTTCTGTTTTATTTTCAAATGCCGTTAATGCAACATACCAAAAACTTTCAAAGTCATAATATTCTTCGCCTTCTACAAATTCCGAAATTAAACTGTCTGGATTTTCCTTTGCTTTATAATATGTGTCTTTACCTCGTGATATAATCCAATTTCTAAAATATTCAAATCCATCGTCCGAACAACCTCCATTCATTATATATCCTGCACACCACATTTCAGAGTTGTAAGTATCGTAAAGAAGTTTGTCAGTTCTCAATCGGAAACCAATCATTTGTTTTGGTGTCAATTTTTCAATTTCTTTGACTAAAAACCTTTCTTGAGCATCTTGATTTTTAGTATTCTTTACTGAAGAGTCAACTATATTCCAAAATATTGTTTCGTCTAACATTTCACTCGTTTTCTCAATTTCTTGATTGTAAGTTTTTGGTAATTCTTTTTTGGCAGGTTCTTTCTTTCCAAAAAGTTTATCAAATATTCCCATTTCGTTATTGTTTTTCGTGTTTTGATTACAACTTAATATCAAAAATGATGTAAATATTATTGTCGTGAGTTTCATTTTTCAAATTGGTGGCAACGTACTTGTGTATGGTTTCGTTACGGAAAAGAGCGCAGCAATTTTCCGAACTTAAACCAAAGATAGTAAAA
>NZ_JAUOSW010000024.1:0-2577 GCF_030549005.1 Tenacibaculum soleae
TTCTTTCAGAATTTGATTCCGTAATATTTTTTCTTTTAAAGTACAATTTTGAAGTTCAGTTTTTATTGGTGGCAACGTGTTTGTGCATGATTTTTGGCGTTTTAAAGCACTAAATTTAGTAAATAAAAACCGAATAGAAAATCCGCAAGGATTTTCGTAAGTAGGCGAGTACTAGCCATTAATTATACACAGTGTTGGCAGTAGTTATTATTGTTTTAAAAGTTCCTAAAATTTCTTTATTTTCAAGTTCTTTCTCTTTCTCTTTCTCAATTTCAATTTCAATAAAAAAACTGTTAAAATTACAAATTAATTCAGCAATATATAGTCCTTTTCCACTTCCGTTTATATTTGAACTATTTTGACCTCTAAAGTGTTTGTCTTTTAATTTAGATAATTCAGTTTCAGAAGGTATTATTGCTTTATTTGAAACTATTATTTTATCTAGTTTTGAATTGTTATCATTTATGAACTCACAATTAATTTCTGAATCTTTGTAATTATATTTAATTGCATTTTCAAACAAAATAAATGGTAATAAATCAATAATATTATAACATTCAAATTTACAATTTGAGGTACCTTTTAGATTTATATTTATCATTAAATCATTTGTTATGACTTCTAAACACTGTTTTGCTTTATCAAATTTTTTATAAATAGCAATATTGTTTTTTGGTGATAGTTCAATTAATTCTGGATTTAATGTAAAATCATAAGCATTTAATCGAGCACTAATTAATTGTGTTGTTGATAATATATTTTTACTTCTTAAATTTATATTATAATTTGTATTATAACTTTTTTCTAAATCAATCTTTAATGTATAAGCTTGTTTTTTTAGAATATTATTTAGCTTTCTTAATTCATGTAACGTGTCATCTAAAGTCTCTTTTTTAGTAGAAAATACGGAACTTTCTTTATCAAATTTTCTTATAATATGTTGTTTAGCATTAACTCTAGCATCTATAGATTGAAAATATTTTTTAATTCTATCTACGACATCTAATGAATGTACAACTTTAGAATCTTTCTTATTTGTATTTCTTTTGCTTAGTTTTTTATTATGATTTTTTTCGACTAAGATTGATGTGTAATTCTCACTATTATGATTTAGTGAAGAGAAACCATAAGGACAAATAAAAATCCCATTCTTATTTTTTATTGAATCATAATGTTTTTTACAAGTTGAATTAAAATTTCTATTACAAAAAAGAAAAGAGTTTTCTAAAACACCATTTTTAATCTTTTCTTCTTTATAATCGTAATAAGGAAATAGTTTGTTATTTGTCATTATTTAACCAATTAGTACTTTAAAAATAATACTTGCAGTAAATGACTGTATTACTGCTCTTATATCTTTGTCAATTTCACTACTTAATTTTTTACTTGGAAAATTAGACAAGCTTCTTCCCTCTAATATCGTGGTTACATATTCATTTTCTAATTTTACAATTTCAAATAAAGAAACATTATTTTTAATTAAAAAATCTCTTAATTTTAACCATCTTTTTTGAGGGTTTACAGCTGAGTCAATGGCATTATCTAAATTTTCTACCCATTCATCACCATCTAAATCTTTTTTAAAGACATAATCTGCTAATCTGAAAAATTTATTGTAAGTAGGGTCATGTGTATACCCTGTATAAGCTATTATTGTTTTAAAAGGGTATTTTTTATATAATTCAGAAATTACGTGAGCACCTTCGTATTTACTATCAAATATTTTTCCAACACCATTTATATCACATAAAATTATTTCATACTCATTTGCGCTTTCAATTGATTGAATGTCACTAAAATATGTTATATCGAATCTATGATTTTTTAAATGGTCTAAGTATTCAAAATCATTATCATCGATAACCAATATTGGCACTTTAATTCTGTCAATTTTATTTAATTTAAGACTCGGTTTATTTAAGTCTTCTATTGATTTAGGTTCTCCAATGTGTAGGAACATAGTTTGTTATTTATATTTTAGTCTTGGATTCAATGTTGTTACTTTAATTACTGCCAACGTGTTTGTGCATGATTTGTTTGCGTAAATTTAGAAAAAAAATAATTAAAAAGCACATAATTTGAAGCTTGCGAGGTTTTTCCGCAGGAAAAATATAGTAAGCAATTAATTATGCGCGGTGTTAGCAAATGCGTTTTATACATTCCTTTTTTAATTTTCTATTCTGAGATAAATTCCGCTACAATTCAAATTCCATTTTTTGCTCAATTCTGTAAATTCAATTTTTAGAGTATGAGTAAAATTCCCACGATTTAGATTCCATAAATTTGCTCAAGATTCCGCAATTCAATTTTTAAGGTTTGAGTAAGATTCCAGCGTTGAATCTCCATTTTACAATTCTACAAAAAACAAAAACTCCGCAATTATTTATGAGCGAGTAGAATTCCACAATTAAAACTCCATTTTTCTTTCTCAAAAACTAATTGACTGAAAACATAATTTAAAAACTGTATTATTTCGGGCTACAGCTCCGTAGTTTTTGCTAACGGTTTTGTGTATGATTAGTGGCGTGTTTTAAGCATCTAATTTAGTAAATAGAATCTGAATAGAAAATCCGCGAG
>NZ_JAUOSW010000025.1:0-2309 GCF_030549005.1 Tenacibaculum soleae
ATAATATTGTATTTTTTAAAGTACAAATATACGTACGAAATATGATGTATGCAATTTTTTCCGTATTGCTGGCAACGTGTTTGTATATGGTTTGTTGCGTGGTTTAAGCAACTAATTTAGTAAATAATTACCAACCAAGAAAGTCCGAGAGGACTTTCGTAAGTAGGCGAGAAGCCAGCAATAAATTATATACGGTGTTAGGCAACGTTTTTTATTCGATTATGAATTTTACATTGACTTTAGCTGAAAACTCCATTTTCTCAAAATCAATCATAATATCTTCACTTGCACGATTTCCATAAATACTTGAAGCTCCTCTAATTTGAATTCCAGCTACTTTGCCTTGCAGTTGGCTCGTAATAGATGCAGTTTCTAAATCAGAAACATAGATTGCTTTTCCTATTTTTTGATTTAAGGGTTGAACCATATTTTCTGCATTCCGTTTCGCTTTCAAAATAGCTTTGGTTCTTAATTCAAGCAGTAATTGTTCAGATTTCGAGTATTCAGTTTTAGAAATAGATACATTAGAAATTTCCTCACGTTCTAAACCTGCCATAACTTTTCCAACAGTTTGAGCATCTTTTAAAATCAAAGAAAACATTTTCGTTTTCAGTACTTTTTGTCCAGCAAGAAAATATTTTTTGAAGTCGCTACTATAATCTACTACAGAAAGTGATTTTTCTAAATCAATATTCAAAGTCTTTAAAACCTTAAACATAGATGCCTCTAATTCCTCTGTCGATTTTCGATTGCGATTATCTTCCTCATTTAATATAATCATCAAATGAATTTTATCTGGCGTTACTAAAGTGTCAACTTCCGCAATTGTTTCCAAAAAAGGTTGGTCGATAAAATTTTTAGTTTGAGAATGACTTTGGAAAGTCAAAAATCCGATGATAAGTAAAAGTCCTAATTTTTTCATTATTTTTTAGTTTGGTTAATTCGTTATTTATTTCTTTCGTCGAAACTATGATTTCATTTAGTTTCTTAAAAGTTAGAATGAGTGAATTAGCCTTTTCAATTAGTATGTTTGTTATTTAGCACGATTTTTTTTCAAATGTTGCCTAACATGTTTGTATAAGATTAGTTGCGTGTTTTAAGGACTAAAGTTCGCAAATAAATCACAGATAGAAAGTCCGCAAAGACTTTCGTAAATAGGATAACACTAGCAATTAATTTTATACTGTGTTAGGCATCTGGCTTTTATTCTTTTTCCAGTTTTTCTAATCTTATTTGTAATTCAAGATATTTAGTTGCTAAAAATTTTAAAGATTCATTTTCTTTTTCAACCTTTTCAATTTTCTTTTCTTGTGCAATGGTATAAAGTGTTAATTCTTCAATTTTTTGTAATAACTGGATTTGAAACTCCCCAATATTAACTCCATTTTTCTTCATTTCTTTAGCTGACGCAATTTCTGGAAGATGCTTTTTTTGTTTTATATGTTTTTCTACAGAGTTTAAAGATGGTAATTTATAATCATTTTTAAAAACAAAATCAGCAGTTGGAGTTAGTGTTACTTTCACTTCTTTTGTTTCTAATTTTCCATATATAGCAACATTTAAATTATCTGAAATATACATTGATGTTGCATTTGCAGCATTTCTAAAATAAAAACCGTCACCATGTTGGATTGTTCTCAATTTCATACCTTGAGAGTCTACTACTATTTTACCATTTCCACCATCTTCTCTTTTTAATTCTATTCCAGATTCCCAACCTTCACTATTTGTTCCAAATAAAGTCAATTTAGCTAAAGGATTAGTAGTTCCAATTCCAACATTTCCGTTAACTGCTAAATGAGTTCCTGTGGAAACATGAGAACTTGGGTTAAAACCTATTGCTATACCTTTATATTGAGTTTTGTTTCCTGTGTCTGGCTGTAAATGAAGTGTGCTATAGTATTTTCCATATGAGCCACTAATATCACTATGTCTTGATAAAATCCAAGATCGTCTAGTATTAGATTTTCCTCCAACTCCAATTTCTAATGTATTATTAACATTTTTATATAATTGAAATATATCTCCTCTTGAAGTTAGGCTTGGGTAATTAAATGTAGATGTTTGATTTTTTTTTGCTATAATACTTCCATTTACAGTTAATAGTCCATTTACAATTTCATTCTGAGCAAAAAGACTAAAACTCGTTCCAATAATAGTAAATAATAAAATTCTTTTTTTCATAATAATTTTTTTTATAGTTATATATATTCATGTTTTGTGCTTGTGCCTAACGTACTTGTGTATGGTTTCGTTACGGAAAAGAGCGCAGCAATTTTCCGAACTTAAACCAAAGATAGTAAAAGTGC
>NZ_JAUOSW010000026.1:0-1506 GCF_030549005.1 Tenacibaculum soleae
TTGGAATTTCCTCTGGTTCGTTTTTGTTTACTAATTTAGTTGCTGAAACACGCAACGAAATCATACACAAACACGTTAGCAGCAATTACCACGAAACTGAGATTGACACACTAAATAAAATTGAATGACCAAAAAACTAAATGTTTATGACTTGAATAATTCTGCATATCTCGAAGAAGATATTGAAAACGTGATAGATAGAATTGGAAATTTATATGAAATTGAGTTTTTAAAAGAAAGAATCAAATTTACCTCTAAAATCAAATTTCCAGAAGATGCCTTTTGGGTTTCGGATGAGACAACCAAAAAATTTAACGAATCAATTCCTGTAATTAAGAGTATAGTAAAAGATATTTACTCAATTTTAGAAGGAGTTTATGTCGCTAAAAAGGGAAAATTTGACAAACCGAATTTGGAAATTAAATATAAGTATCTTAAAGAGTTAAGAGAGTTTAATAACAAGCTAAAACATCACAATAACAAAAAAGTAATATTCAATTTAGTCTCTATTGTAAATATTAATGAGAAAACTTTAGATTGTCTAATTCAATATAAATATGACAATGAAAAGGAAATAAGTATTTTGCCTTTAGTTCAGTTTTTCCAACTTTATTTTAAAATATTGGAAGATGAAAATATAATTGAAATAGACCGAAAATGAGTAAAAAAGAGAATAAAATAGGTTTTGGAAAAATAGTTTTAACAGCTATAATTACTGCATTGATAACAACTATTTCTCAATCATACTTACAAAGTAGACAATTAGATAAAGAATTGTCTTCTTGGAAAGAAAAGTATGATATTGAAAGTATCGATAAAATAAATGATACTCGAATCAGAATGTTAGAAGATGTAAACGAACAAATTTTGCAACTTGAGATTCAAGCAAAAGAAATAAAATTAGAAGTAGCGGTATCGAAATACTATACGAAACCCGAGCAAAGAGACAGATTGAGTGAATTAATGGTGCAATATCACAAAGACCTCTATCGAAATGCTTCAAAAATGCATATAGCATCTTTGTTTTTTGGAAATAAAGTCGACAGTTTAATTCCATTACTTGGAAAATCATTGACTCAAAATTTTCAGCATAATTTAATGTTTGACTCAAATAGAATAAAAATTCCCGAACTCGAATTTGATTTTGAAACGACTGATAGTTTGACAAATATGAGAAATACTATTACTCAACAAATGGCGAAGGAAATAATGGAATCTTACGAGTTGAAAAAATAAAAACTGCTGCTAACAACGTGTATAAAACATAGCTAATAAGTGCTAAACTACAAGATTCACGCCTATTTGCAGAATCGCCAAATTTTTAATTTGGCTTTTGCGAGAAAGAAAGAAAAAAACAAAATATAAATATTTGGCTTGTGCTAAACCCAAAATGTAGTACTTTTAACAACGCTACATTCCATACACAAACCGTTGGCGCTCATAGAAATCGAAATTTTCAGAAAACATTTTTGTTGAAAAGTAATTCTATTTTTTAGAGAAAATTAA
>NZ_JAUOSW010000027.1:0-1496 GCF_030549005.1 Tenacibaculum soleae
TTGGGGATTTTCTATTCGGTAAATATTTGCTAATTGTCGTGCCGAGTCTACGCAACTAATCATAACACAAAGCCGTTACCACACATTTGAGAAAAAAATATGACTTTTGAATTAAACAATGAACAACGAAAATATTTAGGTTTAGAATTAGTTGCCGAAAACTGGGAAAAAGTCATACTCAAAGGAGATTCATATCGACCGAGTTCTATTATATACTTCGACAAAAACACAATCAAAAAACAAGTAATTTCGACTGAATTCAAATATTCGGAAATCCAATACAATGAGGAAACCAAAGACAGAGAATTTCTACTTCCTAAAACTCAAAAAGGTAAACCGAAGAAACTGACTTCCTCAACATTAGAATCAAAAACACCAATAGGTACATATTTCGATTTTGGAATTAATGGAATAACTATTGGAAATCACACGACTCAAAATACATTTTACTCAACTCATTTTGAGAATATAAAATTTAAAGATATTTCGGAATTAAAAAATTGGGTTACTGATTATATTAAAAATTCTACTTCAGATGACTTGAAATCAATTGAGAAATTCTCTTCAAAAAAGAGAAAAAGAATAAAATTAAAACAAGGCGATTTTTTTGCTTTCAAAGTTGATAGGAGAAATTATGGTTTTGGACGACTGATTTACGATTTAAGACCATTGAGAAAGGACTTAAAGTTTAAAGCAAATAAAAATTATGGAATAATGAATCTTATGACTCAGCCTTTAGTGATTAAGATTTACCATTGTATAAGTTCAACTAAAGAAATTGATTTAAATGAACTGAAAACAAAAAAATCTATTCCTGCCCAATATATTATGGACAATGTATTGTTTTATGGAAACTATGAAATAATTGGAAACCAACCATTGGCTGAAATAGAATATGATTTCCCAATTTCTTATTCTAAAAGTATTCATTTTGGAGATTTTGGAACTGTGTATTTGCAATATGGATTAATATATAAAGAAACCACAACTAAGAAATACGACAAGCATTTAGCAATTGAAAATTCAGATAAAAACGCTAAAAGTTGGGAAAAGGTTTTAAAGTCAAACCCATATAGAATTGAATCAATTGGAGCGAATTTAAACTTTCACAAAGAGACATTGGAGAATTGTATCAAAATAAACTCTAATCAACCTTATTGGGAATCTGAATATTATGAATTGGAAGCTGATTTGAGGAATCCAAAAAATAAAAGTGCTAAAAAAGACATATTTGAATTCTTCAATCTAAATCCGAATGGAACATATTACGAAAACTTAAAAAAATAAAAACGTGTGGTAACACCGTGTATAATTCATTGCTAGTGCTAGCTTGCTTGGAAATTCCTGCGGAATTTCCTCTGGTAAGTTTTATTTTGTTAATTTAGTTGCTCAAACACGCAACGAAATCATACACAAACACGTTGGCAGTCATTTAAACTCACTCTAAATGTACGATAGAGAAAAAGTAGAAAATTTTCAAATCCGAATGGAAGAAA
>NZ_JAUOSW010000028.1:0-1245 GCF_030549005.1 Tenacibaculum soleae
CGACAATTTTTCGCAAAAATTGTCGGGCTTTCACTCCTCGCTTTTTAGCTTTACCAAGCAAAAAGAGCTCAAACAGATCGTTCAATCCCTCGCGCAAAACTATTTAAAGATGATTATATAAAATAAAAAACAGCTAACTATCTAAAAAACAATACACAGTAAAAAACATCAAAAAAAACATAAAATAAAGCATTGTCATGTTAAAAAAGGGATCTATATTTGCACCCGCTAAGGGAAAAACGCAAGTTTAAGATTAGTAAAAGTTCATTAAAAACATTGTTAAGATATCATCAAGAAAAGATTAAAAATAAGTTGCTAATAACTTGTTTAAGATAAAAGAAAGAGTGTATCTTTGCAGTCCGTTTAAAACTCGGAAGTTCATTAAAAACATCGCGAAAATAAACTAAAAAAAACTTCAAAAAAGTTTTGTCAGTTTTTAAAAAGTTTATAGATTTGCAACCGCTTTAAGAAAGCGAAAACGATCAGAGAAATTTTGGAATGATTTGGTAATAAAATCAGTTAGTTCGAATCTAGCATTTCTACAAGAAGTCTGAGAAGATAATCAAGTTGAAAATACTTGCGAGTGTCGACTCGACACGTTCATTGAAAATATTGAAATTGACAGCGTAAACAAAGAGTAGAATAACCATGTTTAACTTCGTTAAACAAATTCTTTTGAAACTTATTCATTAATATTATTTAAAATATACAATGAAGAGTTTGATCCTGGCTCAGGATGAACGCTAGCGGCAGGCTTAACACATGCAAGTCGAGGGGTAACATTGTAGCTTGCTACAGATGACGACCGGCGAACGGGTGCGTAACGCGTATAGAATCTGCCTTGTACATGAGGATAGCCTTTAGAAATGAAGATTAATACTCCATAATGCTAATATGTGGCATCACAAATTAGTTAAAGATTTATCGGTACAAGATGACTATGCGTCCTATTAGCTAGATGGTAAGGTAACGGCTTACCATGGCAACGATAGGTAGGGGGTCTGAGAGGATTATCCCCCACACTGGTACTGAGACACGGACCAGACTCCTACGGGAGGCAGCAGTGAGGAATATTGGTCAATGGAGGCAACTCTGAACCAGCCATGCCGCGTGCAGGATGACTGCCCTATGGGTTGTAAACTGCTTTTATACAGGAAGAAACTTATCTACGTGTAGATAACTGACGGTACTGTAAGAATAAGGACCGGCTAACTCCGTGCCAGCAGCCGCGGTAATACGGAGGGT
>NZ_JAUOSW010000029.1:0-1152 GCF_030549005.1 Tenacibaculum soleae
ATTTTAGTTCTCAAAATCAGATATTTTTCAATTCCGAATTACTTACATCTGAGTGATTTCCGCTATTACTTGCAACGTGTTTGTGTATGCTTTGTTGCTTGATTTAAGCACCTAATTTAGTAAATAAAAACCGAATAGAAAATCCGCGAGGATTTTCGTAAGTAGGCTCAAACCAAGCAATAAAATATACACGGTGTTGTGTACAGTTTTTTTATTCAGCCTTTCATTTTTTTTAAAATCTAAATTCTTATAATTTATAGTATTTACCAAGAAAGTAAGATATAGACTCATAAACCTTTTCGATAGAATAATTTTCGTTTTTAGGTATCGATTTAGAATACTCTTTAATTATCTTTTTTGATTCATTCTTATAATCAATATTTTTTTCTATAATGCTATTTTTTATTGGGTTTCTTTTAAAGTATTCATTTATTATTTTATGAAACTTTACTTTTTCTATATATCCGTAATAGCCAGTTTTGTAATCTGTAATATCTTTAACTATTAAATTAAGAGAAGACAAGTAAACAGAATTAGATAAATTTTTCACTCGTTTTTCTAAATTATATTTTATTGAATTTAAAGAGTCTTTTTGTGTTCCTAAATTTTTATTTTGGTTGTTTAATTTTTTATTTATTTCTTTTAAATTTATTTCTGCTCTTCTTAAGTTTATGAGTTCATAGCTCATAGTAGTGATACTATCTTTTAATGTAAATAAATCTGATTCAAGTATTATTTTGTTTTTTTTGAGTTCCTTATTTGAAACTATCAATTTATTATTTTTAAAAGTATATTCTTTATTCCCTTTTTTTAAAGTTTTGTTCTGTAATTTTATATTTTCAAAGTCATAAGTAGGTTTTATTGTATAAAGGAAAGTAAAAAGTGCAGTAATTAAAATTGAAATATTACTAGTTTTAGAAATTTTTCCAAAAAGAGATTCTTCATTATTCCATATAGTTTTACCTCTTATTGTATTAGGTAATAAAATAGGACCTATTAATGTAATGATGAATATAGATATTATAAAAAAATTCATTTATTTTGGTTTCTTTCCGTAGTAGTGAATAATTGTACACAACGTTTTTGTGTATGATTTTTGGCGTTTTAAAGCACTAAATTTAGCAAATAAAAACCGAATAGAAAATCCGAGAG
>NZ_JAUOSW010000003.1:0-405947 GCF_030549005.1 Tenacibaculum soleae
TGGTTTTACCACTCCAACCAAGCTTTTATAAATAATAAAAGGTAAAATATATTATGAAACATGCCGAAAAAGAACAAGAAGGTAATCAAAAAGGATTTAACTAAATCCAAGTTTACCACCGTACATCACAGTATTTTGTACGACCAGAGATTAAGTGCCAACGCACTTAGAATTTTAATAAGCCTATTGGCAGATGCTGAAAACTTCAACGCTTCCTATAAACTATTTGAGAATCGATTCAACATTAGTAATAAAACCGTAAAAGCTGTATTCAAGAATTTAGAAGAATGTGGGTATGTAATGCGCACCAAATTACCTAGAGGTTTTCATTATACGATTTCAGAGTTTGGGAATCTTAATCCAACCAAAGTTGTAGAAACTCCAGCAATAAAAGAAGTTGATGTTAAGTTGGAAGAAAAGATTCAAAAGCAAAAAG
This sequence comes from Tenacibaculum soleae, assembly GCF_030549005.1. Classification (NCBI taxonomy): domain Bacteria; kingdom Pseudomonadati; phylum Bacteroidota; class Flavobacteriia; order Flavobacteriales; family Flavobacteriaceae; genus Tenacibaculum; species Tenacibaculum soleae. The sequence continues at coordinate 437 of NZ_JAUOSW010000003.1, forward strand.
ATTTGCTTCAAGAGTATTTAATCAAAATCAATGCATATTTAGAAAACGACTATATTCAAAATTTCATGTTTGATTTGGTTAGTTCTCATACGGATTCAAGTGGTTTATTAGATTTTTATGCATTTAGAAATAAAGCTGAAAAAGAAATTAAACTTATTAAAAAGGAGCTATTTAAAAGTTTAATATCGCATACCAATAAACGTAGCCCTAGTATTTCTAAAAAAGCTGATAAGAAATATAAAGAGTGGTTGAAAGAAGAAATCTATGTGAAAAATAATATTCCAACTGATGCAGAATGTAAGCACAAATGGAAACATATTAAAGTTAGAAATCAAGAATTTAAAACTGATTATGAAACGGCTAGATATGATAAAGCTGAACAAGATTATTATGATAATCAATAATGTTTTATTCTATTAAAATTTAATTATAATATAAAAACCACACGATCGTGTGGTTTTTATATTTATTATAGTATATAATGTAAATGATATTGTTTTTAGTAGCGTATTTAACCTTTGACTAATTGGTCAAACCTTAATTTATAATCTTATAAGTAGCATAAAATATAATAACTGGTTGTAGTACTTTAACTTTAAAATAATGTAGTAATTATTAAGAAAGTAACACTATACCATAAACAACAAAAAGATGAACCTAAATCCATCTTCTTGCATATTCTAATTATTTAATTTACTACTAAGAATTATCTTCTACAGTAGCATTTGGTGCATTGTTTTTAACAGAAGTTATACCATTTTCCATCGCATCTTTACTTGAATACATTTCACTGGTTCCAATGATTTGTCCGTTGGATGCTTTTAGATTGAAGTATGGACTTCCATCTTTAGCTGTTAATCTATTATATCTAGCATCATCTTGTGAATTAGTTTTAACAGATTCTATTCCGTTATTACAAGCTGCTTTAGTAGTATAAGCTTCACTAGCTAGAATAGTTTGTCCATTTCCAGCTTTTAAGTTAAACCTAAATTGTCCAGATTTATCTGTTGTGATTTCAAATTTTGACATAGTTATATATATTTAGTTATAATCAATTTTTACACTATCTACAGATATTATTTTTGAATTCTTAAATTTAAACAAGTATGCATCTGAGCTACCAAACATTATCTCTTTGTAGTTTAAATTTTTATTTGTTTTATAAACTTCAACTAATAAACTATTATTAATAGGTTTTGAAAAAAAGGCTTTATAATCAAAAATTTCGCCTTTCTCTAAATCTAATTTTTTTGACAAAGAATAATTATAAGGATTAAAAAAATTACTGTCTTGAATAGATGATAAAGAATCTAATACTTTTATTAGGTCTTTTGATTTTTTCTCTGCTATTTTATCTGAAAAAATAGTTAAATCGAGATTGTTAATTGAATCAGAAACAATAAGCTTTTGATGCCTTAACTTTACATAATCGTAAGCTCTCTCATAAAGTTTACTGTCTTTTGGTATTGAGCTACACGAATAAAATGATATCGAGAAAACTGTAATAATCTTAAATACTTTCTTCATAATTAATATTCTATAAATTTTTGACTTTTGCTTGACGGTGTTGAACCAGAGCTTAATCTTCTCTTAGCTCCTTTATCAAAAGGAATATATGTTTTAGAGCCTCCAAGATTCATGCCCATATACGATGTTCTTTGACCATAACTGGAACCTAATTCTTTTCTAATAGTATTCATTCTATCAACTACTTTACCAGTTCTTCCAAACGCTGATTTATCATCACCAACACCTAAACCAAATGCTGAATGTTGCATCTCATGTAAAAAAGTCATACCAAATCCTAAAGAAGTTTTATTCATATTTTTAGTTCCATTAATAAAATCCTCAACTTGCTTAGGCCCTATATTAATTAATGAGCCTCCACGACCTGCTTTCGACCTAGTTTGGATTCTACCATATCCTTTTTTCTTATTATCAATTGCAGAAATTAAATCTTTTTTAGCTGTTTCACTTCCAGCGGTAAACTCACCGTCTTCAGACACATGTCCATTATCAATTGCTTCTCCATCTTCATTTTTAGCATAAGTTAACATTCCAGACTTTTGGTCTAAATTAAGCATTAAACCTGTTACCTTAGTTAAATCATCAACTATTTGTTGAGCATAATTTGTCCCTTCATTTCTATCATGTCTAATAATCAATTTCAAATTAATACTATCCCCAGCTATTTCTGGGTAATTAATAGGGTTATTTAAAGTAAAGTTATAAGGGCTATTATTTTTATATTTCTCAGCAAACCTGTCAATTTTATTAAATCTTGCTAATGCTGGGTCATAATCTCTCCAACCATAGGCAATAGTGTTTAAACCTAAATCTTCTTCTAGTTCTTTATTTGCATATCCTTTTTTCTGAGCAACACTATTTCCAATAGGTTGCGTAACCGTATTATATCCTTTATGTTTTAAACCAAAAGGATAGTAATTAGATTCCTCAATAATCTCAGTACTAGCATCAATAATACCATTGTTATCATTATCAGCATAAGATAACCTCACATTACCAAGGTGGTCTTTGTATTGGTATACATATTTAAATCCTTGTGTAATATCATTAGCATTTTTAGGTGTTACGTAGCCCTCTGGGTGGTTAAAGAATTGCAATACATTATTTCCATATACATAATTCCCTGCATATTGCGTAGTAACTCCGTTTACGGTTTTACTTAATTTTATACCCGCAGCATCGTAGGTGTAATCAATATTTTTGCCTCCTATAGTTACTCGTGTTGGTAAATTTAAATGATTGTAGGTAATATTAGTAATACCTTTATTTAAATCTTTGGTCATATTACCATTTACATCGTAAATATACTCTGTAGTAGCATTTGCGCCATCTTTAAAACCATAGGTTGCATTCCCTCCTGTAAGCTCTTCTACTTTTATTAATTGATTACTGGTATTATTATTAGCGTAGGTATATTTCAGATTATCCATTAACCCAAAGCCAGAACTATTAGAAGCTATAGGGTTTTCTACTATATGTCCATTTCTTTGAAGGTTTCTAATATTTCCGTTTTTGTCGTAGATAATTCCACTAACATCGTATTTATTACCTAAAACTCCTGTTGCGCTTGTGATTCTGTTTAGTGCATCATAACGATAATTATACATCTTAGCACTTTTATCTGCGCTTAATGTATTCCAACTTGTTTGAGAAATATTTCCGTTAAACAAAGCCGTACCAGTACTTGTAGGGTTATTATAGTTTATCGTAAAGTTAAACAAATCATTGTCAGTTGTATTACTATCTTGGTTGATGTTTTTTAACCATCCTCTTACATTATATGTGTAGTCTACATTTTGTAATCTGCCATGTGTTGTTTTACCTCCAACATTTTTCCTTTTAAGTTGTCCTAACTCATCGTAAGTGTTTTCTGTAATAACTTCTATTCCTGTAATATTTGTTCCTTCTTGGGTTTGTCTTGTTAAACGTCCAACATGATCATATTCAAATTTATCAGTAAGCACAAGCGTAAGCGTTGGTAAGTTATCATCTGTTTTCGTATGAATAGAGGTTGTTTCTTCTACTTTACCAACAAAATCTAACTTACTTTTTACAATATCTGTTGATTCTAAATACTCATTATGGCTATAAACTTGTATTGGACGCGCTTTTTCATCGTAATAAGATACTGTCGTAATCCATTTCACAGGAGATTCTCCTAAAACTTTTACTTTAGAACCTGTTGCTAATCCTTTTAAACGCATTGTTGAATTTACGCCATAGATATTATTTATTGAAGTTGTTGTACCTGCTCTATCAAAAGTATAATTATCATAATAATTTACTGTAAATACCTCTAAGTTTAATTTTGGAAAATCACTATTTGTATAATAGATTCCTAAACTCTCTGGTATATCTTTCTTCTCTTCAAAATATTCAGCAGGAGTATTATTTTCTGAATCAAAATGAGCTTGCATTTGTGATCCAGTAAGAACAGTAGTGTGAGTATATAAACCTGTATAAACAACTCTCCCTAAGGCATCATACTTCGTGAACAACCATTTCTTATCATCTACTGTACTATTATTATTTACACTTCTTAAATTGGCATCTTGGGTTAATACAGGTCTATCTAATTTATCATATACTATATATTCCCAACCCTTCCCTGGTATTTTCTTTTCTACCAAACGGTTTCTATGGTCGTATTTGTATTGATAACAAAGTTCATTTAGCTCAGTAGAAGAAATACCATCATTTATAATTACTTTAGGTGGTAAAACAAAGGTTAAATTTCCATAAATATCATATACATAATAAGTATTGTGTGGTATGTTACTTTCAAAAGTTCTCTTTAAAATAACACGTCCTCTATAATCTTTAAAAGTATGAATAGTATTATTGTTTTGATCTGAAATTTTCCAATTTTCATTCTTTGTAATGAACTTATACAAAGTAGGAGCAGTAAAAGCCCCTTGTATTTTTTCTCCAATAACTAAATGCCCCTTATTAATAAGTGAAGGGATATTGCTTGAGTTTAAATTTACACTAAAATTATATACTTCGTCAGATTCTTGGATAAGTTTTACTTCGCTTTTAATAGTGTGTTCATTTACAATTCCTTCTTTCCAATCATTACCAGGAGCAGCGATTTCGTTTATTATATTTAAGGGTGAACCATCAAAAAAAAATTCACTATATGGATTTGTAGTATATTCATAGTCATTTTTATTATAGAATAAATTTGTTCTCATTAACGCATCCTCTCTATAGGCTCCAGCTCCGCCTGCATCACTGGAAGTATAGGGTAAATAGTTTTTAGTCTGTCTACCTAAATTATCATACTCGATATGGGTTACAATGTCTTTACATGTTGGTGATTGACCTATACCGATACTTTGTTTAGCTCTTCCTAAGCCATCATAATAAGTAATTTGCTCTACAACGTCTTTCTTATTAGATACAACTCCCGTTTGAGTTGCTGTTTGAAAAACCCTTGATAGCACATAATTCTCATTACTTATATTCAATGATGTGTATGGATCTGATACTATTCTTGCTGTAAAGTTTGCCCCTGATTTTATCCACGTATTAGGCTTTAATATAATACTGTTAGTAGCTGTTAAAGTTTCCTTTCCTGTTACTGTATAACTTCCTTCTTTGGTTACATTTTCTTTTACTTGTCCTAATAAAACTAAAGGAAAAATATAAATAAGTATATATAATATTTTTTTCATCCTTTATTCTTTCTTTTCAATTAGCAATTTTTCTATTTTCTCTAACCTCTCTTCTAAAAACTTATATTTTTCTTTTTCTTTAGATAGCTCAGTTTCTTGGTTTTTTATCCTCTTCTCTTGAGATATTGCATACAAAGTAAGTTCTTCTATTTTCTGTAGTAATTTTTTACTTATTAACCCTAGCTCTAACCCCTTATTTTCTACTTCTTCAGCTGAAGGCATTTCTGGTAAGTAACCTTTATTTACAATATGATTTTCAACTTCTTTTAAAGCTAGCAATTTATATTCTTTTTCAAAAACATAATCTGGCCAACCTGACATGTCTACCTTAACTTCTTTCGTATGAATTCTTCCATTAACTGCTAATTTAGCATCTGGATTACTTATTCCAATACCAATATTACCATCACCTCTTAGCACTAAACTATTATCATTCCAAATAGTTCTAAGTTTAAAAAAATTACCTATCGCTCCTTGACCTGCAAAAAGCCCTTGTATTGAAAATTGATTTGGAGTATTTAAGTCTTTACCTATTTTAATAATATCAGCTATCTCTACATTTCCATAATTTATAAATTGTAATGCTCCTTTTTCAATATGAACCTTCTCTAAAGGATTTACCGTTCCAATCCCCACATTATTTGGCCAAAGCAAACCTTTATATTCTGAAATAATTAATTCATCTCCTTCACCATAACCTCCCCATCCTATAAGGGTATGATCACCTAATTTAGTTTCCCAATCCCACCCTAAAATATAATTATTATAACTTGTATGATCTATTATTTTTGTAACATGACCATAATTATCATCATAACCTCCATTATTAAGCGTGAAACCACCTACTTTTAAATTTCCTTTTATAGCTAATTTAGCATCTGGAGAAGTTGTTCCAATACCAACATTTCCAGAGTTTGGAAATGTGTTTTGTGATGAAAGTGATATTGTTAATAATAAAGTGATTAATAAAATCAGTTTTTTCATAGCTGTTTAGTTTTTATAGTTGTATTTATTTTCTTTTAATATATATCCATCCTTATCTTTTACAAACTCCAATCGATTAAAATCATCATACTCATAATAGATAACTTGCCCTCTAGGGTCTGTAACACTACTAACACCTATCAAATGCTTATATGTATAAGAGGTTATTTGTGTGTTTGACAATACAGTTCTTAATTCTTCCATAATTTGTCTAATAGAACTATCATTTGAAAAAGCAACTTGATTAAATGGGATATCAAGATCATTTGATAAAGCATCTAAGACATCATCATATTTAGCGTTTACAACTTCTGCAACCAAGTAATTATCAGACTTATATCCATATATTTTTGCAACATACACACCATCTTTTCTTAAATACTCAATAATTCTTCCTTTAAAATCTCTTTTAGTTACTTTGTTTGATTCTGTAAGACTTCCATCTCGTGCAATAAAATTTATCTTTTCTAAAGCCAGTACGTTATTTGTAAAATTTTTATAAATATGGTTTTCTGAGACTCCATTAAAAGAAATTTTTAACGGCGTAGAAAGTCTATTCTTAGTAATTAGTTCATTTGAAAACGGTAGTGTGCTAATTTCATTCTCTTGCTTTCTATTTCCTCCTAAAATTGGGTATTCATATGTTTTTGAAATAGCATTCTCGTAATCATCAGAAATAGCATCACAATCTTGTTCTCCTCCTTGTGATGTTGGTTCACAAACTGTTACCTCTTTAGTTTCTCTTAAAAGTAAAGGGTATTGTTTATCAAATAAATAACTTCTTTTTGTCTTAAAAGTACGTGAAACATTTTCTGTCCCTCCTTGGGTATACACTATATTACCAACAGGGTAGTCTTTTGTTTCTATAGTAGTTAATACATCTCTAGTTATAGGGAGCTGTATTTCTTCGTAATATGCTCCGCATTTACCACCAGACTTGTCTACAAGATAAGCAGACCAAGAACCATTATAGCAACCATCTGAAGGATCAGAAGATGCTTTATTTTGGTATTTAATTTTAATTGCACCAAATTCTTTTTGAGTATATGTATATTTTTTTTCTAATCGAATGTTCCCATCCTTACTGTAGGTTTCTTCTCTTAATATTTTACCTCTAAGAAAATCTTTATCAACAAATAAAGAAGGAGCACGGATAATAGACCAATTTTCACTTACAAAACGAGAAGAATTAGAATTATCATAAGTTATTATGGGTTTAGTATTTTTATAAACACCACCCGCTCCTGAAGGAGAACTATAAAAATATTTTACAGAACCATTGTTAAATCTATTTTTAACAGATACAATTCTATATCCAACAAAAGCTCCTTGGGTAAATTCTACTTGAGATTGAGGAGAAAGAAATGTACAGAGTCCAATTCCACCCATTTGAGAAAATGAAGTTGCTCCATTTGCTGGTAAAACACCTTTAAAAATGCCGAAAATTGGAAAATTAGCAATACTACCATCGAAGTATTCATAATCTTTTATTTGAATATTCCCTTTACCGTCATGGAGTTTTTGACTTTTTATACGCAAACCACCTCCTTGTCGTATTTTACCTGAATAATAAAAAGTATTCAACTCATATTCATATTCATTATATCCTCCTGTAGGGAACACTATTTTTTTCAATGAATATGTTTTAGAGTAGTTTGCATTGGCTTCTAACGAAAAATTCCCTGGCACATAAATGTCGTCTGCTTCGTAAAATGGAGAAAGCCTGATATGTTTTGAGTGAACAGAATTATTATAATTTAAATAAAATTTTGGAGTTGGATCTGCAAGTGACGAATTGTAAGATCCATTATTATATCCTAAAAAATCATGTGCATAAGAACCTCTTGGAGGCATTTGACATGCTGTATTGTAAGCAAAAGTATACCCCGGTAATTCTTCTAAATTAGCATCTACTTCATAAACTCTATCAAGTCGCAATCTTTTACTTTGAGGAGTATTACTTGAAATATTGGAGTGAAAATAACTATAAGATAACTTTATGTGCTTAATTACATTTCCGTTAGTGTCATTTACTTTAATTTCGGTTAGTGCTTTTTCATCCGTATTATCTTCTCTATTGGGTCCATAAATAAATTCAACATAACCTTTATCGAATATAATTTTTTTTAATCTTTTTAATACTGGGTATATCGTTTTAGAGTAACCACCATTTACAAAAACGATATCACCACCTCCTGCATTACCTGCTTGTTTAATATTATCAAAGAAAGTAACGGCATATTCTTCATACTCAAAATCTATAACTTGATTTGTGCTTGGATCAAACATTCTATCTAACTTGTAGTTTGAAACAGTTTTTTCTGTTGCTCCCCATGAGTTAGAATATTTACTCCTATATGCAGGATAACTAATTGAGTTTTCTTCTGAACCAAAACTATATTTAACTCCATCTATTGAAGTAATATCTGTATTAGTAAATTTTTTTACTCCATTAACCCCTCCAGATCCTGAAAAATTTTCTGTACTAATATCTATTATATTCCCTTTATTTTCTAGTTCTTTTACAGATAGGTTTCCAACGATCCATTCACCATTTATGTAGCTAAGTTTGCTAGAACAAATATATCTTGTAGATAATCCTGGCGCACTTGCTGTAAATACATCAGGCTCAACATCTTGCTCATATTGCATAGGAGAAGTACTGCTATAATAAACTCTGTTTAAATAACCCCCTAACGCATTCGAACCTAAGCGAAGTGGTCTAAAATCATCAATTCCCTTAGTCACTTTAGAAATCATTCCTCCAGCATTTAAACTCCAATTCATTCCCACAGATGAAGCCATGTCATTTACTTTTACACCAGAAGTGTTATAAGATAACGAAATAGGTATATTCATGGAACCTGATGTAATAGTGTAAATTGGAACTTCAACATTAGCTCTTCCAGTATAATTACTCACAGGGACAAAATTAACTTTTTGAAATGCAGAAGCATCTGGGGGTTGAGGAGCAGAGTTTCCAATCACTTGAGAAGCAATGTATATACTTGAGTTAAGAAAATCTTCATAATATACATCCTGAGCAGAAGCATAAGTAACAAGCATGACAAAAACACTTAATAATAATTTTTTCATAAAATGTAGTGATAATCAATTTAACAATTTTTTATTTTCGGCAACAAAATAGGAATAATAATTATACTTTTGTACCTAATGGAACCTCTATTTAAATTATTTTCTATTATTGTTTTATTATTGATCCTCTATCAAGATATAAAAGAAAGAAAAGTAACATTATTTCTCTTTGTTATTGGTAGTTTTTTTGGAGGGCTTATAAATTATATAAATAGTTTAACTGAAGTGTTTTTAATCAGTATTGGAATCAATATTTTGATTATAATTATAATTTCTTTAATTCTTTTTCTTTATACATTTTTTTTTTGAATAAAAATTTATTTGAAGCAATTGGCTTAGGTGATTTCTTATTTTTTATAATGTTGGCCTTTAGTTTTCCTACATTCTCATTTTTAGTACTTTTATCAACCTCTCTTATTTTTTCGCTCCTATTATTTTTGGTTTTAAAACCAACTTTAAAAATTAAAACTGTTCCATTAGCGGGCTTACAAGCATTTTTTATAAGTTTAGTGTTAATTATAAATTGGTTTTTTAACTTTGTAAATATTTATGCTTTATAAATGAAAGAGAAAGAACTACAAGAAATATCTACCGAAATTATACAATCTATTAACGCTGAGATAGCACATAGTTATAGAGTGATTCCTATTAATGATGGTAACACTTTTTTAACTGATAATTCTAAGCAAAACTCTTTGCAACAAGAATTACAAATTATATTAGGAAAAAAAGTTTTTTTAGAAAAAGAAGAATCTGAAACAATTAATATTCTTCTTCAACGAAATTATAGAAAAAGAGAAGTAACTGGTTCAACAACCTTGCAATATTCAGAAGATTTTTTATTGAACACGATTCACGAGGCAAAAGAATTAGGAAGTAGTGATATTCATTTTGAAGCTTTTGAAAAACAAAATAGAGTTCGTTTTCGAATAGATGGTAAATTAATAGAGCGTTATATTATTTCTGCAGATGAATACCCGAAAATAATCAATAGAATTAAGATTATGGGAGGATTAGATATTTCTGAGAAAAGACTGCCACAAGATGGTCGTATTAACCTTACGTCAGAAAATGAAGATTTTGATATTCGTGTATCTTCCTTACCTACTTTACATGGAGAAAAATTAGTGCTTCGTATTTTATCTAAAGGTAATTTAACAGTTAACTTAGATAATCTAGGTTTTACAGATAAAGAATTAGAAACGTATAAAAATGCCGTAAAAAAACCGAATGGAATTGTATTAATTTCTGGACCTACTGGATCAGGAAAAACAACTACTTTATATGCTACTTTAAAGTTGCTAAATACTAACGATACTAATATTTTAACCATTGAAGATCCTATAGAGTATACTTTAGAAGGCGTTAATCAAGTGCAGTTAAAAGAAAGTATCGGTTTAGATTTTGCAAGTACTTTACGAACTTTTTTAAGGCAAGATCCCGATATTATTATGGTGGGTGAAATTAGAGATGTAGCTACTGCAAATATGGCTATTAGAGCTGCTTTAACTGGTCATATGGTATTATCAACCATACATACGAATTCTGCTTGGGCTACGATTTCTAGACTTATAGATATGGGAGTCCCACCTTTTTTAATAGCAAGCACTTTAAATGTAAGTGTTGCACAACGATTAGTTCGTAAATTATGTAAAGCTTGTAAAAAAGAAGAAAAATTATTAAATAATCAGTTACCTTCAGAATACATAAAACAACTTAGGATAGAAAAACATTATGTAGCAACTGGTTGTTCTGAGTGCTATCAAACAGGATACAGAGGGCGAAAAGCTATTTATGAAATTATTCCTATTACGAAAGAGTTAGTACAAAATATTCAAGAAAAAGAATTAGATATTTCAGAATATCTAATAGAAAATAAGATTGCTACCTTACAAAGAAATGTATTAGAGTTAGTGAAAAATGGAACTACATCAATAGATGAAATATACTCTTTATTGATTTCTTAATATGAAAAAACAACAAAAAACATATTTATTATTAGCTGGAGTATTAATTGTCTGGGGTGTAATTGGTTATCAAATATTTAGTCAATTAAATCCTATAGAAAAAACTTCATTTATAAATAATAAAGAAACTGAATTTGTACCAGTAAAAAGAATTGAACAAGAAAAATATATTGTGAAAGCAAATTATAGAGACCCCTTTTTAGGAAAAACGCACTCAAATAAGAGAGTCAAGCCTGGAAACAATACAGCAAAAAAGAAAGAAATTATTCCTTTTCCATCTGTTGTTTACACAGGTATTGTAGAAGGTAAATTGGCAAAATCCTATATAATTACTGTGAACGGGAAACAAGAAATATTAAAAATTAATCAAACTTTTGACAATATCACTCTTTTACGGGCAAATAGTAAAGAAGCTACCATTAAATTTAATAGTGTAATTAAAAAGGTTTCTATAGAATAATGATTTTTTTTAAAAAAGTAAAAGCTGGAGCGTTACAATATGTATTAGTTATTTCTGTAATTATTGCATTGCTTCTTTTTGCATTTATTTCTATAATATATTTACAACAAAAGCTACAGACAAAAAATACATTTTATAAAGAGGCGATTCAAAATGTACAAATTGGATTTAATACTATTAGTAACTTTCCATATGACAAACCAATAGAAAAAAAGCTTTCAGAAAATGAACTTGAAAAAACAATTTTTCTAAAAAAGCATTGGGGTGTTTTTGATATTGTTCATATTTCTTCTTCAATTAAAAATGAATATTTTCAAAAGATTGGATTAATTGGAAATCATAATAGTAAAAGAGATGCTTTATATCTTCAAGAAAACAATAAACCATTAGTACTTGTTGGTAATACAAATATAAAAGGAAATGTTTCTTTACCAAATCAGGGAGTGAAGTTTGGTAATATTGGAGGAAATTCTTTTTACGGAAGTCAATTAATTTATGGAAAACAAAAAATTAGTAATTCCGTATTACCTCGTATAAATAACTCAGCATCTATAAAGAGTTTATTTGAAAGAAGTTATATGAATGATAGTATTCAGTATTTTGAATTAGAAGAAGGTTTAAAACTCACACAGTCATTTAATAAGCCAACTACTGTTCATTACACCCAAGACAATGTTTATTTATCAAACATAGCATTACAAGGAAATATCATCATACATTCAAAAAAATCAATAACAATTGACCGTTCAGCAATACTAAAAGACATTATTCTAATCGCTCCAACTATAAAAATATTAAAAAATACATCAGGTAATTTTCAAGCTTTTGCTAAAGATAAAATTTTAGTAGAAGAAAAATGTAAATTAAACTACCCTTCAGCCTTATTATTAATTCAGAATCAAAAAGTAGAAAAAGAAAATCATATAAATATTGGCAAAAAAACCACTATAAAAGGGAGTATAGTTTACCTTAATGAAAAAAACAAACCTAATTTTGATTCTCAAATATTCATTTCTGAAAGATCAACCATTGTAGGTGAGATATATTGTAATCAAAATTTAGAGTTGTTAGGGAGCGTTTATGGTTCTGTTTACACAAATAACTTCATAACAAAACAATTTGGATCTGTATACATAAATCATATTTACAATGGAGTTATAAACTCTTCAGAACTTCCCAAACAATATTGTGGACTACCTATTAACAACTCTTCCCAAAAAGTAGCGAAATGGTTATATTAAAAAAACTACTTTTTAAAAAAATAAAAGCATCTTCGTTAACAGAAGTGCTTGTAGCTTCCGTACTTATTTTAGTAGTATTTGGAATTGCTGTTATTACACTTGACACAACATTACAAAGTTCAGTTAATAAAAATACGCAGCAAATTGAAACAAAATTATATGAGTTACAATATTTATATAAGTATCAAAAAATAGCACTTCCTTATAGAGATGAAATTAATGATTGGCAAATTTCTATTGAACAAAAAATCGATCAAAAAAAATCTTTAGTGCTATTTGAAGCAATTCATAAATTATCAAAAAAGAAAATCATAAAAAAAAGTAAAGCGATTGAAATTAACTAAAAAAATAAATGCGTTTACTTTAAGCGAAATGTTGGTCGTATTAGTTATTTCGAGTATTGTTATAGCTACTGCGTTTCTGATATTATCTATGGTACAACAGCAATTTCGTGTTATACAAACAAATATAAATCACAAACATGAAATAGGTTTCTTTGAGCGAATCCTTTGGCAGGATTTTAATAAATATTCTGTTAAATATCTAAAAGATATTGATCGTTTAATTTTAACGAACCGTATAGATTCAATTACATATTCTTTTTATAAAGACTACGTCATTAGAGAGACTGACACTTTACCTATTCAAACCGTACAAAAAGAATTATTTTTGGACGGTGTAAAAGTTACATCAGGAAATATCGATGCAATTAAAATAGAAATAACTCCTTCTCTTGGAAGTAAAAAGATATTTGTTTACACATCTAAGGATGCAACATTTTATTTAAATAAATAATGGCTTTTCAGTTAGAAAACATTCAAGAAAAGAAAAAGAACACAGATGATTCTTTTGATATTAATTCACTTTTAAAAAAAGAAATTAATTTATTTGGTACTTCTTTTTCTAATAAAAAGAAAGAAGCATTCTATACAGAATTAGCCGTTTTATTACATGCTGGATTAGAATTAAAAGATGCATTAGAGTTAATAGGAATTGAACAAAAGAAAGAAATAGATAAACAACTATTTCAAAATGTTATTGATGCGCTTATTTCTGGAAGAAACTTATCAGAAGCCATACACGCTCAGAAACAATTTTCTGAATATGAATATTATTCAATGCAAATAGGTGAAAAAACTGGAACGCTTCAAAAAGTAACTGAAGAATTAGGGTTGTTTTTTAGAAGAAAAAATGAACAACGCAGAACCATTTTAAATGCACTCTCATATCCAATAGTTGTACTCTGTACCGCTTTTTTAGCAATTCTATTTATGTTGCAATTTGTAGTACCAATGTTTGCCGATATTTTTAAACAGAATAAAGTGGAGCTACCTTGGCTTACACAACAAATCATTTATCTTTCTGAAGGTTTTGGTAAGTATTATTGGCTTGGTGGAATTATGATTCTATTAGTTATTGCTTTTATAAAATCCTTTAAAAAGAAAATGTGGTATAGAAAGCTATTTTCTACAATACTTTTAAAAACTCCTTTCGTCGGAGATTTCGTTAGAAAAGTGCGAATTGCTCAATTTACACAAGCCATTTCATTATTAGTAAGTGCAAAAGTTCCTTTATTAAATGGGATTCAACTTACCAAAAAGATGATAGACTTCTATCCTTTACAAATCTCTTTAGGGCAAATAGAAAATGATATTTTGTTAGGGAAAAGCCTCCATAAAAGTATTTTGAATCAATCTTTTTTTGATAGAAAAATGGGCTCATTAATTAAAGTAGCTGAAGAAACGAATCAAACAAAGACTATCTTTAACCGCTTAACATATCAATATAATCAAGAAATAGAACACAAATCTAAAATGATCAGTGCAACCATAGAACCAATTATTATACTGCTTTTAGGGGGTGTTGTAGCAATTGTTTTAATAGCCATGTATTTACCAATGTTTCAGTTAAGTATTGTTATTGGTTAATCATTTTTTGTAAAAGAATAGTAGTTGTTAAATAATAACGGTTTGTTTTATAGTTTTTTTTCTTTTCAAAATTTACTGAAATCAACTGCCCTAATTGTTCATGTTCTAGGTGATTGATTAATTTTAAAAGACTAACATAATCTCCTTTTAACTCAAAAAAATAAGTTTCTATTGCTGTTTGATTACTCTTTATTTTATGAGGTTGATTAAAAGCAATTATATCAAGATTTTTTCCTTTTGAAAATTTAGTAATTTTCTTCAATAGCATTTGCTGAAATGAAGTTTCAATAGAAACATTTTTTGAAGTTAAAAAAGCATCTAAACTTTTATTCTTTTGCTGTAAATATTGAATTTTAGCGGCAGCATTATCTACTAAATATTTTTCTTTTAAAAGATTTGAATGGTGCTTCTTGAACTCTAATGTTTTCTTAATAGAGAAGTTGTATGCTATAAGAATACTCGCTAAAAAACCAATTAATAACCCAATATTTTTCTGTTGATTACTCATGTATTATATAGATTAAAACTTTAAAGGAGGTTTTCTTTTTTTCTTTCCCTAGTTCAATAATTACCTCATCTATCCACTCTTTCTGTTCCAAAGAATTTATAAAACTTGTAAAGTCTTCATTATTACTTATCCCCCCTTTTACTTGTAATCTGTTTTTAGAAATAGTTATTTGCTTATCCTTTTTTATACGGGTAGTTAATGGTTGATATTCTAAACCTGTTAATGTAATTGATTTTGGTATTAGTAAAGCTATTTCATCTAAATATAATGACACTTTTGATTGAGATACAGAACTTAAATTATCAATTACTTTTTCCTTTTGATCAATTTGATTTTGTAATTTTAATAACTGGCTCTTATAATTTTCGTTTAATTGAACTTCTGTTATTAGTTTATTGTTCTCTGAATAATAGTGGTTAAAAACTAAGAAATTTAAAAGCAGGACTAAAAATAAAAAAGCTAATCCTGTTTTTAATCCTATAAAAAATAGTTGTTTTTGAAAATAATCATCTTTTAACTCTTTATTTTTTTTGTGTAGTCCTAATTGATTATTTTTTTCTAGATAATAACTAAGAATTCCTCCTAATGGCAGCAATTCTTTATTTGTAACTTCTAGATCATTTACAGAATAGTTTACATCTTTATATTCAACCGTTTTCTCTATTCTTTCTAATTGGTGGTTTTTTATCTTTAGAATTGAACTTGATGTGCACACCTCGTCATAATTAATAAAAGAAAGTACATTTTGGATTACTAAAGTCCCTAAAGAAAATCCAATAATAGAAACTTGATTCTTTTCATATTTACTAATTAAGTTATCAATAAACTCTTTTCTACTAATACTCACAAACGAAGAGGTTTCTGTAGTATATACTTCGTAGTAAAAATCACTTAAAGCAATACTTGGAAATGCGTTTTTGACAATTAACTCAGGCGAGTTATTTATAACATCAGTTTCTTTTGAAAGAACTTGATGATTATTTACAATTAAAAATACATGTTGCTGTTTTAAAAAAGAAAAAAGCTTCTCTAAATCAGAATATCTATTTCTGTTTTTTATAATTAGCTCTTTATCTTTTTTAAATAAACTTAAAAGAGTAAATGCCTCTTTATTATCTATATCCGTATTGTGTTCAATTGCTGAATACGTTAAGCCATATATTAGTCTTTTTTTTATCATTAACGTATAATCGTAGGTTTAATTAATACAGATAATTTTGTTTTAGAGTTTGTTCTTGTCTTTTTACTAAATAGCCATTTAATAACAGGAACTCTTGCTAATAATGGAACTCCAGAACCTGAATCATTTTTAATAGTTTCTTCCAAACCACCTAAAATAATAACATCTTGATCTTGTACTCTAATTATAGAAGTAAATTCTCTTGAATTCATACCGATTGGAGCATTAGCATCAATTTTTTTACCATTAAAGCTTGATTGGTTAACATTAATACTTAATGTTATCTGTTCATTTCCTGAAACCATTGGGCGGATGTTTATCGATAAATCTGCGTCAATTGGTATATAATCGTTAGTAACAACAGTTTGTGGATTCTGTGACCCGATAACATCTGTTCTTTCAATCTTATAATATGAGCGTTCTCCATTTGACAATGTCGCCTGATGCCCATTTAGCGTAGCTAATTTGGGAGTAGATCTAATTTTAACATCTCCATTGGTTTCCATTGATTGTACTTGCGCAAAAAAATTAGGAACTACTTTTCCTACGTTTAAATGCCCAAAATCATTAAATCCTCCAATAATTTTATTAATAGTTTTAGCTCCCAAAGTAACATCTGTAGAAGGAAATAAAGCACCTACATCTTTTACAGGTTCTTTAGCTAAACCTAAATTAATCCCTGTATTAACAGTAGCATTTTTACTTACTTCTAAAATCATTACTTCAATTAAAACAACGGGTACTTTCTTGTCTATTTTACTAATAAACTTTTTAAATCGCTCTATTTTTTGAGCTTCACCACTTACTATAAAACTATTTTGTTCAACATCTGTTTTAATTTCTAAATCTTTTACAACTTCTTTTGGCATGATATTTATCAATGCCTCTGATTTAGAACTATAATTACCAAATGATTGATTATTTCTTGTATCTAATCGTTGTTGCTGATTATTATTAAAGTTATTTTGCAGATTGTTAAATCCAGTATTTGAATTATTGTTATTGTAATTATTTCTTGAATTGAAATTTCTTTGGTTTCTCCCGCTCATTGGCTGATTCATAACTTCAATAGATCTGTACATTAAAGGAATAACTACTGAGCCTCTCAAAGACGCTTGTTTTTCTTTCCCAAAATAATAAACACCGTCTTTCTTTTTAAAAGTAAATGGAGAATCTTGAAGAATTTTAGTCAGTAAATCATCATATGAAATAGATTTTGCTTTTACAGAGGCTGTTCCAATATCATTTAATGGAACATTCGTAAACATATTAATCTTTAAATCATACCCAATCTCTCTAACAATAGATGATATTTTAGTGTTTTCGAAATCTACTTCTAATTCTTGAGTATCAATATCTAAAATTTTAAAGAAAAAATTTTTATTTCTATATCGATTAGGTCTTGGGGTAGACCTTTTGTTATTAGAAACTGTTGACTGACTATTATTACTCTCAAACAAGTAATAGTCGTCATTTGTTTTAGTAACTAATAAATTATTTGAAAAAGCTAACTTATCCATAGCACTCTCAAAAGATTTTCCTTTTATAAACCCTGATATTTTTTTGTTTCCTAACCCAGGAGAGAATACTAAGTTCTTACCAGTTATATTTGTTATTTTTTTGAAAGCGATAGATAAAGTATCATTTTGTAAATCAATAGAAAGTAGATTTTCATTTAAATCGTAGTTAACAAATATTTCTCTTTGATATTTCTTTTTATTTAATCTTAGGATATACTTTTTTAACGATATAATATTTCCAGTAGTATCAAAAGTAAGCTTATACTCTTTACACAGATACAATAGAATGTCTTTAACACTTGCATTTGAAAAATTATGAGACAGCATGATGTTATCAAGAGTAGAATCAATGCTTAAATTAACCTTATTAGCTTTACCAATAGCTCTTATAAAAACTGGCAACTCCATTTCACTAACATTAAGATCTACTGTTTTAGCAAGCCCTACTATAGCTGTTCTCAAACTATCTAAAGTTTGCTCTAACTTTTGAACTCGTTCTTTTTCTTTAAGTAGTGTTTCTTGAGAAAAACTCAATTGAGTAACTAACAGCAAAAAAACTATTAGTGTTACTTTATATATTTTTAGCATTCTTTTTTATTTTACAACAAAAGCACTTATTGAATACGCTGTTTCATATTCGCTATTTTTCGCTTTTACTCTCCATTCATATTCATTTACTAACAAATCTTCCTTAAAAATTGTTTTACTTACTATTGTATCAGTTAAAATTTGTAAAGGATTATTGAAGTCAGGAATAGCAATTTGTAATTGATAAACCTCAGCATCTTCAATTGGATTCCAATTAAAATTTATTTCTCCAGTAGATATTTCTGCTTTATCAGATGGTGAAATTAAAACCACAGATTTATTAGATATATTCTCTATAAAAACTGCTTCACAAGAAGTGAACACCAAAAAAAAACTAGCGATGTATATTAGTACCTTTTTCATTTTTAAAATTTAAAACTGCTTTTAGTTAATTCTTTTTCTAATTCTTCAACATTCCTTTTAGTAGTATTACTACAATTTTGATCTTCATTTAAAATCGTTGCAATTTCAATTTTTCTTCTTGATGTTGTTTTCCAACAGAATGAAGCCAATTCATATCCAAATATTACCTGTTTAGATACATCAGTACTACCAATTTCTTTTTCATTTTTATACACTAACAACCGTTGCTTAGTTTGTTTATCTGTCTTTAAATAAATTGCATCAGATTTCTCTAAAAGATCTAAGAAATCTTGAGTTGGAATTAATCGTAATGAATTTACTAGTAAAGCTCTAGGAGATTTTTTTAAATAATTAAACACTTCTGTGTTTGATTCATTTAATGCTTTAACTACAGCTACTTTATTTTCAATTTTAACAGTCACAAATGTTGGTTTCACAGCAAGTGTGTCATTAAAAATAATTTTATTTAACCTATCTTTTCCTCCTAATGATTTTTCATACAGCTTAAACACCTTTGAAGTAAAAGAACTTTTTGAAACACTAACCCTAATTAGGCTATTATATTTCGGGTTTCCGAAAGTTTGAAAAGTAGTTTTTCTAATTGAATTTTGTATCTCTCCAACAACTCCAAGTTCTACTGAAGAGTTAGTGCTATGGAAATTATTTTTTGGAGGTAAAACACCACAAGAAGTAATCAATATACATATAGTAAATGTGGTAATAGTTAGTAATTTTCTCATTCTAAATAGCAATATTTTTTATTGAGTAAAATAATTAGTGGTAAAAGTAACAATTATTTTTATTTTTGGCTTTTAAAGTTCTGAAAACAAAGATGAAAAAAGAAAATATTTTATTTAAAAAAGTAAATGCTTTTAATTTACAGGAGTTATTAGTTGTCTTAATGATTATTGGCATCTTAATCTTAATTGCATTGCCTAATTTAATGCCTCTTATTTCTAAAGCAAAAAGCATAGAAGCACAAGGCAACCTTACTCAATTATACAACATGCAAAGGAGCTATTTCTTTATGCACTCTAAATATTCTAATGATATAAACTCTATTGATTTTGTAGTTCCTAAAAAAGTTATTGAAGGAGGGCGCTCTAATTATTCTTATGAAATAATTGAAGCTACAAATAGTACTTTTAAAGCTAAAGCTATAGCTATAACAGACTTTGATGGTGATGGTATTTTAAATGTTTGGCAAATAGATCAAGATCAAAATTTAAAAGAATTAATTAAGGATTAAATTTCTTGAATTATCTTAGCTTTTTATGATTAGTCATACGAAAAGAATAAATTATTAAAATTACAACGTTTTCTTAATGAAAATTTGTTCAAAAATGACTTCTAAATAGAAATAAGATATTTTGTTTTCTATCAGCAGTAAAATAATACTCTCTAATTAATAGGTGTGTCATTTTCAATAACTATTAACTAATTTCGGGATTAATATCATATTTATATGATATGTTTAGTTATTTATTTTTCTCCTATTTTTTAAATTCAAAATATAATTATATATTACTAAAAAAGAAGGTTACTATCGATACTATTTAAAAACTTATGAACATCTTGATTTTATATATTTTGTTCTTTAAAAATCATGTTTCTAGTATATTTCTGATTATCAAGGTTATGTTTTTAGTTGTTAAAGGTAATTTTTTTAGTTTGTTTCTAAATTAAATTAAGCTTCTGGTTTTTGTTCCAGTTCAAAAGCTAAACGCTTTATATGTTAAAATTTTTATATCTGTAAATCTATGGCAAGATAAACAGATAATTATTAATTTTAATTTTTTTCTAAATAGTTTTCTAATGCTTTATTAATGATGTTTTTGATGCTTTCATCTTGGTTTAATGCTTCTTGTTTAAGTCGTTTTAGTAAGTTCTTATCTAAGTAAAAAGAAAACTGAACCTCTTCAGTTTCTTTTACAGAAACAGGAATTACTTTTTGGATGGTTTTTATTTGATTGCTAGCCTTCGCTTTATTAATTAAATCATTGAGATTTTGTTTTTCCATAATGCTAGAATTGTATTTTTATATAAGTATATATTTATAGAATTATATGAGCTTTGTTAATATTTCTTTGGTTAGATTATCTAATTGTTTTTGAGCATTTTTATTAGTTTTTACACCACCAACTAAAACAGATCTGGTAAATGCAACGAGATCAGAAATATGAGTTTTGGCAATAGGAATATTATATTCTTCTAAGCCAATTAAAATATCTAAGGTTAGTGTTGTATTAGCCTTAATCATATTAAAAACGACTAGAGAATTAGAAGTTTTATTCTTGCTTTCAATAAGTTCTAAGGTGTTTTTAATAGCTAATAAATCTAAGATACCAGCTTTTGTTGGAATGATAATTAAATCAGCTAAATCTATCAAATCAGGTAGTTGATTGGATAGGTAAGGAGGTGTGTCGATAAAAATGAAATCATAAGGAAGATTTTTTATTTTTTTTATTTCTCGGTTATAAGGCATAATGGTAAAATCAGTTACCAAGTCTTTAATTTGAGATAAACTTCCTTGTAAGTCAAAATCTAAAACAACAATAGCAGCATTTTTAGCAATGTTCTGTGCTATGTTATAAGTAAGTGTAGATTTTCCTACACCACCTTTTTGATGTGTAATTAAAATTATCTTCCCCATATTATTTGTTTTTTGATTTAGACCATTTCTGATAATGTTTAAATGTTTTTGGGTTCTTATTGAAATACAATTGCATGTGGTTTTTCATAGCATCAACTCCTTTATTGTAACTTGTTGTTTTTATTTCTTTTTTTTGTTGATATTGATAAAAGTTAAATCCAAAACTTAAAATGAAGATTATGAAAAACGAGCTGAATAAAATGGTCATCCAATTTGGAATAATGACTGTTTTATTCAGTTTGTTTTGAAGGTTTAAAAGTTCAATATATTGTAATTCATAATTGTCATTTAGTTGTTTAGAAAATTCAGATAATGTAGTTTTAATTTGAGAAGAGTCGATACTAAAATTTGTTGTTTTAATTTTTTCTGATTCTTCTTTCAATTTCGCTACTGCTTTTTCAAATGTTGCTATTTCATCTATTAGCAATGCTGTTACTTCTTCTATTTTTGCCATAATATTTTATATTGAAATTCCTTTACTAACTTGCTTTATAATTGTTTTAGCAATTTTGTAATAATTAATATTTAGTTTGTTTATAGACATACTTCTATGTACATCACTCCCTTTAAGGTTTACATTTTTAAATTGATATCTAAATCCTTGAAGTTTGTCTGATTTTTTATTGATAACAGGATTTACTTTAATATTAAATTTTCCCATTTCTTTAATATAGTTTTGATACTTCTTAGGATGGAATGATTTAAAAGAAAGTTCATGTTTATTTTTAATAAACTTTCTAATATCCTTTACCTTTTCCAATTTTTGTTCTTTAACTTGTTTTACGGTTTGTAGTTGCATTTTTTCAGCAACTCTTTCCGCTGATTTTTGAGAACGCTTACCAATAAAACTATCGTTGTAAGCTTTTCCTTCAAAATCAATTCTGTTTACATACAAATGAATGTGTTTATGATTTTTGTCATTATGAACAAAAGCAATAGCCTGATGGTTTTCTAGTTTTAAGTCTTTAAGAAATTCATCAGTTATTTTATTTAAATCTTTTGAAGTTAATTTCTCACCATCTTCAATAGTTGGACTAATCACAAAACTGAATGTATTGCGCTCACAATTATCATTCATTGATTGTATTGTTTCAAATTCGTCTGTAATTTCTTTTGGAGTTTCTCCAGCTAAATTTTGTGTAAAAACTATTTCGGCATCTTTTTCTTGGTTCCAACCGTACTCAATAGATGCTTTTGTGTGTGATATTGATTTTCCTTTACCAATCATTTTTTGAAATTTTGGAGATGCTTTTTTATTTCATCAGCAGTTTGAAATACTTTTATATATAAATCGGGATGCTTAGTTTTAATTAAATTCCCAATAGACTTAAAATTGTTATGATATTTTACAAGCATTTTATATACGTCTATTTCCTCTTCAGTTAGTATTGATTTTGTTTCTTTTTCAAGACATACTTTTCTGCAATACTTGGCTGTGGTTAAACCAGCATTTTTAGCTTTAAGCTTTATAAGTTTCTTTTCAAAAGAAGTACATAAGAACTCTATTTTAATTCTATTCATATTTGAATTATCTTTTTGCGACCAAAGGGAGAAAAAAGCAAGATTGTGCAAAAAAATGTTTTGAAAAAACATGTTTTGTACACATCTTGATATGCTAATTAATCTTAATTTTTACTCCATTTATGTCTGTTAACTCAAATACCTCTATTAGGGATTTAAGATTTTTATTTTTCATATACATTTTTAAAAGCATATTGTTTGTTTTTGATGTTATTATTTTGGGTTTTTCTTGTATGCTTTTTAGAAAATAATCAGCAATATCAAATCCTTTTTCACGCTCAATTCTACTTCCTTTTTCTTCTAATAAATTTGATACTTGAATATCATATCCTTTTAATTTTAACTCATCACAAGTTGATTTCCATTTTGTATAAGGAGAGCCATTTACACTTTCAATACCTAAATCAGGATAGAGTATTATTTTTCTATTTTTTAACACTTCTATTTTCTTTTCATTTAATCCCCCAAGAGATCCTGATGCTAACCACAAATATTTTTCAAATAAAAGACTCATAATACAGGCTGTTTTTTCGGATTCTACAATTGCAATTGGCTTATCATATTTTGAAAGAAGATGTTCTCCGAAAAAACATTGAGAAAGATTAAATGAGTTGATTTCTCCTTTTTTTATTTTTAAAGAATGCCTCCAGTTAATGTATTTGGTTCTTTTACCTCGATTAGAGTACAGAATAATTTTTCCACCTCTAATTTTATTTTTAGAATCAATCTGCCAAAATATAGTTCCGTTATTCCAAGATGCAGCTGTTCCAATTTTGTAATCATTTAAAAGAGTTGAAACTTGCTCTAAATTAAATTTTGATTTAATGAATTGGATGAAATTATTTTTATCATAATAAGCAAGTGAATCGTTTAGTTCGTTTAAAGGATGAAAATCGGTCTCCTTAATTTCTAAAGGATGATTTTTATTTACAAGTGGTTTATAAGATATATTGTGGTTTTTGAAATATGTTTTAGGTGTTAAATGATAACCACAATTAATTTCTCTGTCACATCTACCAACTTTAGATGATAAATAATTGTCATTTTCAGTATCAATGTAAAGGACTAATTTGTTCTTTTTACACTGAGGACATTTATGCTTTATTGATTTTTTATGTAATGAATATTTATACATGTAGGTGATTTTACTTCATTTTCTGCACTTTTAATATATACTTAGGCTACAGCTCATTTTAGATTGCACTTTGGCTTCACTTTGATTGCATTTTCTGCATTTTAAAAATGTATAGATTTGCATTTTACGCACTAATTTTGCATTTTAAAAATGTGTTAATCTATTGGTTTTTAGTTAGATTTGATTTAAAGTGAAGAAAGTGCAGTATTTTCTATAGGTTTATCTTTTGATATTTCCCATGTGATACTTTTTTAAATAATTTAGAGTCTTTCAAATACGTGTAGAATTGCCTTTTACTAATTCTAGGTTTATTATTAATTTTCCTGCAAGCAATCTTTAAACCTTCACCAGTAGTAAATTCATCATCTAATTCATTAAGAATTGTTTTTTGCAACTCTGTTAAGGTTTCAACATATGCCTTTTTAATAATTTCTTGTCTAACCTTTATAGCATTGTTGTAGAAATAGTGAAAAAGTTTTATAGCTCCTTGAATTGCAAATAATTCAATTTTATCCAATGTATTTTTATTCGCTGCATGATGTATTGATTGTAAAATCAAGGCAAAACGAATAACGTATTGTTGAAGTTTAACTTCAATACTTCTTTCATATTCAAAAAGATAGTTTTCAGGTCTATTATTTTGCCAGTCAAATAGATGTTTTTTAGCTGTCTCTTCAATTGGAATCAAAAGAGGTTCATTTTGATCTATTGATGTCTCAATAAGATTTGAGATAATTGAATAGTAATTTTCTAATATTCGATCATCTACTTTATTGATATTCCATTTTAAAGTTTTTTGAATTTCTGGATATACAAATAATAGACGATCCATAAAGCCATTGGAGTTTCTACCATCTTTGGCAAAAGATTTTAAAACTGATATTTGTGTGCTTCCTATTACACCTATAAAAGGATCATTAATTCTAAAACTTTTACCTGATGCTCTATCGGTTGAGATTGTTGTACCACTCCAAAGACTTAAATAAGTTTCTGCTTCACCAGATGAATTGTATCGATTAAAGTTTTTAATCCATCCACTTAATTCATCTACGAATATGTAAAGTCCTTTTTTGTTATTAGAATGATGAAGAATTAAGGCTTCTGGCGTGTAATCATTAATAAGATATTTTTGTAAATAAGGTTTTATTAATGTGGTTTTAGGGGCAGATTTCAATTCTTCTTCATATTCTTTGAGTAACTTAGAATATTCATCAAATAATAGATTTTCTTTTATCTGAATAGGTTTTAGACAAAAATTTAAAGCATGTGATTTTGAGTCTCCAGGCCTACCAACAATTACAGTAAAAAGGTTCGCTTTTTCGTTCCAACCATTCTTTACATTAACTTTTAAAGAGTTTCCAATTGCAGAAGAGACTGCTGTTAAAATTCCAGCTCCTAAATAATCTAGAGCAAATTGATATTTATCATTTCCTTCATAAATGATTTCTTGAGTAATTTTTGGGAAAACATCAACAGGAAAAGGATTTTTATTATTGTGTGTCAATTGAGTAAAATCGTTTTCAAGGTCGATTTTATCAATATGAACAACTTTTGAGTTACTCATTTTTATGTGTAAGTTTTAAACCATATCTTTACAATAGGTAGTTAGTACTGTTTTTTTGAAAAAAAATATAAGCGTAGGGTAGGAGTCCTACGCTTTTCTTTTGTTTTTAAGTGTGTAGGAGAGAGCTCTTTTTTCTATGAGCGATTTGGATTGAGTTTCATTTTGTAATAACCAATTATCGAGTTTATCTTTATCGAAAAAGATAATTTTCCCATTGGGCTTACTGTGGGGAATAGCTCCTCCAGAGGTAAGTTTGTACATATAACTTCTCGATATACTTGTATAATCACAAGCTTCCTCAAAAGTTAATACAGTCTTATTATTTAATAGAAGTTTTTCAATTCTATCAAGTCGTTCATCTAAATGTAAATTGTCCATTGTCTTAATTTGTTTAAAGATTTATAATGAACAACTGCGCAGTTGTTTTTGTATTCTCTTTGTTAACTTATGACAAAGAAAGAAGGATAAAAAGAAAGTGTAATAAAAAATGAAATAATGATGTATTAATCATTTTTTAATGTTTTGAAAATGAATGTTTTGTGTGTTTGTAATGATTCCATTAATGTTTTTATTTTTTGATTTTGTTTATTAGAATCAATAGAATAACCTTTGTTAAATTCTCCAAAATGTTTTGAAAGTGTTTGTTTATCTATTTTTTTATTATTTGTATGGATGATTTTTTTACATTCATATATTGAAGCTATATCATCTTCTGTATAGTGATTCTTTTCAATGAGTTTAAAAAGTAATAAGGAAAGAGATTTAGTATTTTTTATTAATTTTAAATTACCTTTTATAGAAGATAGATTTAAGTCGATAAGGTTTTGTATATTTTCATTTGTAGTTGTTTTAAACCATGGTTTTAGAAAATCATAAAGTAATTGTTTCTGTTTTTTAGACATTTTTTTTAGATTACAAGTATTTAATTTTTCGTTAGTTTTTTTGTTGCTAGTTTTATAATGTAAGTCTTCAGTTATGTCTATTAAATTATTAACATGAGATTGTAAAAAGAGAAAATCATTTTTTAAAATTTCACTTTTTAAGCGATTAATTTCACTTTTTATTTTAGAACAATTGTAAACATCTTCATTTTCTCTTATGTATATTACACTCTGTTTAAAGTACTCTAACAAAATAGCATCATAGCTATTTTTTAGTTGAAAAGTAAGGTAATATTCGTTCAATCTTAGCTCTTTAAAAAGATTTTCTATTAAAAAATAGTTTAAATTGTCATTAGTCTTAAACTTGTTATACTCTTTATAAAATGAGACTCCTCCTGTAAAGTATCTTAATCTTGATTGAACAATTATATCAATATGTTCCTGAATTTGTTTGATTAAGTTATTATATATTTTTAAATATATTTCTTGCGGGTTACTTTGAAACATATTTCTCTCTAGTAAATTGTAGAATAATTGTTCTTCAAAAATTGAGTCAGAGAATTTATAAATTAAATTATTTATTGATTTATTTATAAATGATTTATTTTTAAAGGAATAAGATGAGTTTTTTACATTACTAAATGTATGATCTAAATAATGAATATCAGTGTGTTCCATTCTTACTATACTTTCTTTAAAATCGTAGTATAGAATTCTACTTTCCTCTTCTTTATCTATATTGATATGATTATAACTTATTTCTTTTTCTGCTTTTAACTTAAATTTATCTTTTAGAAGTTTTATCATAACTCAATATTTAATTTAGGAATTAGTGTAGCAGCCTCTTTCATTTTTTTATCAATAATTTTAGCGTAAATTTCTGTTGTACGAATTTCTTTATGACCTAATCTTTTAGATACTGTATAAATATCAGCTCCATTTTCTAGTAAAAGAACTGCATTCGTGTGTCTGCTGGAATGAAAGGTAATGTGTTTTGTGATACCAGCACTCATGCACCATTTAATTAAGTTAACGTTCATCTGAGCGCTATAGTGAAGATTAGTAAAAACTCTATCTTCAGGTTTTCTTCTTTCTCCTAAGAACTCTCTAGCTTGTGGAGATATATATAGATATTCTACTCCTTTGGTTTTCTTTTGTGAAAACACTATTCGATGTATAGCTTGACCATTATCATCTATTCCTTCGTCTCTAACTTCACTCCATTTCATTTTATTAATATCTGACCAACGAATACCAGTAAGGCATGAAAATAGAAATGCTTTTTTTAATACTATTTGCTTGATAGGTGTTTTTGAGAGCGATTGTACTTCATCTATAGTTAAATATTCCCTATGTGTTTCACCCATAGGAATAGCTCGAACTTTTTCGACATAATTTTCTTTTAAATAGCCTTCGTCAAATGCACTACGTAAACAAGCCTTAAATTTATTATAGTAAGTGTGTTTTGTATTTTGAGCTAATGGTTGACCAGCTTTTGTTTTTGCTTCAGTATGCAGGTGTTTTTGGAAGTCTTTAATGAAATCGATATCAATATCACTAAATGTGATAGAAGAGGAGCAAAAATTCTCTATATGTTTTTGGGCAGCTTCCCAATTATCGTAATTGGTTTCAGACTGATAACGCTCTTCTTTTTTTTCTTTATAGTATTCTAGAAAATTATATCTTTCTTTTGAATTATGTTGAATTTTGTATTTTCCTTGATAGTATTCAGCTTGTCTTATTGATAAGATTTTTTCGGCTAATTCTTGAGTTTCTTTATTTTCTAACTTTTCAGTTTTATTTTTAGGGTCTATGAATAAATACTGTTTTAGGTATTCAAATTTTCTATCATGTTTTGTTTTACCATTTTTATCAATGATAGTACCTTTGTAGTATTCTATAAAAAGACTATATTTTTCTGTTTTTAACTTTTTCTTTTTTAGTGATATTTTCATAAAGGTGGAATTAAATACACCTCTTTGTATTATTTAGATAACGAGGTGGAATATAGATTCCATAAATGTACTAAAAAAGGAAAGTATAAGAAAATATAAAGCCAATAAAATTAACTTAAAGTGTTGATTTTGTTGGTTTTGTTTCTTTTGGTTTCCTTTGTTTTCTTTTATTACTTTCCGATACAAAAATTACCGAAAATGTGACCAAGTATGTCTTTGTCAACATCATATTCACCAGTAATGTTTCCTAAATGGCGTAAACATTCACGGATATCGATAGAAAATAAATCGGTAGAAATTTCTAAATCAATTCCTTGTTGTACAGAAGTAATGGCTTGTAAAGCATTGTTTAAGGCTTCAAAATGACGAGAATTGGTAACAATAGTTTCATTATTACTTAAAGCTCCTGTGTTTACTAAAGAAGTTAATTCGGTTTTAAGTTCGTCGATACCCGTTTTTTGTTTTGCAGAAAGTAAGATTAGATTTTCAATTTCTGATTGTAAAACAGTAGTATCATGGCACGATAACGTATCAATTTTATTTGCGATAACTAACAAACGTTTATTAGGAAAACGTTCTTTAATAGTTTCAATTTCATTTAAAAATTCTTCGCTAGCGTAAGAAAATTTATTAGCATCAATTAAAAAGATAATCAACTGTGCATTTTCTGCTTTTTCATACGCTTTTTTTATACCTATATTCTCTACAACATCTTCTGTTTCACGAATACCAGCAGTATCAATAAATCGAAAAGCAACACCATCAATTATTAATTCATCTTCAATCGCATCTCTTGTAGTACCAGCAATGTCTGAAACAATGGCTTTTTCTTCGTTTAAAAGCGTATTTAATAAAGTAGATTTACCAACATTAGGTTCACCAATAATAGCAACTGGAATTCCATTTTTCATGGCATTTCCAAAGGCAAAAGAATCAATTAATCGTTTTAAAACAAAGGTGATTTTAGTAACTAATTCTTTAAACTTTGTTCTGTCAGCAAATTCTACATCCTCTCCCGAAAAATCTAATTCTAGTTCTATTAAAGCAGCAAAATCTAATAATTGTACTCGAAGTTCTTTTAGTTCATTCGTAATTCCACCACGCATTTGTTGAATAGCCATTTGATGACTAGCCGCAGAGTTTGAGGCTATGACATCGGCTACAGCTTCCGCTTGCGATAAATCCATTTTTCCATTTAAGAATGCGCGCATGGTAAATTCACCATTATCAGCCATTCTACAGCCATTTTTTAAAAACAATTGAATAATTTCTTGCTGAATAAAAACAGATCCATGACACGAAATTTCAACCACATTTTCACCGGTATAAGAACGTGGGTTTTTAAAAACAGATACTAATACTTCATCTAAAATAAGATTGTTATTTACAAGATGACCTAAATGAATTGTATGTGATTTTTGATTCAATAAAGATTTTGCATTGGTTACCGATTTAAAAAAACTATTAACAATGGTGATAGCATTTTTTCCAGAAAGTCTAATAACAGCAATAGCTCCAACACCTGATGGAGTTGCCATAGCAATAATTGTATCGTTTTGAATCATACTACAAAATTACCTAATATCAATTAAAATATCTCATTTATGATAAAGTAATTTTTGGTCAACAAAAGTAATAAGCTTATTTTTAAATATTTATTTGCGGTAAATCAAAAAAACATGAAATATTTTATTTCTTCTTAATACATACAAAGATTGTATCCGTATGTGAAAAAGAGTTTAGAATTAATTTAGTTTTTATTTTTTAATATATTTCACTAAAATATAGTGTATAAGGCGTTGAAAGATAGCTTTTGTTATTAATTGTAAAAAAGCGTAATTACAAATTTTTTGAATATGCTTTTATTAGAGGGTATTCTTTTTTAAAATATTCTTTAGGAGATTCAGACATAAATAGTTTAAAATCTTTTATAAAATGAGAATGATCATAATAGTTGTACATATAAATAAGATCGTTGATGGCAATTTTTTTATTTTCGTATTTACGCATTAGTTTTATAAATCGTATTAATCTAATATATTTTCCAGGAGTTAAACCAATAATTTTTTTAAATTTTACCTCTAAAGATTTTTGTGATAATGAAACAATCTTTAATAAATCAGTAACTTGTAACATTCCTTCTTTCTCTAAAATATAATCAATAGCAATGTCAATTCGATTAACATCTTTATCAATATGTAAATCTAATGAATCAATTAAATTGATTATTTTTTGAATTAAAACAGGTATGTCGTTTTCATAATCTAAAAATATAGGATTAAATTGATCAAATATTTTTTTATTTATGAGTTCTAATTGTGGATGTTTATTTGTTAATGAAGCTATATCAATGCCAAATATTTTGTATAGTGCTGTGGGATGTAAGTTAGCGCCAATATTATGACCTTTAAAATTTACTGAAAAGTTGTAGGTAGCATCATATTGACCTAATAGGGTAAGCCCTTTTATATTTGTTGTTTTATTATTATAAATAATGGTCTGTTTATCTCCATATATATACGCAATTGCAGGAAAGCCTGTTGGTATAATTATTGATTGAAAAGGAATTGTTTGAATATTAATACTAAAGAGGTTGTTTAAAAGACCTCTAGAGTCTTTTTTGTTAAAAAAAGTATATTCCATCTATTATTTTTATGTAAAAATAATAAGGTTATTGAAAAGGTTGTTACCAATATGTGTAATTAAACAAAAATACTTTATAGTTTGTATGAATAATGTAAAAAATCGTAAAAAGTAAATTTCTTATAAAAAGAAAAAGCAATCAATTAGTAATTGATTGCTTTTTTATTAATTTAAAGATTATTCTTCTTATTTAAAATCAATAATCCATTTTTTAGCATTTACAAAGGCTTCTAACCAAGGTGAAATTTCATCTTTTCTATTTGATGGATAATTAGCCCAGTTCCATTGAAAAGTAGAACGCTCAATATGAGGCATTGTTACTAAATGTCTTCCGGAATTATCACACATCATTGCGGTGTTAAAATCAGATCCGTTTGGATTATTTGGATATCCTTCATAACCATACTTAGCAACAATGTTATAGTTTTCTTCAGTTTCTGGTAAATTAAACTTTCCTTCACCATGAGAAATCCAAACACCTAATTCACTTCCAGCTAATGAAGATAACATAATAGAGTTGTTTTCTTGTATTTTAACTGAAGTAAATGAACTTTCGTGTTTTTTAGAATCGTTGTGTACTAATTTACCGTGTACTTTATGATTAGGATTTATTAAATCTAATTCCATCCATAATTGTGCCCCATTACAGATACCTACAGATAAAGTATCTTCACGTTTAAAGAAATTATTTAAAGCAGTATTGGCTTTTTCGTTGTATTTAAAAGCACCTGCCCATCCTTTCGCAGAACCTAAAACATCTGAGTTTGAAAAACCACCAACGGCACCAATAAACTGAATATCCTCTAAAGTTTCACGACCCGAAATTAAATCGGTCATGTGTACATCTTTTACATCAAAACCAGCTAAATACATGGCGTTTGCCATTTCACGCTCAGAATTTGAACCTTTTTCACGGATAATTGCTGCTTTTGGTCTTTTAGTAACCGATCCAACTGTATTAGCTAATTTACCTGTAAAGTGAGTAGGGAAGGTGTATTGTAAAGGTTGTGCTTTATAATTATCAAATCTATCTTTAGCTAAACCATTTGCAGTTTGTTTTTGATCTAATAAATATGACGTTTTATACCAAACATCTCTTATTTGAGCAACATCAAAAGAGAAGTTATCTTCGTTGTTTTTAATGGTTATTTTACCTGAATTATTTGCAGTACCAATAGTAAAGAACTCAATCTTGTTTTCTGATAAAATTGTTTCAACAGAAGCATCAGCTTGAAAAACAATTCCTGAATTTTCAGCAAATAAAACTTTTAAAGAATCTTCTTCGTTCAAGGTAGAAATATCAAAATCAGCTCCTAAATTAATATCAGCAAAACACATTTCTAATAAAGTAGTAATTAATCCACCAGAAGCAACATCATGCCCAGCAGAAATTTTATCAGCTTTAATTAAATTTTGAATTGTGTTAAAGGTATCTTTTACAAATTTAGAATTTTTTACATCAGGAGCATCGCTACCAATAGTATTTAAAACTTGATTAAAAGAACTTCCTCCTAATTTAAATTCGTCTTGAGAAATATTAATATAATAGATGTTTTCTCCTTTTTGTTGTAAAACAGGCTCAACAACTTTAGTAATTTCATTACAGTTAGCTGCAGCAGAAATGATAACAGTTCCTGGTGAAATTACTTCGTCATCTTTATATTTTTGTTTCATTGAAAGCGAATCTTTCCCGGTAGGAACATTGATTCCTAAATCAATAGAAAACTCAGAAATTGCTTTAACTGCTTTATATAAACGAGCATCTTCACCTTCATTTTTACAAGGCCACATCCAGTTTGCTGATAAAGAAACTGATGCTAAATTATCTTTTAAAGGTGCCCAAATAATATTTGTTAACGATTCGGTAATTGAATTTCTACTTCCTGCTTCTGGGTGAATTAAACCCGAAATAGGCGAGTGCCCAATTGAAGTAGCAATACCTTCTTTTCCGTTATAATCTAATGCCATAACTCCAACATTATTTAACGGAATTTGTAATGGTCCAACACATTGTTGTTTAGCAACTTTACCACCAACACAACGGTCTACTTTGTTGGTTAACCAATCTTTACAAGCAACAGCTTCTAACTGTAAAACTTGTTCTAAATAGATTTGTAAGTTTTTGGTTTTATATCTTGAATTTTTGTAATTTCTTACAACAGTTTTATCGGTTAAAACAGTTTTAGGAGAAGAACCAAACATGTCTTCTAAAGCTAAATCCATTGGTTTATCACCTTTATTTTCAGATTCAAAAGTAAAGCGGTCGTTTCCTGTAACATCACCAACCGTATACATTGGAGAACGCTCACGCTCAGCAATTTTTTGTAAAGTATCAATGTGTTTATCAGCAATTACTAATCCCATTCTTTCTTGAGATTCATTTCCGATAACCTCTTTAGCAGATAAAGTAGGATCACCAACAGGTAATTTATCTAGATTGATTTTACCACCAGTATCTTCAACTAATTCTGACAAACAATTTAAATGCCCACCAGCACCATGGTCATGAATAGAAACAATAAAGTTTTCATCACTTTCAACCATTCCACGAACAGCGTTTGCTGCACGTTTTTGCATTTCTGGATTAGAACGCTGTACTGCGTTTAATTCGATACCTGAAGCAAATTCACCAGTGTCTGCTGATGAAACTGCAGCCCCACCCATACCTATTCTATAATTTTCACCACCAAGAATAACGATTTTATCGCCTTCTTGTGGCGTGTCTTTTAATGCTTGGTCTGCTTTACCATAACCAATACCACCAGCTTGCATGATTACTTTGTCAAAACCTAATTTTCTAGGTTTTGCATCACTAGAAGCTGCATTTTCTTCGTGTTCAAAAGTTAAAACAGAACCTGTAATTAAAGGTTGCCCGAATTTATTACCAAAGTCAGAAGCTCCGTTTGATGCTTTTATTAAAATATCCATCGGAGTCTGGTATAACCAATCTCTAGCTTCAAATTTTTGTTCCCAAAGTCTATCTTTTTCTAATCTAGAATAAGAAGTCATATATACGGCTGTTCCTGCTAAGGGTAAAGATCCTTTACCACCAGCTAACCTATCACGAATTTCTCCTCCGGATCCTGTTGCCGCACCATTAAAAGGCTCAACAGTTGTAGGGAAGTTATGAGTTTCAGCCTTTAATGATATTACAGATTCGTATTCTTTTGTTTGGTAAAAATCAGGTTTATCAGCACTTTTAGGGGCAAATTGTTCTACTTTTGGACCTTTAACAAAAGCTACATTATCTTTATAGGCAGAAACAATATCGTTTGGATGTTGTTTTGATGTTTCTTTAATCAGCTTAAATAGGGAAGTAGGCATTTCTTCACCATCGATAACAAAAGTTCCATTAAATATTTTATGGCGGCAGTGTTCAGAATTTACTTGGCTAAATCCAAATACTTCAGAATCGGTTAGTTTTCTACCTATTTTAGTAGCAACACTTTCTAAATATTCAACTTCTTCATCGCTTAAAGCCAAACCTTCTTGTTTATTATATGCTGCGATATCTTCAATATTTAAAATAGGTTCAGGCTGAATATCAATAGTAAAAATCTCTTGATTTAGACTGTTGTATTTTTGAGAAATCATTGGGTCGAAAGAAGAAAAATCTTCAGAAACAGTTTCAAACTCTTCTATTCTGATAATATCAGAAATACCCATGTTTTGTGTTATTTCTACAGCATTTGTACTCCAAGGAGTAATCATTGCTGCTCTTGGGCCAATAAAAAAGACGTCTAAAGACGTCGCATTTATTTTAGGTTGGTTGCCAAATAACCAGGTAAGTTTTGAAATAGTTTCGGTAGATAATTCTTTTGTTGTCTGAACAGCAAATACTTTACTGTTTACGTTTCCAAAGAAATGAATCATTATGTTGTTGTGTTAGTGTTGTTTTATAGGGGGTAAATTTACTTATTTTGAATGAAATATCGGCATAAAAAAAGCAGCAATTTTGCTGCTTTTTTTTAATTATTATCTTCAGGAATTTTATTTATTTCTATTTTTCCTTTTTTCTGGGCTTTGTAATTTTCATAACAGTTTAAAACGGCTTCAATAATTTGGAGGTCACTTGCCTTTTTTATAAAATATTCAGAATAATTACAGTCAGATAGTAACTTAGTTAATTCTTGTCTATCCATTTCTAAGTATTCCATCATTACTTCTCTGTCAAATTTACCCGCTAGCATTTTACGTAAATCATCTTCCTTTTTTAACTTTTTAAGCTTTTTAAGTTGCTTAGGTTTTTTGCCAAATAAGTTATAAACTACATCTACAGGATTAAAAATTTTATCAACAATTGAGGTTCTTTTTTGGGGTTTACCAACTTCATAAGTTTGTGGTAATCCGTTAATATGAATTCTTGTAAAACGATCTTTAGGCACCTGTTTAACATCAACCTCTAAAACACCTATTAATTTTGTTGACTTAATAACAATTTCTTTAACATCTTCAGGTTTTTCTTCTAAAGATATAATAACCTCATTTCCTTTTAAAAGATCGTTAGTTACTTTTAATTTTATAGATGAAAACCCTATAAATGAAACTAGAACAGTATCGTTGACTTTTGATGTTAATTCAAAAACTCCATCTTCATTGGTAATTGTACCTGTAACAGAGTTTAAGTTTAAAATATGTGCAGCACTTAAAGGTTTTTTGTTGTCAGCTCTAATAACTTGTCCTTTTAGTTTTTGATTTTGAGCATACCCTAAAACAGTTATGAATAGAAATATAATGAGAGATAAATGTTTTTTTTTCATAATGTAAAAGTAGTAATTATTAAACTGCTATTAGTTAATAAAAATGTAAAAAGATGTTTAGAATAGCAATAATGAACAATAAAGAAATCTAGTTTTTAACAAGATTATTTTTTAAATAGTGCACGTAACAGGAGTTGAACCTGCACGTTCTTACGAACACAAGCCCCTCAAGCCTGCGCGTCTACCAATTCCGCCATACGTGCATAAATAAAAAAAAGCTAAGCAGATTGCTTAGCTTTTCGTGACCGGGCTGGGGCTCGAACCCAGGACCCTCTCCTTAAAAGGGAGATGCTCTACCAACTGAGCTACCAGGTCATTGCTTCTTTCTGAAAGCGGTTGCAAATATACAACAGTTCTTTAAATCTAAAAAACTTTTTTGTAATATTTTTTATTGATATTTGTAATCGTTTAATTATTAGTTTATGAAAATAGTATTGGTAGGGTATATGGCTAGTGGAAAATCTACAATTGGTAGATTATTATCACAAAAAGTGAACTTTTCTTTTATTGATTTAGATGATTACATTGAAAAAAAGGAAAAAATGACGGTATCTGAAATCTTTGAAAAGAAAGGTGAAATTTATTTTAGAAAAAAAGAACATTTATATTTAAAAGAACTAATGGTGTTAGATATGGATATTATTTTATCATTAGGAGGAGGAACTCCTTGCTATGCTGGTAATATGGATATAATTACAGAATCGAATAACACGAATGCTATATATTTAAAAACAAGTATTGCTACGATAGTTGAAAGATTGAAAAATGAAAAAAACCAAAGACCTTTAGTAGCTCGATTAAAAGAAGATGAATTAGTTGAATTTGTTGCCAAACACTTATTTGAAAGAAGTTACTTTTATAACAAATCAACACATAAATTAACCGTTGATAATAAAAATATTAATGAAATCGTTAATGAATTAATAAAAATATTAGGTTAAATAAACAACTGTTTCGTTATTTTTAAATTCTACAGTTACATGTTCTTTAATAGATGTAGAAAGTGAAATTCCTTTAAAATCTGCTTTTACAGGATATTTTTTATGATTTCTATTAACCAATACAGCAGTTTTAAATCGTTTTAAAGGAACGTCTAAAAAATGTTTGATAGCATAAATTAATGTAGTTCCCGAATTTAAAACATCATCAACCAAAACTAACGATTTATTTTCATATTCATTAACATTTAAAGATGTTGTGATTGATTTTATAGGATTTTTTTTGTCAATTAAAATTTTACATATTTTGATTTTTAAGGAAGAAATTTCTGATAAAATTTCAATTACTTTTTCAGCAAAAATGTATCCATTATCAGCAATTCCCGCAATTATAATTTCTTTTTCATCACTATTACTTTCGTAAATTTGAAAAGCAATACGACGAATTTTTTGTTCAACTTGTAAATTATTTAATATAATAGTATCTGAAACAGTCATTATTTTTATTTTTTTTTGATAAAGGTATTACAAATTAAGATTATTTTCTTCAAAATCACCACTATAATCATCAATATCTCGACGATCTTTTTTGGTAGGTCTTCCTGCTCCTTTTTTTCGGTAATAATCTTTTGAGTATTTCAATAGTTCAGTCCTTTCAAATTCTTCTTTTGGAGTTAGATCTTTTCTATATAAATCAACTAATTTTGCACCTACCCGGTTAGGTGGTATGTCTAAAACTTTTATTTTATAGTTAATTTGATTCTTTCTAATCGTTATTTCTTCATTCCCAAAAATATCCTTTGAGGGTTTTAAGTTTGAGCCATCAATTTTAACATGCCCTTTTTTACAAGCTTCAGTAGCTATGCTACGTGTTTTAAATAAACGAATACACCATAAATATTTATCGATTCTCATATAAAAAGTTAAAATTTATCTTTTAGTTTTTTACAAAGGTATAAAAATGGTAAATTGCGCGTTAAAATTTCGATATTAAATGATAAAATTTAAACATTTATTTTATACTATAGCAATAGCTACTATTTTATATTCTTGCGGAAGCGATAATAACAACAATACTGTAGATAACTTTGATCATGCTGCTCAAGCTCCTATTGATAATGATTCAATAGTGAATTTTTTGAAAAACAATTACTATGATACCGATAAAGATTCTGTTAAAGTAATTGATGCTGGTCAAACACCATCACTATGGGAAGAAAGAGAAGGAAATGAAGGAGGTGTTGATGTTAAACTTTATATAAAAGATGTTAAAGATAATGATGTAGATTATAAATTATATTATTATTTAAAAAAACAAGGTATTCCTGATGTTGATAAAGGCTATCCAAAAATGATGGATTCTGTATATGTAAAATATAAAGGGCAAATTATAATAAAAAAGGATAGTTTAAGTGTTGATTTTGAAAAAAATACCGCATGGTTTTCTTTAATTCAAGTGATTAAGGGATGGACATATGGTTTTCCTCATTTTAAAGGAGGTAATAATATAACATCTAATGGGCCGATAACATATGACAAAGGAGGTAAAGGAATCTTATTTATACCATCGGGTTTAGCATATAAAAATAGCGGTACGTTAAGTATTGCTGGTAATTCAAACTTAATGTTTACGTTTGAGTTATGGGATTTTGTTAAAGACACTGATGATGATCAAGATAATGTACCTTCTTACTCTGAAGATATTGATGGTGACGGAGATCCGAGAAATGATGATACCAATGGAAATAGAATACCTAACTATTTAGATACAGATGATGATGGAGATGGAGTTTTAACTAAAGATGAAGATGCAAACGGTGATGGTGATCCTAGAAATGATTTTAGCGACCCAAATAAACCTACTATTCCTGATTATTTGAATAGAGATATTAGAAAATAAAATATTTTAAGCATAAAAAAATCCGAAGTTTTGGCTTCGGATTTTTTTATGCTTAATTTTTAGTAGGATTAAAATCTATATGATAAACCAATAATAATTTGATTTACTCTCGTATCAAAAGTTGTTTTGTTTGATACGCCAAGAACATCTCTTGTAAAGTTAGATTCTGTATCAGAAAAGGCTCTTTCCCAACGAGCATCTATTCCTATTTTACCTATATCAATACCAAAACCTAATTGCATTCCTAGGGTAAAGCCATCCGATTTTACATCTTTAAGATCACTAATGCTAAAGTCTCCATCTATGACATACTGAAAAGTTGGTCCAGCAAAAATGCGCCCCATACCGAATACCTTTTTACCTAATAGTACAGGCACGTCTATTTTTCTAAATTCATAGCTTGTAACTACATTTTTTACAACAATTCCACCAATTCCAGAAGTTTGTGTTTTATATGTAACATCATTATTTAATTGAGTGTACACGAGTTCAGGTTGAATGTACAAACCAATAACAGGTATTTTTATTCTAGTCCATATACCAGCGTGAAAACCTGTTTTACTTTTTGCTCCACTAAAAATGTCACTACTTACGTTTGTAATAGATTTCGAATTATAATTTACCCCTCCTTTAATACCAAATTGTATTTGACTTTGACTCAATTGAACTCCTCCTATAAAAAGAAGTGTTAATAAAATTATTTTTTTCATTATATCTTATTTTAGACTACTATTAAAAACTTACTTTTTGTTAATTTATTGAGTGTTTAGCAAAAAAAAAGCATCATTTTTAAGTCAAAATGATGCTTTTTTTTATTTTTAAGTAAAATTATTTTCTTGAAATAACTTTTTCTACGGCTTTAATAATCGCCTTATCATTTAATTCATATTTTTCCATAAGTTGAGCTGGTGTTGCAGACTCTCCAAAACTGTCATTAACAGCTACAAATTCTTGAGGAGTAGGAGTGTTTGTTGCTAAACAACGAGCAACGCTTTCACCTAAACCTCCAAATTTATTATGCTCTTCAGCAGTTACTATACAGCCTGTTTTTGCTATAGATTTTAAGATGATATCTT
This sequence comes from Tenacibaculum soleae, assembly GCF_030549005.1. Lineage (NCBI taxonomy): Bacteria > Pseudomonadati > Bacteroidota > Flavobacteriia > Flavobacteriales > Flavobacteriaceae > Tenacibaculum > Tenacibaculum soleae. The sequence continues at coordinate 40,502 of NZ_JAUOSW010000003.1, forward strand.
CATCTAAAGGTTTAATGGTATGAATGTTTATTACTTCAGCAGTTATTCCTTTAGTTTCTAATTGTTCAGCAGCCTGTAAAGCTTCCCAAACTAAATGCCCTGTTGCCACAATTGTCACATCATTTCCTTCTGTAAGTTTTATTCCTTTACCTATCTCAAAAGGTTCATCAGTCATGAAAACTGGTACTTTAGGTCTACCAAAACGTAAATATACAGGTCCATCATAATCAGCGATAGCTAATGTTGCTGCTTTGGTTTGGCTGTAGTCACAAGTGTTTATTACTGTCATGCCCGGCAACATTTTCATCAATCCAATATCTTCTAAAATTTGATGAGTAGCCCCGTCTTCACCAAGAGTTAACCCTGCATGAGATGCACAAATTTTAACATTTTTATCTGAATAGGCTACTGATTGACGAATTTGATCGTATACACGACCTGTAGAGAAGTTTGCAAAAGTTCCTGTAAATGGAATTTTACCTCCAATAGTTAAACCTGCAGCAATACCAATCATATTTGCTTCAGCAATTCCTATTTGAAAGAAACGTTCGGGATGATTGTTTTTAAAATCTCCCATTTTTAAAGAACCTGTTAAATCTGCACATAATGCTACTACATTAGGGTTGGTTTTTCCTAATTCAGTTAAACCATCACCAAATCCAGATCTAGTGTCTTTTTTTTCGGTATACGTGTATTTTTTCATTAGTATTTGTTGTGTGTTGTAAGTGTCAAAAATAATCTTTTATAAAAAAACAACGTTACAATTTTAGTAATTCTTTATAAAGTTTATGAACAGGGAAGCCCATAACGTTAAAATAACTACCTTCTATTTCGGTTATTCCTATCTTTCCAATCCATTCTTGAATTCCATAAGCTCCTGCCTTGTCAAAAGGTTTGTAGTTGTTTACGTAATAATCAATTTCAGAATTGGTTAGTTTTTTAAAGGTAACTGTTGTAGTATCATTAAAAACTTTTTGAAAATTTTTACTTGATATGCAAACAGATGTAATTACTTTATGTGTGTTTTCAGATAATTCATCTAACATTTTAAAAGCCTCATCATAATTTTTAGGTTTACCAAGTGCTTTATTATTAGACCAAACAATCGTGTCTGATGTAATTAATAAGTCTTTAACAGTTAACTCATCTTTGAATGGTTTGGATTTTAAAATAGCAAGAAAATCGGTTATTTCTGATTTTTTTAAATTGTTTGGGTAAATTTCTTCAACTTCCTTTGTTTTTATAATAAAAGGAATGTTTAAGTCTTTTATAAGTTCTTGTCTCCTTGGTGAATTTGAGGCTAGAATTACGTTGTAATTAATCAATTTTTCAGATAACATATTTAAAGTAGTAAGCTATAGCAATAACACCCATGATACCGAAAGCATGAAGTGCTTTCATTCTTTTAAGTAACGATCTATAACTTTTATTAGTGGTTGCTTTTGTTAATAAATACATTGTATATACTTGAGGTAACAAATTTGAAAGTATTATTGTAATAAAAAGGTATTTTGATTTTTTAAGACTAAAAGCTAGAAATAAAATTAAAATAGCTGAAAAAAACATCATACTTAATATAACTGATTTAGCTCTTTTTCTACCCAAAAGAATAGACATTGTCTTTCGTTTGTTTAAGTTATCTTCATTTATAGTTGTAATACCTTTAATAGTTTCTTCAATTAAGGTGCTTATAAATGATAATAATAGATAAACCATTGTAATAAACTGAAGTTTAAAAAAAATATTCCATTGATTTGTTGTCAAATTAATAGGAGTATCAATAGCCCAAACACATAGTATTGTAAAAGGAAGAAGGAAAGATTTAATTAGATGACTTAAAAAAGAGTTTTTTTCAGTATATTTTGAAAAAACTATAGCTGTAATAGCACAAAAAAGAAAAAGAAAAGAAAAGTATGGTTTTTGAATTTTAAAAGATAAACATACACCAGATAAAAAACCTAAAACAAGACATAAAGAAGAAATTATTTTTAAGTTTTGTGAATTTATGCTAATTTTATTATGATAATAATGTTTTAGAATATAGATGCTTATGTAAAAAAGCATACATGAAAATGTAAATATTGTTATGTCAACAAAAGACAATGTTGTTTCAAAACCAAAACCATATAAAAAACAATATTTTACTAAAAAAATAATAAAAGAAAAATATAAAAGCCTTTTCCATTCAATAACGTTAAAAAAGATTTCTAAAATTTTCATTACTAATTGAAATCTTTTTTAATTCTAGCTAAATCCCTTTTGTTATCTCTATCTTTCATAGTTTCACGCTTGTCATGCGTTTTCTTTCCTTTAGCTAAAGCAATATCTAATTTAGCCCAACCATCTTTATTAATAAAAAGTTTAAGTGGCACAATAGTACTCCCTTTAGCTTCAACTTCTCTTTCTAGTTTTTTTAACTCACGCTTATTTAATAATAAACGACGTTCACTTGTAGTTTTATGGTTAAAATGGTTTCCAAAGGCATACTCTTCAATATACATATTGATGATAAAAAGTTCTCCTTGATCATTAAATTCACAAAAACTTTCGGTTATTCGAGCTTTGCTAAGTCTTATTGATTTTATTTCTGTACCAGTAAGTTGTATACCAGCCGTATATTTATCTAAAATCTCGTATTCGTAACGAGCTTTCTTATTTTGTATGTTTATGTTTTTTTGCATATGTAATAAACAAATATACTCATATAATTTTTCAGCTAAAAAGAAATAGTATACTATGTTTTAAAAAATTATTTTTTGGTATAAAATAATGTAACATTGGTAATAATTAAACTAAAAACACTTTATTTTTATTAACATAATATTATGAGGATTGATGTTAATATTCTTGTAATTTTGAATTTCAAATTTGAAATAAAATAATATGCGATATCTAATATTAATGTTACTTTTTGTAGTTTCCTGTAAACCTGAAAAAGAAAAACTTACTGTTCAACAAATTGTTGACAAATCTATTCAATATTCTAATTTAGATAAAATTAAAGATGCAACACTCTCTTTTAATTTTCGAAATAATAATTATACAGCAAAAAGAAAAAAAGGGGAATTTGAATTTACAAAAACTACGGTAAAAGACTCGGTGGTTACAAAAGATCTTTTATCAAACAGTAATTTTCAACGATTTGTAAATGATAGTTTGGTCTCGTTATCTGAAAAAAAAGAAAATATTTATCGTAATTCTGTAAACTCAGTACACTATTTTTCAATTTTACCTTTAGGTTTAAACGATAATGCTGTTCATAAAAAACTATTAGAATCGGTAATTATAAAAGGAAAAGAATATTATAAAATACAAGTAACTTTTTCTGAAGATGGTGGAGGGGATGATTTTGATGATGTTTTTATTTATTGGTTTAATAAAGAAACTTTTTATTTAGAGTATTTAGCCTATAAATATCATACTAACGGCGGCGGTGTTCGTTTTAGAGATGTTAAAAAAGAAAACTTAGTGAACGGAATTCGTTTTGTAGATTATAATAACTATAAGCCTATGGATAAAAATATAGATTTTAATACTATAGATAAATTATATGAAGAAGGTAAGTTAAAAAAGTTATCAGAAATTGTGTTAGAAAACATCAAGATTAAATTTTAAAAAAAAAACAAAAATCAGGCTAAAAGTTAATCAATTTTTAGCCTTTTTACTTGGGTGTTATTTTTATCAAGTGAAGTTTTAAAAGAAATCATAAATAAACTAGCATTATCGTTGTCATCCATTTGTTTGTATATTTCTGATTTTAATATTTTATTAGCAAAAGCTGGTGTGGTGTTACTATGTCCAACAATTAAAACAGTTTTACCTAAGGTGTTTTTTTGAAAATCATCATTAAACATACTACTAGGATCGTAACTTAAAATCTTTAAATTTTTACTTTTTGCTGTCGGAGTAGCAGTTTGCTGAGTTCGGTTATAATTGGTTGAATACACAGCGTCTAAATCAATATCTTTAAAATAATTCTTCCAGTTCTCAGCGCGTTTTAATCCTATTTTATTCAAATTTGGATTTCTGTTTGTTGCATCGCTTCTGTCTTTTTCTGCATGACGAATTAAGTAGTAAGTTGTAGTTGTTTCTTTAAAATTACAAGAACCAAACACTGAAAGTGCTAAAAACAAAAGGAAAATATATTTTTTCATAATAAATGTTTATAAGAGCGAATATACTTAAAAAACAAAAAGCGATGCTTTTAAACATCGCTTTGAATCAACTATAAAACTAACTTCTAATTTTCTATTAAATCAGATTGATTTCTGAAAACTAGTTTATTATCAAAAGCATCTAATAAAATAATACTATCTGTTGATATAGTTCCTGCTAAAATTTCTTTAGATAATTGGTTTAACACTTCCTTTTGAATAACACGCTTTACTGGTCGTGCACCAAATTCTGGTTGATAGCCTTTTACGGCTAAATAAGCAACAGCTTCGTCCGTAGCATCAAAAGTGATGTTTTGCTCAGCAATCATTCTTTTAACATTATTTAATTGAATTTTTACAATTTGTTTAATGTTCTTTTCTGACAATGGGGTAAACAAGGTGATGTCATCAATTCGGTTAATAAATTCAGGACGTACGGTTTGTTTTAGTAAACCTAAAACTTCAGTTTTAGCAAGTTCCATAGTGGTGTCAATATCACCTTTTAAATTATCGAATTTTTCTTGAATTATATGGCTCCCCATGTTAGATGTCATAATAATTATGGCGTTTTTAAAATCAGCAACACGACCTTTATTATCAGTTAATCTACCTTCATCTAATACTTGTAATAAGATGTTAAAAGTATCGGGATGCGCTTTTTCTATTTCATCTAATAAAATAACAGAATAAGGTTTTCTACGAACAGCTTCTGTTAATTGCCCTCCTTCATCATAACCAACATAACCAGGAGGCGCTCCAACTAATCTGCTTACTGAATGACGCTCTTGATATTCACTCATATCAATACGAGTCATGGCGTTTTCATCATCAAATAAATAATCGGCTAGTGCCTTTGCCAATTCTGTTTTACCAACACCTGTAGTTCCTAAAAACAAGAAACTTCCGATTGGTTTATTAGGGTTTTGCAATCCTGACCTAGAACGGCGTACAGCATCAGCAACAGCTTCAATTGCCTCTTCTTGTCCTACGACCCTTTTGTGTAATTCGTCTTCTAATTTTAATAATTTTTCACGTTCTGATTGTAACATTTTTGTTACTGGTACACCAGTCCATTTAGCAACAACTTCAGCTATATTATCATAAGTAACCTCTTCTTTAATCAAGGCATTTTCGCTTTGGTTTGCTAAAATTTCTTGTTGTTTTTCAAGTAATTCTTGCGCTTCCTTTATTTTTCCATAGCGTAACTCAGCAACTTTACCATAATCACCATTTCGTTCTGCTTTATCAGCTTCTAGTTTGTAGTTTTCAATATCCGTTTTTAATTGCTGAATGGTATCTACAACTGCTTTTTCTGACTGCCATTTTGCGTTAATATCATTACGTTCTTCTTTAAAATTAGCTAAATCGGCATTTAATGATTTTAATTTAGTTTCGTCATTTTCACGTTTTATAGCTTCAATTTCAATCTCTAATTGCATTATTTTACGATCTAAAACATCTAATTCTTCTGGTTTCGAATTAATTTCCATTCGTAATTTTGCAGCAGCTTCATCCATTAAATCGATAGCTTTATCTGGTAAAAACCGATTGGTAATATAACGTTGTGATAATTCTACCGCACCAATAATAGCTTCATCTTTAATACGTACTTTATGGTGTGTTTCATATTTGTCTTTAATTCCTCGAAGAATAGAAATAGCACTTTCAGTATCAGGTTCATCAACGATAACTTTTTGAAAACGACGTTCTAAAGCCTTATCTTTTTCAAAATATTTTTGATACTCATCTAAGGTTGTAGCACCAATAGCACGTAATTCACCTCGCGCCAAAGCGGGTTTTAATATATTGGCAGCATCCATAGCTCCTTGTCCGCCACCAGCACCAACTAAAGTGTGAATTTCATCAATAAATAACACAATATCTCCTTCAGATGTAGTTACTTCTTTAACAACTGCTTTTAAGCGTTCTTCAAATTCACCCTTAAATTTAGCCCCAGCAATTAAGGCTCCCATATCTAACGAGTAAATAATTTTATCTTTTAAATTTTCAGGAACATCACCACGAATAATTCTATGCGCTAAACCTTCAGCAATGGCGGTTTTACCTGTTCCGGGTTCACCAACTAAAATGGGGTTGTTTTTTGTTCTACGAGATAAAATTTGGAGTAATCGACGAATTTCTTCATCACGACCAATTACGGGGTCTAATTTTCCGTCTTGTGCTAATTTATTTAAATTATTAGCATATTTATTTAAAGAGTTATAGGTTTCTTCGGCACTTTGAGAGGTAACTCTTTCGCCTTTTCGTAACTCATCAATAGCTAATTTTAAATTTTTTTCGCTAACACCTTGATCTTTTAAAACTTGTGCTATTTGACTTTTTGATTTGAAAATTGCTAAAATTAAATGTTCAATAGAAACGTACTCATCATCCATTTTTTTAGCAATAATACTTGCTTCGTTTAATGTTTTGTTGGTTTCTCTAGAAAGCATTAATTCGCCCCCCGTAACTTTAGAAAAACTTTCTAGTTGTTTTTCTAAAATTTGTTGAATCACTTCAACATTAAGGTTAAGTTTCTTTAAAATAAAAGGAAGTACATTTTCATCAACAATAAATAAAGCTTTAAAAATATGCTCATTTTCTATTTGTTGATTTCCATTGCTTTGCGCTAATTGTTGCGCTTGTTGAATGGTTTCTTGTGATTTTATTGTATAATTGTTAAAATTCATTGTTTTTAGTGTTTATCTTTTCCAAACAATCAAAGTCAAAAGTAATACCATTAAATAAATTCAACTTATTAATGACAAAGTGTCTTTAAAGTTAATGTTTTTACTGACTTTTTGACTCGATGTAAGGTTTCGCTATCATACATCGACATATATTAAAAATAGATTTAATGGGTATATTTAATTCAATATTTGGAAATAAAGAACAGGAAGAAAAAAAAGAAGAATCTTTTATTAATTGGATTCCATTAACTTCTTTAGAACAATTAAAAAAGATAAAAGAGCAATCTAAAAATGAGGCTGTAGCAATTTTTAAACATTCTACCCGATGTGGAATTAGTAGCATGGTAATTAAACGTTTTGTAAGTAGTTTTGATGAAAGTTTAAAAGACTTTAAAGTATACTATCTTGATTTACTTTCTTATCGAGATATCTCTGATGAAATAGGGTATGAGTTTCAGGTTTTGCATCAATCACCACAATTATTAGTAATTAAAAATAGTACTGTTGTGGCACATGCTTCTCATTATGAGATTGCTCGAATCGATTTAAGAGAATTCTAAAAAAGTCACGGATTTTAGCCAATTTTACTTAAATACGTCGTATTTTTGCTTACTACAAAAAAGTATAAAATTGAGCGACGAAATCACAACAACACAAGAAACGAAAGGGAAAAATTTATACGATTATCAGAAAGAAGCACTTTTTAAAATTTTTAAAAGTTTTGAAAATGCTCCTGAGAATTATCATTTATTATATCAATTACCAACGGGAGGAGGTAAAACAGTAATTTTTTCTGAAATTACCCGTCAATACATCAAACATTACCAAAAAAAGGTGTTAATAATGACACACCGAATTGAGTTATGTAAACAAACTGCTAAAATGTTAGGCGAGTTTGGTGTAGAAAATAAAATTATTGATAGCAAAGCTAGTTTAGATGATCAAGGGCAATACGACTGTTTTGTAGCCATGGTTGAAACACTTAACAATCGTTTAAATGACGATATGTTAGATATTTCTGATGTTGGTTTAGTTATCATAGATGAGGCACATTACAATTCATTTACAAAATTATTTAAGTTTTTTGATAAATCGTTTGTACTTGGGGTTACAGCAACTCCGTTGAGTTCGAATATTAAATTACCAATGAAAGACAATTATGACGATTTAATTGCAGGTGAAAGTATTGGAACTTTAATTCAGAATGAATATTTAGCAAGAGCAAATGTTTTTTCATATAATGTTGGTTTAACGTCTTTAGAAATTGGAGCAAATGGAGATTATACCGTAAAATCTTCTGAAGACTTATATACAAATACCGATATGTTATCTAAGCTTTTACAAGCTTATGAAGAACGAGCAAAAGGAACTAAAACTTTAATTTTTAATAACGGAATTAATACGTCATTGCATGTATATGATACCTTTAAAAGAGCAGGTTATCCAATAGCACATTTAGATAATACAAACACTAAAAAAGAACGTGATTTTATCTTAAAGTGGTTTCATAAAACTCCCAATGCTATTATTACTTCGGTTAGTATTTTAACAACTGGTTTTGATGAACCTTCAGTGAAATCAATCATATTAAATAGAGCAACAAAATCATTAACCTTATACTATCAAATGATTGGTAGAGGGTCGCGTGTTTTACCAGGGAAATCTGAATTTAATGTAATTGATTTAGGAAATAATTTTCATCGTTTTGGCCCTTGGGGAGCTGATTTAGATTGGCATAAAATGTTTAGAGCACCTAATTTTTATTTAGATAATTTATTGTCTGATGAAGAAATAGAAAACGACTTTAGATATGAATTGCCAGCAGATGTAAAAGAAGAGTTTTCAAAATCAGAAGATTTATATTTTGATGTTAAAAAAGTATATATTGATACAATTCAAGCAGGACAATCGTCAAAAAAAGTATTAGAAAAGTCAATAGTGCACCATGCAAAAATTTGTATTGAAAATAGTGAAGATGTTTTTGATGCGCTTATTTTAGCTAAAAAATTAGGTGGTGAAATAGATGACAGAATACATAGATATTCTAAATGTATTTGTAAAAGCACTCATAATTTTATTGATTGGTTACAAGATGATTATCGTAAAAAATTGAATTCATATTTACGCGCTAATTTTGATGAAGTTTATGAGCAAATTCATGGGCATCCACCGCCAGAAGAAGAATAAAACAATTATTTAATAAATATTAAACCTCCTATATATTAAATTCAATACTAGGAGATTTGAAACGAAACTATTAAAAATCAGTAGCTACCTAGTTACTGATTTTTTTATTTACAGGTGAAATACTATTTGTTATTAGTGTCTTTTTCAGCAGCGATTTTAAAATGCGTAAATCTCCTTCAATATTTTTTTTCTTTACTTTTAATTAAGTGTTAACAACTGTTGTTGTAAATCAGTTTTTATCTAGATTAATAGTGTTGTGATTTGTAAAGATAGACGTGCTAATTTTTTTTAAAATAGCTTAAATAATTGATAGTGTTTTTAATTTTAACGCTTTTGTTTTGAGTTAGATAGCTTGTTTTATAAAGTCTTCGTATTCGAAAAAAAACAATTCAAATTGGGTCATCGTTGCTACATAAAATTCGTAGCAATCACGCCATGTATTTTTATTATGGATGCTAAATTTTTTATCAAAAGGAACATATATACGACGGATAATTTTACGATTATCAAGCTCAAAGTTATCATGGTAAATAACTTCAGGTAAATATTCGGTTTCTAATATTTTTTTTAAAGAAAGTAACTGGTCGTATAATAATATGTTAGCATCTTCATCAATATGCTCAAAATCTAAGCAAACAGATGCTTTTTTACGATCTGCCTGAAATTTAAAAGCAAATCCTTTTATTTTAGTATTGTATAACAACCATTTTCGTGGAAATGATTTACCAAAACTAGTCCAAAACTCTTTACGTAATTGTGCTGATTCTTGTTTACTAAACATTATCCGTGTACTTTAGCAGCCGTTCCTCTATTTCTCATCATTTCTGCTTCAAAAGCAACCAAATCATCCCATTTTTTATCTACAATTTCTCTATCTTGATATTTACGAGCAAAACCCAAAAAAACGGTATAATGATTAGCTTCTGATATCATTAAATCTTTATAGAATTTTGACAATTCTTCATCTTCCATATTTTCAGAAAAAACTTTAAAACGTTCACAACTTCTCGCTTCAATTAAAGCAGCAATTAATAAACGTTGCACCAAAGCATTGGTTCTATCTTTAGTTTTTGTGAAAAATTTTTGTAATTGAATAGCATAGTCATTTTTTTGCTCTCTTCCTAAAACCATTCCGCGTTTTACCATAAAGTCATGTACCATTTTAAAATGTTCCATTTCTTCAATGGCAATTTCGCTCATACTTTGTACAAGCTCGGTTTCTTCGGAGTAATTTATAATTATAGATACTGCATTTGAAGCCGCTTTTTGCTCTAAAAAAGCATGATCGGTTAATATCTGTTGCAAATTATCTTTGGCTATATCTGCCCAAGAGGTTTTAGTTTCAAATTGTAATCCTAACATATTCTAAATTCATTTATCGTTTGCAAAACTAAGGATTATTACATTTAAGAAACTAATAGTAACCTTATTTTTTAGTTTAAATAGCTGCTATTTTATTTTTTATAGAATTGATTCTTAAAATAGTAAGAAAAAAATATAAAAATGGTAACTTTGAAGTACTTCAAAAAATATTTTGCTATGAAAAAAAATATAAAATTAATTGTTTTATTGATACTGGTATTTGTTGCTAATGCTTGTAAAAAAAATACAGAATTAGAGAAAGATATAAATGCATATAACGAATATATTGCTGTTTTTCCAGAAAAAATGGTTTCTGTTACTTCAAAACTTGATTTTTTTTTAAAGAAAAAAATTAATGCGACTGTAACTAATGATGTGATAACAATTAAACCAAGTGTAAAAGGAAATGTAACATTAGATAATAATGTTATTTCTTTTGTGCCTAGTGAAAAATTGGAGAGTAATCAAGAATATAAAATTACACTTCATTTAGCTAAATTGTATGCTAATATTGATCCTGCTTTAAAAGATTTTACAATTAATGTAAAAACAAAAGAGTTGTTGTTTAATATAGCTTTACAAGCTCCAAAAGTATATACTAAAGATTGGTATTTTGTTGAAGGTGTTTTAACAGCGAGTGATGTTATTGAGAAGGAAAAGTTAGCAGAAATAGTAAGGCTAGCTTATAAAGGAAAAAAAGCTGCCATTAAATTTCAAACTTTTGAAAACCTGGCTTCTAAAGTATATTTTAAAATAGATAGTTTACAACGATTTGTTGATGATGAAAATTTAAAAGTATCATGGAGTGGTGATGCAATAAAATCAGCCTCAAAAGGTACACGAGAATTAACCATTACAGGAAAAAATAATTTTAAAGTTTTAAATGTAGAGGTTGCTAATACGGATAAACAACGGATAGAGATTAGTTTTTCTGATCCAATAAAAAAATCACAAGATTTAAAAGGCTTAATTCAGTTTAAAAATACACAAAAAAGAAATTTCACCTACAATATTGCTAATAATATAGTAACAGTTTACCCGAAATCATCTTTTAAAAACAAGGTGAATATTGAAATATTTAAAGGAATAAAAAATACCGAAAATTATAAATTAAAAGAATCATTTAGTAAAACTCTACATTTTCAACAATTAAAACCTTCGGTAAGCTTTATAAAAAGTGGAACTATTTTACCAAACTCAAAAAACCTTAAGATTAATTTTAATGCAGTTAATTTAAAAGCTGTTGATGTAACGGTTTTTAAAATTTATAAGGATAATGTATTACAGTTTTTACAGAGTAATAACCTAAGTAATCAAGGTAATTTGCGTTATGTTGGGCGCCCTGAAGCTAAATATACAGTAAATCTTACCAATCAAGGGGTTGATTTAACCAAAGAAAATGCCTTTGCAATTGATTTGGCTGAAATTTTAACAATTGAAGATGGTGCAATGTACCGAGTTGATTTTTCTTTCAATCAACAATATTCTAATTATTCTTGTGATGAAAAGATTAATAATAGTACAATTATTTATGGTAAAAAAGAAATAGATACCAAACAGTACGACAATCCTAATTATTATAATAATGACTACTATTATAGCTATCGATGGAATGAAAGAGATAATCCATGCTCAACTTCTTACTATTATAATAAAAATAAAAGTACTAATATTTTAGCTACAAATTTAGGCGCAATCGTAAAAAGAGGTAATAACAACGCTATTTTTATAGCGGTAACTAATTTATTAACAACCGAAGCTGTTGCAGGTGCTACGGTAACGCTATATAATTTCCAACAACAGCCTATTGTAAATGCAACAACAAATAAAGACGGAATTGCTAATTTTGATGGAATTAAAAATGCTTTTTTTGCTGTAATTACCAAAAATAAAAACACAACTTACATTAAATTAAATGACGGAAACGCACTTTCTATGAGTAAGTTTGATGTTTCAGGATCAAAATTACAAAAAGGAATTAAAGGATATGTTTATGGCGAACGTGGTGTTTGGCGTCCAGGTGATAACTTATTTTTAACTTTTGTGTTAAATGATAATGCGAATCCGATACCAGATAATCATCCTATTAAATTTGAACTACTTAATCCGCAGGGAAAAATAATAGAAAGAAAGGTACTTTTTAAGAATACAAATAATGTGTATGCGTATGCGCCAAAAACAAAACAAGATGCCGTTACCGGAAATTGGAAATTAAGAGTAAGTGTTGGTGGCGCTGTTTTTAATAAAACACTTAAAATAGAAACAATAAAACCAAACCGTTTAAAAATAAAACTTAAAACCAAAGCTGATTTTATAAAAGCTGATACACAAATTGAAGGAAATGTTGATGTAAAATGGTTACACGGAGCAATTGCTAGAAATTTAAAATTAGACATTAACGGTAAGTTTACACAATCGAAAACAGTATTCGAAAATTTTAAAAATTATAATTTTGATGATGTTACGCGTAGGTTTGGTACAGAAGAATTTAAAGTATTAAAAGGAAATTTAGACAACGAAGGAAAAACAAATTTTTCGACAAAACCAAGGTTAGATAAAAAAGCTCCGGGAATGTTAAAAGCTAGTTTTATTACCAAAGTTTATGAAAATGGTGGCGATTTTAGTACCGATGTTTTTTCTAAAAAAGTATCTCCATATAAAACTTATGTTGGGTTATTAAATGCAACTGAACAACAATCTAAAAATTATTTATTTACGGATGAAAAATATACGTTTAATGTAGCAACAGTTACTGAAAATGGAGTAGGAGTTACGAATGATTTAGAAGTAAAGGTTTATAAATTATCATGGCGTTGGTGGTGGAGTACTACTGATAATGGACTTTCTAGTTATGATGGTACTCGTTATCATCAAAGTTATAAAACATTACAAGTAAAAACAAATACCAATGGTAAAGGTTCGTTTGATTTGAAAATTAGTGAAAACGACTGGGGACGTTACCTTATAAAAGTTATTGATAAAAAAAGTAAGCATGTTACTTCGAATATTGCTTATTTCGATTGGCCATCTTGGTATGGAAAGAAAAAAGGAAGTCAAGACAAAACCAATGCCACGATGTTGGTTTTTACTACTGATAAAGAATCATACGAAGTAAATGAAACCGCTACGGTAAAATTTCCATCTTCACAAGGAGGAAGAGCATTAATTACAATTGAAAACGGAACCGAAGTATTAAATCATTTTTGGGTAGCTACCACAGCAAAACAAACAGAATTTAAATTTCCAGTTTTGGAAAATTATACACCCAACGTATTTGTAAACATCTCGTTATTACAAAAACACAGTCAAACAGCCAACGATTTACCAATTCGTATGTATGGTTCTATACCCATGTTGGTAAATGATCCCGCAACAAAATTAGCACCAAAAATCGACTTAGCAGAGGAGTTAAGGCCTGAGTCAATAGCTAAAATTAAAGTAAAAGAGAAAAACGGAAAGGCAATGACCTATACAATTGCTTTGGTTGATGATGGATTGTTAGATTTAACACGTTTTAAAACTCCTAATCCTTGGAACACTTTTTACGCGCGTCAATCATTAGGTGTAAAAACTTGGGATGTTTTTGATGATGTAATTGGCGCCTATGGCGGAAAAGTAAACCAGATATTAAGTATTGGTGGTGATGAAGCCGAAGCAGGAAGTAAAAATAAAAAAGCCAATCGTTTTAAACCAATGGTAACTTATTTAGGACCGTTTAACTTAACAAAAGGAGCTACAAAAGAGCATCAAATAAGAATACCTAAATATGTAGGTTCTGTACGAGCGATGGTGGTAGCAACGGATGCTAAAAATGATGCCTACGGTAGTGACGAAAAAACTGCTTTTGTACGTAAACCTGTGATGATTTTAGCATCATTACCACGAAAAATTACCCCACAAGAAACCGTAACTTTACCAGTAACTGTTTTTGCAATGTTACCTTCAGTAAAAAAGGTGAAAGTTACAGTACAACCAAATGAATCATTTACAATTGTGGGCGATAAGACTCAAACTTTATCATTTAACCAACCAGATGAAAAGATGGCTTATTTCACCTTAAAAGTAAATGATTTTAAAGGAATAGGAAAAGTAAAAATTGATGCCCTTTCTGGTCGCGAAAAAGCATCCTACGAAGTAGAAATAGATGTTTTAAATCCGAATCCTGTAACCACAGAGGTAAAAGATTTAGTATTAAAATCAAACGAGGCAAAGGAGCTTAATTTTACCACCTTTGGTACAAAAGGTACTAATACAGCAAGTATCGAATTATCTACATTGCCACCAATGAACTTTACCAAACGTATGGGATATTTAATTCAATATCCACACGGTTGTGTAGAGCAAACAACCTCTAGTGCTTTTCCGCAGTTATATTTAGCTGAAATTTTTGAATTATCCGAAGAGAAAAAACAAGACATAGAGCGAAATATAAAAGCTACGATTCAGCGTTTATCTGATTTTCAAGTTTCAAGTGGCGGATTGTCGTATTGGCAAGGAAACGGAAAAGCAAATAGTTGGGGAACTTCATACGCAGGTCATTTTATGATTGAAGCAGCTAAAAAAGGATATGCTTTACCAATAGGATTTAAATCAAAATGGATTGGTTACCAAAAACAGCAAGCACGTAATTGGCGTAATAATTCGTCATATTACAACAACGCTTTATCACAAGCATACAGACTCTATACATTAAGTTTGGCAAGCAGTGCAGATATTGCTTCGATGAATCGTTTACGAGAAACAAAAGGGATTTCTAACGAAGCAAAAATGCGATTGGCAAGTGCCTATGCGTTGATTGGTAAACAGTCAATTGCAAAAGGAATTTTAAATGGTTTAACGGCAAATGATTACAATAAACGACGTTATTCTAATTACGGATCTGAAACCCGTAATAAAGCCATGGCATTAGCTACTTATACATTGTTAAAAGAGGAAACAAAAGCTATTAAATTAGCAAAAGAAATTGCTGAAAGTTTATCTAGCAATAAATGGATGAGCACACAAACAACAGCTTATAGTTTATTAGCGATGAGCAAATATGCGTTGCAAAACGGTGGTAGTACAGGAATTAAAGCGAGTTATACTTTAAATAAAAATTCTAAAAATATTGAAATATCAAAAGCATTGTATGCCGAAGATATTGAAGATATCACTAAAGAAAACACTTTTAAAATAGCGAATAAAAATAGCGGAGTACTTTATGTACGTGTTTTTAACAAAGGAATTTTGCCTGTCGGAGAAGAAAAGGTATTTCAAAATAATTTAGAAACAACAATTATTTACAAAACAAAAGATGGCAATCGTATAATACCAAGTAATTTATCGCAAGGAACCAATTTTGTGGCAGAAGTTACCGTAAAAAATACAACAAATGATAACGTAGAAAACGTGGCGTTAACACAGTTTATTCCTTCAGGATGGGAAATTATAAATACTCGTTTTACTGATTTTGGAAATAATACAACATCATCTCAAGTAGATTTTACGGATATTCGGGATGCTAGTATTAGTAATTATTTTACACTTAAAAAGTATGAGAGCAAAACGTTTAGAGTGTTATTAAATGCCTCGTATTTAGGAACCTATTATTTGCCAGGAGTTCAAGTAGCGGCGATGTATGATAATGATTATATAGCTAGAACAAAAGGCGAATGGATTAAGGTAGTGAAGTAATTTTAATAGTCTTAAATAAGAAGTTCTTTAATATGAGGCTTCTTATTTTAAATTATATAGAAAAGTGTTTTTTTTATAAAAAGTATGTTGGTAGCGAAGCTATTATTGCAAACAATCCATCATTAAAAAGTAACAGTTCAGAAATTAAAAATATAATAAACGAATTTATTATCAGAATTTTGAATCGTTAAATGCATATTGAAAAAATAAAAATGATGGTAAATAAACAAATAAAACAATTTTTTAAAATAGTATTCATTATTGCAAGTATTTGTTCTTTGGCTTTTGTGCCTTGGGTTTTAGTAAAGGCATGGATAAAACCGTTACCAAATACAGTTCAAGAGCAAGTAAACGAAGCTATTAATTATGGGTTAGACGGAATGATTGTTTATGTAGATGAAGCAGGAAAACCACCCGCGTTTTATACTGGAGGTTGGAAAAATAGAGCAAATAAAATACCAGCGGATCATAAATCGTTATTTAATATTGGTAGTATAAGTAAGCTATATGTTGCTGTTGCTATCACTAAATTAGTAAAAAACAAACGATTATCTTTAGATAAAACTGTAGCTGATTATTTTCCAGAATTGGTAGGGAGAATTGAAAATGTAGAAAATATTACGATACGATTATTAGTTCAGCATCGAAGTGGTATTCCTAATTATACTGAATATGGTTATTGGGAAAACCCAACAAAAACATATGAGAAAGCACTTGACTTAGTTTTAGATTTACCTGCCAACTTTAAACCTGATGAAGATTACGAATATTCAAACACCAATTATTTACTACTTAGAGTTCTTATTGATAAAGTGGTAGGTTATAGCCATAATCAATATATTAAAGAAGAAATTTTAGAGCCACTTAATCTTAAAAATACATTTAGTTCTCATAGTGAAGTAAATTTAAATGATATAATGAGTGGTTATTATGTTGGTTATGATGAAGACCAAAAAACAGCATATGACGGTATGTTTGCTACCGCAGAAGATGTAGGTGTTTTTTTACGAGCATTAAACGATGGTTCGGTATTTAAGGATGGAGAACAAGAAATATACACTTCTATTTACGAATATGAACATGGTGGTTTAGTTCCTGGTTATCAAAGTTTGGCAGAATATCATAAAGATATTGATACGGTTGTTGTTCAATTTATAAATACGACTGATTTTAGAGGGTATCAATGGAATTTATCACAAATTATAATTAATCGTATTGTAAAAATATTAGAAAACAATAAATAATTGAAAACGGATAAAAATTGTACATCAAGTTTTACGATTTGTAAAGAATGTCAAGGGCAAGGTAAAAAAAGTAAAAGAGTGCGTAAAAATGTACAACTTGCTTATGAAGCGACATTGGATGCATATGAAAAATCCGATAAACAAAAAGTAGCCCCTATTCGCCCAAAGGCAGTACAACAGGCTTGTTTAAAATGTAATGGTTCAGGATTATTAGCGGTTGACAAATATCCTATAGCAGATATAGAGAATTATCCACATGTAGCTATAATTGGCGGAGGTATTGGTGGTGTAGCACTTGCTGTTGCGTGTTTGCATCGTAATATTCCGTTTACACTTTATGAACGTGATGCTAGTTTTAATTCTAGATCACAAGGTTACGGACTTACCTTGCAACAAGCTAGCAATGCTATTAAAGGGTTGGGTATTTTTAAACTGAAAGAAGGTGTTGTTTCAACAAAACATGTAGTTCATAATCCCGAAGGAAAAGTTATCGGAGAATGGGGTATGAGAAAATGGATAGATTCTAATGTTAAAAAAACTTCGAAACGAACAAATATACACATCGCCAGACAGTCTTTACGATTTGAATTACTAGCACAATTAGGGGATACTAAATCTGTAAAATGGGGACATCAATTAATAAATTTTAAGGAATCTGAAGATGAATCAGTAACGTTGAGTTTTAAAGTTGATGGAGAAATTAAAAAAGAAAAAGCAGATTTGGTAGTAGGTGCAGACGGAATTAGAAGTACTGTTCGTAAACTTTTAATAGGTGATGATATTACGCCATTACGTTATTTAGGTTGTATTGTGATATTAGGTATTTGTCCTTTAAAAGATATTAAAAATAGTGATAATTCTTTGTTAGATTCTGCTACTGTATTTCAAACAGCGAATGGTAATGAACGTATTTATATGATGCCTTTTACATCAGATGCTGTTATGTGGCAACTAAGTTTTCCGATATCAGAACAAGCTGCAAAACAATTAAGCGAAAAAGGACCTAAAGCACTTAAAGATGAAGCTTGTCGTAGAACTCCGTGGCACAATCCTATTCCACAAATTTTAGCAGCTACAGATGAAAGTAATATTTCAGGATATCCGGTGTATGATAGAGAATTATTAAAACCAGAGTTGTTATCCAAAGCAAAAAAAGTAACATTAATTGGTGATGCAGCACATCCTATGAGTCCGTTTAAAGGGCAAGGAGCTAATCAGGCTTTATTAGATGCCCTGGCCTTGGCTAGAGGAATATCTAAAGGATGTAGACCTTTATCAGAATGGAGAAAAATAGGAATAAGAGAAAGTGTATTAACTGATTTTGAAATAGAAATGATAACGCGTAGTGCATCAAAAGTACAAGGATCTGCAGAGGCTGTAAAATTTTTACATTCTAAAGATGTGCTTCAAGAAATGAATGGCCCAAGACGACAATTTATAAATAAAAATACTTAGGAAATAGAATTGATATAGCTAATTGTTTTGCTGTTAAATAAGGATGCCTTTTCTACATTAACTACATGACCACATTTTTTTAAAACTACTAAAGAAGCGTTTACATGTTTTTCAACCACATTTTTAATAGCAGGTAAAAACAAGTGGTCTTCATCTCCCATAATATATAGCGTTGGTATTTTTAAATCTTTCATTCTAAATAATCGCAAAAGCGGATTAATTTCAGAAGTTAATTTAAACCAACGCAAAAACTCTTTTTGATAAAGTTTTTTAGCTTCGTTAACAAAAAGTAATCGCGATTTTTTATGATTTTTTTTAGGCATAATTATAAAAGCAAAAAGCTTGTATAATAGCATATATGGCACTATTGATTTGAATAAGTTACCAACAAAAATTAAAAAACGAGAGCGTAAATTAAATTTAATAATAGCACCTCCCATAATCATACTACTCACTAAACTTGGTTTCTTTTCAGCTAAGTTTCTAATTAAAATAGTACCCAAAGAAATACCAACAAAATGCGATTTTTTTATCTGTAAATAATCAATAACCTCTACAATATCGTCAGTAATAGCATCAAATGTGTATTTTTGATTAAATGGTGATTTTATAACTGATTTACTATCTCCATGACCGCGTAAATCAACAATTAAAACATTAAAATGTTTTTTAAAATCACGAAGTTGTTTGTACCAAATAGTGCTACTACCACCAGCACCATGTACAAATGTTACCCATTGGGTAGAAACAGCATGTTTGTAAGAATAATAATTTAACAAATTATAGATGTTTATAAATCCGAGCAAAAATAATTAATTAAAAACTTAGAATCTTAGTTTAATGCCTTTTTAAAATAATTCTTTAAAATTGCAGTAAGAACCTGTGTTAAGGTTCTTACTGTAATGAGTTATTATTAAGTTAATTTATATATTGAAAGTGATGATTGTATCAGCACGAATAATTTGTGTACTTCCAGGTATATAAGCAGGTTTTTGTTCAGAAAAAGTTGATTCGTCTTGCAATTCACTTTCTTTTACATTTTCACCAAAAGCATAATTTAAATTGTATTCATTTAATAAAACCTTTATCTCAGCAAATGTTCTTTTTATAAAGTTTCCATTAGTATCTTTTACCGTTGAATTTATAAAATCAGGTAAAAAACGTATAATTTGAGTATCAGAAGGAGGCACAGGCATAATATCAAACTGAATTTCGGCACTTGCGTTTAAATTCATATTGTATTTATTAGTATTCGTAGCATTTACAGGTGTTGCATACATTTTGGTGCGAAAAGCTTTTCCTTTATTTAAAACACTAGATGATTGTTGTGATAAGGATAATGATATTTTAGCTTTTGCCGTTGTTTTTGGAATTGTGTAAAAGGTAGGTTGATATCCAATTTCGCGGAGTAACTTTAATGATGTTTCTGCATTATCAGGATCTGAATTATAAATTTCTAAGGTTTGCCTTAATGAGCCTTTGTCTAATGCGGCTTGTGCTTCACCAACACCCTCGCCAATAGAAGCTATAAAATCTCCTAAAGGTGCAGCAAAAGCATCTTTTAAATAATCATTTGAATTGTTTGACATGTTTTTAGTTTTTTAATGGTTTAGCAAAAATTACAATTACTTCTTGTCCTTGAATTATTTCCGACCCTACTTCTGGTATTTGTTTAATTGCTTGTCCTTCTATAAATTTAGGATTATCTGTTGGCTGGTAAACCACATCTAATTTTAGCCCATAATTTGTGATGATTTTTCTTGCAGCTGTTTCTGTAAGCCCTATAATATTCGGAACCGTATTTTTTGATTTTATACTGGTTGTATTCGGAACAATATCAATACTTATATCACTAATTGCAGCGGCATTAATATCTTTCGCAGATTCAAAATCAACCAAACCAAATAAAGTGCCTTGAGGTCCTTTTTCTACCGTAGCTTTTAAGTTTAATGAAATGTTTGCCATTTTGAATCTAGAGTTGTCCATTTCTGCATCAGCAATTGTAATATCATTTATAATACTACTATATACTTTTTTAGCATCTAATTTATTCGGATTCTCAGCATCAACATAACTTTGTATTTCGGTTACTTTGGTTTCTAGTTTAGAAATTTCAATTTCTTTTACCGCTGTGTTTTGAGTAAGTGTAGCTATTTCATTGTTTTTTTCAGAAACAAGTTGTTGTGATATTTTTACTTTTTCAACTAAATCATCAATAGAGTTTTGTTGTGTTTGTAAATCGTTTTTTGTTTTTTTAACTTCTAAAAAAATCGATTGTTTTTCTTTTATAAGTTCATTTTGAGTTTTTTGTAAATCCTTAATAGTGTTTGTTTTTTCTAATAGGACTTTTTTAAGTTTATCAGTTTTAGAAGTATCATTTTTTAATATTGATATTTCTTTTTTTAACATTTCTATTTCTTGACTTTTCTCAGTTAAATTGTATTGTATTATCGCTGTTTTTTCTTCGTAATTAGCAACTAATTTTTCTAATTCTTTAACACGAATAGTAAGTTCATCTTTAGTTACTTCAGAAGATTTTAAAATTTCAATTTCTTCTTGTAAATCAATCAATTTTTCGTTTTGGTTATTTAATTTTTTTAAAAGAGATTCAATTTCATTGGTTTTATCCTCTAACTTTTTTATTAGTAGCTTAACTTCTGGAGAAGTATCATCTTTATGAGCGTTATTTAGCTGTTCTTTTAAATCTGCAATTTCATTAAGACTATTATCTAAAGATTGCTTTAATAATGACTCAGTTTCTTCATGTTCATTTAAATGTTCGTGAAGTTTTTTAAGTTGACTATCATGTTTTTCATTAACCTTTTTAAGGTCGATTTCTTGCTGCTTTGTTAAGGTGTTTAGTTTTCTGTTTTCTTCTTCTAATATTAAAAAACCTTTTTGAAAACCATATAAATAAATAGGAGAGGCAATAATTATTGAATTATTTTTTTTGATAAATAAAGATTCATCTAAAAGCCAAAGTTTCTGAAAATCAATAGCGATTTGTAAATTATCCTCATCAAAAAAGATAGTAGGAGCTTCAGAAATAATTAAAGTTTTTTTCTGGTTAGATTTTACAATTCTAAACATTGGTAAACTTCCTTCGCTCATGCAATCTCGTACAAGTCTAGTAATCAATTCCTCTTTAGCAAGTCGAACAGGAATTTCATATGTATGAGATAATAATCCTTTTTTTGTTTCAATCCTCGTAACAAGTTTTCTCCAAGTTTTGTTTTCAATATCTAAAAACTCTATATCTAAAGTATAAGCTTTTAAAGCAGTATTATTAGCTGCTATTAAGTCGCATTTAAAAAGTAAAGAGCGGTATTTTGTAGCCATAATTAGTGTTTTTGAATTGATATTTTAGTAAAAACAGTTCCCACATTAATATCAATTTGTATGGTGTTTTTAGCATTATAATCTGTTGTGTCTATTTGAATTGTATTTACAGCAATTCCGTTAATATCTGTAATAACTTCTCCTTGTTTTACAAAGTTTGTATTGTGATTTAAAACGCTGTTTGTATTTAATAAAATGGTTTTATCTCTGTTATAATTAAATTCTACTAAAGCACCCGGAATTTTCTCACCAGCAGAATTAAAAATAGCAACTTCAATATCGTAAATATTAGAAGTATTGGTTTGTTTAGGAATTGCTTCAATAATTAATTGAGGCAAACCATCATTAGGGGCAATAGCAACAAAACGACCAGAAATACTGCTGGTTATTTTATCGGATTCAGTAGCGCTAGTTGTTTTATTTACTGGACGATAAGTCATCATAGGAGCTGGTGAATATGGCATTTCCGCCATTGAATATTTACCATAACCTTTACTTTGATTATAAGTTCCATCGGTTGTAGAGGATGTTTCTAATTCGGTTTCTACCTGTAAGGTAAAATCTAAATATGGCAAGGTATATAAAGTATTCGGACGTCCATATTCATCATAAGGAGCAGCATTACGCAACTGATGTTGCGCTTCATTTAAGCTTTCTGAAATTCCGAGTAGTATTTCTTTTAAGGTAATAGATGTATTTTGTGTGCTCATGATATTTATTTGGTATGTAAATTAGAATGAAAAAGGATCTTTTGTAGATTTTGCTTCCTTTTTGGTTGGAAGTTCATCTGCAAATTCTTTGACTTTTTTTGCAGTAGAAAATATCTCTGAAATATTAATTGTATTAAATCCTTTTGAAGCTTTTTCTTCTTTTTTATTGAATATTTTGTCTAAGGAATTTAACTTTAATGAAGCTTTTTCATTCTTATCTAATTTATTTAATTCACCAGAATTATTAAAAAGATTATTAACAGTTGTATTCGTTTTATTTAAATGTTTTTTTGATGTTTTGTAAAAGTTATTAACTTTGTTCAAGTTTTTGTTTAAAGCATTAATATTTTCAGTATTCTTTTTTTTTGATGGTAATGGGGTTTTAAATTCGTTTTGTTGTACTTTTTTAACAAAAACTGTTTTCTTTTTATCTATTTTATTAAAAGTGTCTATTGTTTTTTCAGCAGTTTTAGTAATTGTACTTGTTTTTTTAATAGTTTTAGAAAAAGAGTTGTTTATTGATGTTTCCTTTTGGGTATTAAGATTATTAGAAAGTAAATCGTTTATTTTATTTAAACTTTGAGAAATATCATTAGCTACAGTATTTACTTTTTTAATTGTTTTAGAAGTGTTATCTATAGTTTTAGTAATCTTTTTTATTTCTTCAGGAATTTTCGTTTTCTTTTCATTGACAAGAATAAGTTTTTTAGAAAATTTAGCCAGATTTTCATCAACTTTATTTATATTTTTTAAAGCATTACTACTAACGTTTGTAACTTTTTTAGCTGTCTTTTTTACATTATAAAAAGTTTTAAGTAAAGCTTTTGATTGCTTCTTTTTACTAGAGAATTCTTCTTTTTTATTTTCTTTTTTAGATAATAGATTTGTAGATTTTTTTTGTGTTTTTTCAATGAAATCTACATTAAAAAAATCCTTTTCCTTTCTATTTAGATTACTATTTTCTTTAACTTTATTTTTTCTTCTTTCAAGAGTTTTTAGCTTTTTTTTTGCTTCTTTATACTCTTCTTTTCTTTTTTGATAAATAGATTTTATCTCAGTATCATAGCCCTTGTTGGTAGAAGAATGCTCTTCTTTTTTACCAGTAAGAGCATTCATGTTTTGTTCTAGTTCTTTTTGCTCCTCTAATAAGCTTTTTAAATTAACATTGGACGCAGCAATATCTTCTAACGATTTATCATTAGTGGCAGGTTGTATTAAATCTGATAAAGAAAATTTTTCGTTTTCAGCATCTTCATCTTTCACCGATTTTTTAGCCAGTTCTTCTTGCTTTATAAACTGTTTCCAATGTTTAGTCATTTTTAAGGAGTGTTTAGTTTGTTTCTTTTATCTTCAAGTTCAGTTGCTATCATTGCACGTAAGCGCTGTTCAAACACAGGTGGATTTGGTACTGCTACCAACTTGGTGCGTAACATTGAACTACCTTCTGCTGAGTATTGATATTTTTGTGAAAAACTAGCAGAAACAGATGCGCTAACAGCAACAAAGCCTACATTAACGCCAGCACTTACAGACGTAGAAACTCCAAATTCTGTAGTTTGACTCATAGAAACAGACATTTTCATTTCTAAAACAGTATCTACATATTGATAAAATGTAGGCGTAAAACCAAGGGAAAGCAAACTATATTCTTCACCACCCATATCCACTTTTGTATCTACCAACTCTTTTGCCAATTCCATAGATACTTTATCTAAGGCACGTTGTGCTTGAGCGATTCCTATACCAAGTGTTTTTACCATTTCTGGTAAAGGTGCATTTAAAATTTCTTTCGTTATACGTCCCATTTTAGTATGTTATTAAATTATGATTCTGATTCTTCTCGCGCAATTTCCATTTGTTGTTGAATACGTTCATCTAAAATAGCAGGAGGTGGAATAGGTACTAATTTGGTTTGTAGAATACTAGAACCTTCTGCTGAATAACTAAATTTTTGTGAAAACCCTGCATTTACTTGTGTTGTGGTAACAGTTCTGTTATTATTATATTTAGCTCTAGCTTTGAAAATATTAACACTTGCACCACCACTATTGTTTTTACTTTCTGTTTTACGATCATAAGAAAATGATGAAGAACCTTCTCTTGTAAATTTGATAGAAATACTAACACGTATCATAGTATCTACAAATTGATAAAAAGTAGGAGAAAAACCTAGCTCTAACATAGATAAACGCTGTGGTAACATAACTTCTCTAGTCCCTCTACCAGGAATAACCATTTTTTTACCAGGAACAATTACTGGAACAGCTTTTCCATTAGTCCCATCCAGCTCAATATATGTATCTCCTTTGTATTGGTACCATTTAGTATTGGCTTTATCCCTATAATAAACTTCTGGATTTTTTTGACTATCAGGCGTAAAAGTTGTACCAGTATCTAAAGGAGCGGCACTTACATCAATAACCTCTCTATCATAACCCGCCTCTGTGTCACCATTAAATTTAGCTTCAATAGCAGCTTGATATGCTTGGTCGTTATTTGAGTTATATAGTTCGACCGCATCTGTTAGTTGTACTTTTTCTTTACCAAAAAATACACGACTATCTTTAAAATTTATAAATTCTTGTTCGTTTCCATTACTATCTTTTATAGTGTCTTTAACAGCTTTAAGTCCTCCCATCATTTCAGCAACTTCGATAGAATTAGAGTCTAATGCCATTTGTGCTTCGGCTATGGAAAAAGCCATTTGTCGAATCATATCGCCCATCGGAACGTCTAATAATTCTTGTCCTATACTAGGATTTTTTCTAAACATATTTTTTGTTTTTATTTGTCTTTTGTTATTGTTGATTTTAATATTTCATAATATACATCTGGTGCTGGTAGCGATACAATTTTTGCAGCAATAGAAGAGGAAGCCTCTGCTGAAACAGAAAACTTACGTGCATAATGAGCAGATATAGAAATTCCGAACATTTGGGTTTCTGTACTGTCATTATTTGCACTAAAACTATTGTTGGCATTGTTTGCACTTGCGTTAGTATTGGTATTTGAGTTAGAACTGTTTCCGTAGTTAAAACCTAAAGAACCACCATAACTTTCAGATTCTGCTACTGAGAACTCCATTTTCACTTCAAAAGAAGCTTCTGTAAAAGCATAAAAAGTAGGAGCAAAGCCAAGACTTATTAGGTTGTGTTCTTCGTCACCTACACCAATTTTAATAGTTGCCATTTCGTTCGCTAAACGAATAGAATTAGCATCTAATGCAGCTTGTGCATTGGCAATAGAAGCACCTAGTTTCTCTAACATAAATGGTAGAGGTGCATTGGTGATTTGTTGTATAACTTGTGGTGCTGCGCTCATAATTATTAGCTTCCAGAAGTTGTATTACCAGTTAATGATTCAATGTAGTTTTCTAAACCAGTAGGAGGTGGAACAGAAATCATGCGAGCAGAAACAGAAGCGTTTCCTTCTACAGATACTCCAAATTGTCTTGCATAACGTACATCTAAAGAACCGCTTAAGGCAGAAATTTTTGGGTCTTTAATACTTTTTAAGTCAGATTTTGCAAAATATTCACTATTGATTACTTTGTGTATGTTTAACGAGTCGTTATTATTACTGGAGTTTTGGGTGTTAGACGATTTATCTTCAATCGTTATGTCTTCAGTATCGTTAGAAAATAGGGTATATTCTATTTTGGCATCTTTTCTTAGAGAATACACCACATCGCCAGAAACTTGAGCGTAAAACTTATTCGTATTATCTAATTTTGTTTTTACTTCAGCTAGACTATTTATAGTCTCGTTTATATTAACATCACTACCAGATCCAATTACAAAACTGAGTGTAGTATTAGCAGCAGTTGCTGCGTATTTTTGCATAATACCAGATGTTGCTGTAGCCCAATTTGTAACTATGGAAGCAGAGTTGCTTTGGCTAAAATCGCCGCCTTCAACAAAAATATATTCGTTGCCATTAGTATCAATTTCAATTACAGCCTTTCGGTAATCAGCATCATTTTTATTGTCACCAACATTAGTTTTAGCTTTTTGCTCACCTTCAGAATTAATTTCTATTACCTGAGTTTCATTAACACCTAAAGCTATCAAATAATTTTTTACCGTATTGGCTCTTTTTAGCCCCAAATCATTATTAAAATTATCGCTACTAACACTATCTGTATGACCTGTTACTTTAACAGTAACATCAGCATCGTTTAGCATAATAAAAGCTAAAGCTCTAAGTTTATCTTTTAGGTTTTCTGTGTTTTTTGGACTTGTACCTTTGCTGTACGTAAAATCAATAGCATGGTGTTTCGAAAAATCGAAAAAAACAGTTAGTTTGTCTTCATGTTGTATACCAAACTTAAAGCTACTGTTAACGATAACATTTAAATTGTCTGCTAAATTTGTTTTATCTATAGTTATAGTATTAGCATTAGTAGTTCCTTTAATTTTAATACTTACATTAGAGTAGTCTTTAAATTTAAGAATACCTGTATCTTCTGCATAATAATTTAGCATGGACAACATACCAAAGCCATTATAATTATGTGTTCTTATATCATTGCTGCTACTAGCGTTAACAACATCTTTAGTTTCAATTATTTTAGAATCTACTCTCTGTATTTCTGAGTCTGACGATAAGTTTTCAGCAGTTTCTTCAAGCCTGTTAATGCTACCAGTTTCTTTACTAGTATTTACAGTACTTTGATTTACTTTAAGTGTGTGTTCATTAGATAAAGTTGTCCAATATTTTCTACTACTTTTAAACTCTTTATACTTTTCTTCCTGATAGCTATTTTCAATATCTTGAATATGTTTTTCTGTATAGCCTTTCTTTTTACTAGCGTCATATTCTATACTTAAATCAACTTCAATGTCTTCTTGAATTGTCATTTTTAAGCTAATAGAAGCAGATACATCTGCGTATTCGAAAGAATAAAAAGCAGGTTGAAACCCTAATTCTAATAGAGATTTATTACCAACCTTTGTTTCAGAAAGCCTGGTAATTTGTTTAACGGAATTGGTATCTAAGCGCTCTTGCGCGTCAGCAATACCTAAGGCTAGCCCAGTTACAATACTACTAACATCTACGTTTTGTAGTATTTTGGCACCTTGATCAAGTGTGTTAATGTTTGCCATATTTAATTGTTTTTAATGGTTAAAAAGGAGAAATTCCCTCGGGCAAATCCATGGCTATTTTTGGATTTACAGATTCTTTTCTCACTATAAAATAATTGTGTTTTTTTTGTAATCGGGTTACCTGATCTTTGTTTATTTTATAACCTCTTAAAAGCCAGTTTAACAATTCATCAGTTATAGGATGTTTTCCTTTTCCTATTTCCTTTTGTGCGTTTGTTAATAATGTTTTAGCTTCTTCTTGTTCTTCTTTCAAGATGTGTTGTATGGCTTGTCTTTCACAAACAAAAGCATTGTGTTTTTTTACCAATACATTGGTTTCTTTATCAGCTAAAAAATCTCTGTAGTTTTTACAAAAAGATATAACTTCATCATAAGAACCTAGTTGCTCTAAAGCTTCCATAACACATTGACTATAATGCTGAAAAAAGAGTTCGCTATCTTTTTGTGTTTGTGTTAATCGTAAAGCCTCTTTATAATGACGTAAAGCTTCTTTATAATTTTTATCTAAGGCGTGCATTTTACCACGTTCGGCAATTCTAAAATGCAACATTTTTTTATTTTCCATAAGTTAAATAAGTGTTGGTTCGCAGTTTAGTAGTACTAATTGAGCATATAAATAATTGGCTATTAAATCAGGTATTTTAGTACTGCTTTTCCAGTGATTTGTATTTTCATTAAAAGAACTTACATCAATAAATTGAGCTAGTATTTTTTTAACAGCTGCATGATCTTTAATTTCATCAACAACTAATTCTCTTGTTGTTTTAAAATTATTTTCTACAGAAATTTCAATACCAATTTCATTACATTTTTTTATTGTTTTTTGAGCAGATTGATTACTAATACGATCAAAAAGAGTAATAGGTAAGTGTTGTTTTAAATCAGATAAAATAGTTGAAGGCATACCAATTTTATCTGTTAAAAAAGAAACATGTTGTGTGTTATTAACATCAAAAGAAGTTAAATTAATAGTAACTAATTGATGTGTTTGGTTAATTACACGAATTCCTGTTTTAGATTGATGTTCTCTCCAAATGTTACTGCTTTCAGTAAAAGTTAAATCTTTTAAAATATATGCCCCATTTACTAAGGTTTCTAGTGGTTTGTTAATTTTAGTAGTAAGTCTTTTTAAATCATTTTTAGCAAATTTATCAGATATATAAATACTAAATAGATCATTTCTAGGGTTAGAATAACAAACCAAAGCATCTAAACGATCTTGTAATGCAACTGCGGTAGCTTTAGAAACACCACCTAAAACAATACCAGGCTGAGCGAGTAACATGTTTAAAGCTTCTGATTGTTTACAACCTAAAAATTCAGATAATTGATGAATTACATTAGGTAACTTAATAATATCATCAAAATAAATACTGATTTCCACTTGTTCTTTACTGATTTCTACTTTTTCTTTTTCATCAGTTACTTGTACATCTAAACCAAGTTTAGTTAATGTTGACGCTGCTTTTTCGGCTAAATCTAAATCTATTTTTTGAAATAAAACAGAAGGCGCATTGTACAACATTTTTAAAATGAATTCTTGTGGCATTTTAAAAGAGTCGGCTAATAATTTTGATACACTAGGATTTGCGGTTCCAATAGAATTGATAATTACAGTGTTTTCCATTTAAATAATTTTGTTAAAGTTTATAATACAGTTGCTTACTGTTGAGTTTTACAAACTTCACTATATATTTATGTTTATTAGACGTTTGATAAACGTATAATACACTGTAAAATAAACCTTAAACTTTAGGGTTGTTTAACCCTATGCCTTTAGGTTTTATAAATTTGAAAGGAATTTGAAGAAAATTGTTTCTTTGTGTCTTAATAAATTATATTTAACACTTAAAAATTAACGAACTATGATTACATCTTTATTATTAGCAATTACAGTTATTGCTTTCGGTATTTATATTTATAAGTACCCACCAAAAAAACCAATACATACATCTAAAACCAGTATTTGTTTAGATTATTCATCTGAACCAATGAATCAATTAAGTGTACCTTTAGTTCATGAAATGGTAAATGGTTATAAAAACAATCAATTAGCAAAGATTAACAGTAGTTTAAATATTAATGATGCTCATTCCATTAGGTTTGAATTAGAAACTCTGAAAGCGTTTATTTACCATACAGAAATGAATGCAAAAAAACATAAAGTACCTAGTAAAAGTTTAGGAATACGTATGTATTATTCTCGTTATCCTGAAAAGGAAACATGGAAAAGACCTTTTACTGATTTGTCAGATTTTTTAGGAAACTCTACTACTGAAAAATATGAAAAATTACATACTTTAGTTATGATTCCAACTATTCGTAGAGGAGAAGTAGATTTTGACTTTAACCCATTAGATGAAAAAACATATACTACAAGTTTAAAGAAAAACGAAGCGTATTTAAATAATGGGGCACAAACCAGAACAGCAGCATTAAGTGGAAGTAAAAGCTCAAGAAGTTCTTCTAGTAATACAGGGTCTCAAAATCATGGAAGTTTAATACCACCTGTAATCGGTTCAGGTGAAGGTTTCTCTTAAAAAAAAACATGTATAAATTATATCCATATATGAATGATATATTACTAGGGTTAGAGTTTTTTTCAGCCCTAGTTGCTTTGCTTTATATTAATAAATTAAAAAAAACGTACTGGAAATGGTTTGCAGTGTATTTAGTATTTATTTTTATCCAAGAGTTTTTTTGGAAATTTAATTCGTCTTTTTTAAGTATAAGAAAACAAAGTTATTATGCTTTTATAGGTATTCCTTTTCAATATTTATTTCTCTATTGGTTATATGCTTATAAATCTCTAAAAAACAAAAAACTCTTTTTAATTTTATCTTTCATATATTTATTAACTTTTATTCCTTTGGAATTATATAATAAAAAAATAATAACACTTTATTCTATAAATTTAACAATGGGAAGTATTATATTAATTTTCTTAGTTGTATTTGAATTTATTAAGCAAATTAAAACGGATAATATCCTTGAATTTAAAGAGAATAAAATGTTTTATATAAATATAGCGATTGTATTATTTTACGTAGGTACTTATCCGTTTACTGCTTTTTATTATGAGTTAGCAAAAACGCCATATATAAGAATTTGGAATGCATATTATTTATATTTTTTAATAGCTAATTGTATGATGTATTTATTATTTATAGCTTCTTTTATATGGGGAAAACACAAATCATAATAACTTTAATTTTATTTAATGTTATTTTTATTACTTTTTTAGGAGCTATATTCATTTTTATTAGAGAGTATAAAAAGAAAAAGAAAGCGCATTTACAGCAAATTTACGCTATTGATGAAACACATAAAGAAGAGTTATTAGAAACTCAACTTGAAATTCAAACCCAAACAATGCAGTATATAGGGCAAGAAATTCATGATAATATTGGTCAAAAATTAACATTAGCAAGTATATACACACAACAATTAATTTTTGAAAATAAAGCTCCTGAAATTAACGAAAATATTAAAGGTATCAATGACATTATTAATCAATCATTGCAAGAATTAAGGCAATTGTCAAAATCTTTAACCGATGACTCTATTAAAAATAATTCAATTGATAAACTTATTGAAAATGAATGTAAAAAGGTAAATGATTTAAAAAAATGTAATGCTCAGTTTTCGAAACATATCGATATCGAGTTAGATTCTTATCAAATTAAAAGTATCTTACTAAGAATCACTCAAGAGTTCCTTCAAAATAGTATAAAACACTCGCAGTGTAAGAATATTTTTATTTCACTACATATTTCTAATACTATTATACGTTTTATATTAGAAGATGATGGTATTGGTTTTAAATCTGAAACAGTAAAATCAAATGGTATAGGACTTCAAAATATTAGAAAAAGAACTGAATTAATTGGAGGTAATATATTATTAGAAAGTGTTGAAAAGGTAGGCACAAAATTAACCATTGAAATCCCCATATAAATGAAAAAAACTATTGTTATTATTGACGATCATATTTTAATAGCACAAGCATTAAGTAATATTATTTCAAATTTTGAAGAATTTGAAGTTTTATATGTTTGTGAAAACGGAAAAGATTTTCAAGATAAAATTAATAGTAAAGGAGTTCCTGATATTGTTTTATTAGACATTAGTATGCCAGTTATGGATGGGTTTGAAACAGCTAAATGGATTAAAGAAACACATAAAGGTATTTTAATTATGGCTTTAAGCATGCAAGATGATGAATCTAGCTTAATTAAAATGATTAAAAATGGTGCAAAAGGCTATCTTCTAAAAAATGTATATCCAACCGATTTAGAAAAAGCACTTAAAAAACTCATTGAAAAAGGGCGTTTTTTTCCAGAATGGGCTTCTAGTAAAATTTTTGACAGTATTAGTGATGGTTCTGAAGCTAATCAAAAAATAAAATTAACTGACCGTGAAATAGAGTTCTTAAAGTACACAGTTACCGAAATGAACTACAGGGAGATTTCTGAAAAAATGTTTTGCAGCCCACGAACTATAGAAAACTATAGAGATAGTTTATTTGAAAAATTAGAATTAAAAACTAGAGTAGGCTTAGCTGTATATGCTTTAAAAAATGGATTTATAAATGGTTAATAAAATGTTTTTTTCAAAATTTTGATTTA
Organism: Tenacibaculum soleae; assembly: GCF_030549005.1. Taxonomy (NCBI): domain Bacteria; kingdom Pseudomonadati; phylum Bacteroidota; class Flavobacteriia; order Flavobacteriales; family Flavobacteriaceae; genus Tenacibaculum; species Tenacibaculum soleae. The sequence continues at coordinate 73,049 of NZ_JAUOSW010000003.1, forward strand.
GTCTTTTGAATCAAATAAATATCTTGTGCTAGATTAAACGAGTTATTTATAAAAGCTTTAAAAAGACTAACTATCTTTGCAGCTCTTATAAAAACTTCATAGATATAATAATTATGGCAATGACACTGAAAACACAAGAAGATATTTTAGCAAAATTAAATATTTATGAGTTAAATGAAATGCAACAAAAAGCTATTTCAACAATTGATCAAACCACCAATACAGTAATACTTTCGCCAACAGGTACCGGTAAAACACTAGGTTTTTTATTACCAACCTTAAAGTTAATTGAACCTGATAATAAAGACATTCAAGTTTTAATTTTAGTACCATCAAGAGAGTTAGCGATTCAAATAGAACAGGTAATTCGTGAAATGGGTACAGGTTTAAAAGTAAATGCTGTTTATGGCGGACGATCGATGGCAAAAGATAAGACGGAATTAAAACATATACCAAGTATATTAATTGGTACACCTGGAAGAATTTCAGACCATTTTGCAAATAATCGTTTTGCTAAAGATAGTATTAAAACCTTAATTTTAGATGAGTTTGACAAATCATTAGAAGTAGGTTTTGAATATGAAATGCGAGGAATAATTAATCAATTACCTAATATAAATAAACGTATTTTAACATCTGCTACGCAGGAAGCTGAAATCCCTGCATTTGTTGGCTTAAGCAATCCAACGATGTTGAATTATTTAACAGGTAAAAAACCCAAAAAATTAACCTTAAAAACAGTTATTTCTTCTTCAAAAAATAAAAACCAAACCTTAGTTGAATTGCTGCAACATTTAGGAAATCAGCAAGGAATTATATTTTGTAACTTAAAAGAAAGTATTAATGATGTGAGTGCTTTTTTAACACAAAATAAAATAGCACACAGTTGTTTTTCTGGAGGAATGGAACAAAGAGATCGAGAACGTTCTTTAATAAAATTTAGAAACGGAACAAGTCAAGTTTTAATTGCGACTGATTTAGCTGCAAGAGGGATTGACATTCCTGAAATGAAATATATTATTCATTACGAATTGCCACAACGAATAGAAGAATTTACGCATAGAAATGGTAGAACAGCCAGAGTAAATGCAAAAGGAACAGCGTATGTTTTAAAATGGCAAAAAGAAAGTTTGCCAGAGTTTCTTAAAAACATACCAAATGCTGATATTTCTCAAAAAGAAAAACTAAAACCACGATATTGGGAAACGTTATTTATTTCGGGAGGAAGAAAAGATAAAATATCGAAAGGAGATATTGCAGGGTTGTTCTTTAAAAAAGGAAATTTAACCAAAGAACAGTTAGGTGTAATTGAATTAAAACAAGATTGTGCTTTTATTGCTGTCCCAATAACAGAAGTAAAACAGCTAATTGAAAACTTAAATAATAGACGTTTAAAAAATAAAAAAGTGCGTATTACGTTAGCTTAAACTAAATTTAGAGCTAAAAAAAGTAGTTACAATTTGTAACTACTTTTTTTTAGCTCTCACTACTCAAAATTTCTTTCACAGCAGCTTGATATTTTTTAGGATTCGTAGCTTTTTTAATTTTCTTATAGGTTTTACGTGGATCAGAAAAAGATTGCGAAAAATATTCCCAAAAACCTAACATTTTCATTTTAATAGGCGTTGGTCCAGATAAATATTCGTCGTATTGTTGATAAATTTCATCATGAAACTCGCCAAAACGTTTCCATCTATCTTTCGGATACTCGGTTGTGTTATTTTTAATCATTTGTGGTAAAAACGGATCGGCAATTAAACCACGACCAATCATAAAATGTGTAATACTCGGAAAACGTTGTTGCATTGCTTTAAAACCATCGACAGAAGTAATATCTCCATTATAATATAGTTGATGTTTAGAAACATCAATACATTTCTGAAAAGCATCTAAATCAACACCGCCTTTATACAATTGTTTTCCTATTCGTGCGTGAATAGCTATATTTTTTAAAGGATATTTCTCTAAAATAGGGAAGGAGTGTAATATTTCTTCGCTGTTTTCATAACCCATTCGCATTTTCATAGAAACTACAATATTAGTTTCGTTATGTACTTTGTGCAAAACTTCATCTATTCTTGCGGGATTACAAATCAATCCAGATCCCATTCCCGATTTTGTAACCATTGGGTATGGGCAACCTAAGTTCCAATTCAATTCCTTGTAACCTAAAGTTTGCACATATTTAGCAACAAATAAAAACTCATCAGGGTCGTTGGTAATTACTTGCGGAATAACGGTTAAGGTATCGTTATTTTCAGGTAATAAATCACGTTCATAACTCGATTTAATTTTCATTTTTCCGTTTAAACGAATATAGGGCGCGTAATACGTATCAATACCTCCAAAATATTTATGCTGTGCATTTCTAAATCGAAAATCGGTAAAACCTTGTAAGGGTGATGAAAGTAGGGTAAAACTCATAAATATTTAATAAGTTGCAAATATAACTTACTTATGGTTTACAATTAACTGTAAACGATATACTTTTGTTAAAGACACCTGCATCAAAAAATAAATGATAAAAAAAATGAAATTGTATAATTTATTAGAAAAAGTTTATCTAAATCCTAAAAAACTATTTTTAATAGATGCTATGGGAGCATTATTGTCAGCCTTTTTATTAGGAGTTGTTTTGGTAAAATTTAAAAATTTATTTGGAGTTCCTGTTTCAGTATTGTACTTATTAATTTTATTTCCAATTATTTTTGCTGTTTATGATATTCTGTGTTATTTAAAAGCAAAAAACAACCTCAAATTATTTTTAAAAACAATAGCCTATCTTAATATCTTATATTGCTTTGTATCAGTAGTGATTTTATTAAACAGATATAAACAAATTACTTTTTTAGGATATAGCTATTTTTTAGTTGAAATTTTAATTATTCTAACACTTGCTAACTTTCAAATTAAGGTTGGCAATAAATTAAAAAAATAAGAGAGATTGTACATTTACTAATTGCAAATGAATAAAGTTATTTACACCATACAGAAACATAAATTAAAGCTACTATTTATTAGCATACTATCACTTGTATACTATTACTGCTTACCTAAAAAACTATTTGTAACTCCAATAGCAACCGTAGTTACTGACAAAAATAATGAATTATTAGGAGCAGTTATTGCAGATGATGGGCAGTGGCGTTTTCCTGAATTAGACTCTGTTCCAGTAAAATTTGAACAATGTATTTTACAATTTGAAGATGCTTATTTTTACAATCACTTCGGATTTAATCCAGTATCTATTGGAAAAGCATTTGTTGAAAATGTAAAAGCTAAAAAGGTAATTCGTGGCGGAAGTACACTTACGCAACAAGTAATTCGATTATCACGTAAAAACAAAAAACGTTCTTATTTTGAAAAGTTTCAAGAATTAATATTAGCAACACGATTAGAATTTCGATTATCAAAAAAAGCAATTTTAAAATTATACGCTTCACACGCACCTTTTGGCGGAAATGTAGTGGGGTTAGAAATGGCTTCTTGGCGTTATTTTGGGTTGCAATCACACCAATTATCATGGGCAGAAACTGCAACTTTAGCTGTTTTACCAAATGCACCTTCGTTGATATATCCGGGTAAAAATCAACAAATACTAAAAGAAAAACGAAACAGATTGCTTAAAAAATTATATGAAACAGCTATTATTGATAAAACTACTTTTGAGTTATCGTTGTTAGAAGAAATTCCTAAAAAGCCCTATAATTTACCCACTTTAGCAGCACATTTTGTACAAGAAGTAGCCCAAAAACACAAAGGGAAACAGTTGCAAAGCTCTTTAGATATTCATTTGCAAAAACAAGTAAATAGTTTAGTTAAAAAACATTATGAACGTCAAAAACAAAATGAAGTTTATAATATGGCGGTTTTAGTTTTAGATGTTAAAACCAGAAAAATATTAAGTTATGTAGGTAATAGCCCAACTGATAAAGCACATCAAAAAAATGTAAATAATGTAATTTCTGCACGAAGTACAGGAAGTACTTTAAAGCCTTTTTTATATGCACAAATGTTACAATCGGGAGCAATTTTACCAACGCAATTAGTGGCAGATGTGCCTACCGAAATAGCGGGTTATACGCCTAAAAATTTCGATTTATCTTTTGATGGAGCTGTTCCTGCAAATCAAGCATTAACTCGTTCGCTAAACATCCCTTCAGTACGAATGTTACAATCATATGGATTAGAAAAATTTAGAGCAGATTTAAATGAATATTCGATTCGAGACATCAATAAATCGGCTAATTATTATGGATTGTCATTAATTTTAGGTGGGGCAGAAGCTAGTTTGTGGGATTTATGTAAAACTTTTGCAAGTTATGCAGGTGTTATAAATCATTATGAACAAACAAAACATAATTATTATTCGAATGAATTTACAGAGCCTAGTTATATAAAGTCAGATAAAATATCTTTTGGAAACGTTCAAGAAAATGAAACTCATATTGATGCTGGAGTTGCTTTTACAACCTTAAATACATTAACAGAAGTTAACAGGCCTTTTACCGATCAGGCTTGGAAATATTTTGATTCTTCGCAAAAAATAGGATGGAAAACAGGTACCAGTTTTGGTAATAAAGATGCTTGGGCAATTGGTGTTACTCCGAAATACGTAGTTGGAGTTTGGATTGGTAATTCAGACGGAGAAGGAAGACCCGATTTAACAGGAGTAGGTAGTGCGGCTCCTTTAATGTTTAATGTTTTTGATGTGTTACCAAAATCGAATTGGTTTTTAGAACCCTATGAAGCTTTAGTTGAAGAAAATATTTGTCAAAAAAGCGGCTATTTGGCATTGCCTATTTGTAAATCAGTTGTAAAAAGAATACCCAAAAACGGTGTGAGAGCAAAACCTTGCCCGTACCACAAACAAATTACGGTAGATCTTTCAGAAAAACACCAAGTAAATTCTAATTGTGAATCGGTTGCTAACATGAAAACCAAAACTTGGTTTGTTTTACCACCTTTAATGGCACATTATTATCAACAAAAAAATGCAGATTATAGTATATTGCCAAACTATAGAAAAGATTGTAATGAGTTGCTAAATAACACGATGGATTTTGTGTTTCCAACAAAATATCGTTCAAAAATATCGTTAACAAAAGGGCTAAATAATAAAGTAAATCCTGTGATTTTAAAAGTTACACATGCCAATGCAGATGCTCTTTTATATTGGTATTTAAACGATGTTTTTATAGGTGAAACTTCTCAATATCATGAACTAGCGATAACACCGAAAAGGGGGAATCACAAAATTATCGTGATTGATAATTTAGGAAACGAGAAAACCCGATTTTTAGAAATATTATAAATTAATTATCAGAAGCTATTTCCCGCTTTCCGCACTCGCTCTCTGCGAGGAGCTCAAACAATTGCTACAATCGGGGCTAGGATTTTTATTAGTTTTTAGAAAATTCTAGTTTTTTCTCACAAACCGTTTTTTTCAAACGAACACCATAATCTGCCAATGTTTTAATTTCTTTAATACCAGCTAATCGTTCTCTTCCTATTATTAATAAACCTTTGTTATTACCTTCAATATGATAGTATTTGTTACTCTCAAAAAATAAAATAAGTTCATCTGAAAAAAACTGTTTTATTTCAGATTCATTTTTTCCTGATAAATAAAAACGCTTTGAAAAATCAGGGTGCTTATCAATATCAATATCTTTAAAACCAGTAAAATGATATATATATTCAAAAATACCTTCTTTATCTAATGTAAACTCAGGTGTATATTTTTCAATATCAATATACATCATGGTTACCTTAATTACTTGTTTTGCAATTAATTCACCTTCAGAAAATTCAACATCAAATAAAGAGCAATTTTCATTTGATAAAATATTTGATATTTTACTAATCTTTCTAGTTTTAAAATACCCAAAATGCGGAATTTTAGTAACTTCTTCTTCAGGAAAAGCTTCATATTTCCATCTTAATTCACTACAGATGTTTTGTAGGGATTTTTGTCTTTTTGTTAATATATTTTTATTTTCTTGAATTTGAAAAGGATTATTTTTACGTAAAGCAAACGGATGTTCGCTTCCTGTTTTATAACCATCTAAACCAATTACTTCAAAATGACCACCTTTCCGCTTAAAGGTTTCTGCATAATTGTTAAGATTTTCCATTACAGAATGATCTATAAAATCACACAAAGAAAAATCGATAATAGCATCTTCACTTTCAGGTATTTGATCTAGTTTAGATTTTAATTTAGTATAGTTTAAAAAGCTAGAAAAGTTTTTAACTGAAACATAATATTTATCATCTTCTTTAAACATTAAAACATTAGGTTTTAATAAGTTTCTAATAAATAGCGTGATGTTTTTATTAATAATTATATGAATAATAAAAGTTATGCATATTCCTGCTAAAATACCTGTAATTAAATTGGTTGTAATTGTGGTAAGGAGAGTTGCTAAAAATATAATTAACTGTTCTTTACCTATTTTAAATACTTTTTTAATGTTTTCAGGTGAAGCTAATTTATATCCTGTATATACTAAAATAGCAGCTAATGCAGGTAGCGGAATTTTACGTAATTCGGTGGCAAAAAGTAAAATAAAAACAATTAAAAATGCTGCATGAAAAAAGTTAGCAGATCGATTACTACCTTTATTATTTACATTTACAGAGCTACGTGCAATTACAGTAACAACATTTAATCCACCTAAAAAACCACTAACAACTGTTGCTAAACCCAAAGCACGAATGTCTTTATTTATATTTGAACGTCTTTTTAAAGGGTCTAACTTGTCAACCGCTTTAATACTTAGTAAACTTTCAATACTTGCAATTAAAGTAATGGCAATAACTGCATTAATAAATTCGAACTGATATACTTTACCAAAATCAGGAAAAGCAAAATTTGATAAAACATCATCAGGTAAATTTATTAGTAAACTTTTATCGATAGGATATGCAGTGGTCGCAACCAAATCGTAATAATAATACAAACCAACACTTAAAACTACAATCCACATTGGAGCTGGAATTAATTGAAAATATTTATTACGAATTTTACTATAAAAAATCATAATTAATAAACTAATTACTCCTACTAAACCAGCATAAAAAACACTTGTATTGTCTGTTTTAATTAAGTTTATAATTCCACCAGGAACTTGCATTAGTAATTCAATAATACTTCCTTTGGCGTTTAAATTACCAAACATTACATGTATTTGTTTGGCAAAGATACCAATACCAATAGCCGCTAACATTCCTTGAATAGCGGAAGATGGAAAAAAATCACCTAAAGATCCCATTCTAAGAAAACCAAGAATAATCATAATAACACCGGAGAAAACAATGGCAGCTAACGTGTATAAATATCCTTGTTGCATATCACCAGCACCAAGAGTTGTAATTGCGGCTAAGACCACGACTACGAGTCCGTTACCAGGCCCAGTAATTGTTACATTAGCACCTCCTAAAATAGCTACAATAATACCGCCTACAATAGCAGCAATTGCACCAGATATTGGTGGAGCTCCAGAAGCTAAAGCTAACCCAAAACCTAAAGGAAGTGCAATTAAAGAAACAACAAAACCAGCAAAAATGTTTTGCGGTATTTCATTTAAAAATGTTTTAAAACGTTTTTCTTTTTTCATTATTTAACAATTAAAACATCGGTTGGTAATTCTGATAAAATATATTCTAAATCATGCGGAAAAATTCGATCTAAAAGACCTGTTTTTTTAGGTGCACTCATTACTAATAAGTCAGCTCTTTTAATTTTTGCATAATGCCCTATACAATAACCTCTTCGACCAAAAATACTTTGAGTATTTATAGTAATATCTTTAGTATCTATACATGCTAACATTTTATGAACACGTTCGTCTTCCCGTATTTGTAAACGTTCTTTGGTTAAGGTTGCCTTACGCAATGAAATATCATCGTTAACTTTTACATTTAATTCAGTCTGACTAATCTCTTCAACAATAGTTACTTTTTTACATCCCAATTCTTTTGAGATATTGAAAGCAACTTTAATTGTTTCTTCAGTTTTTTCATCTTTCAAACCACTAACAACAATGTGTTTACAAACAACGCTTTTTACAGAAGGTTTTAAGAGTAATAAAACAGAACAAGGAGCTTTACGGGTAAGTTTTCGGGCAATAGAACCTACATAATATTTGTATATTTTCTCTTTTTGTAAAGCACCTAGTATTAATAAATTTACATTTTCATTTTTTATAGTTTGTAAAATAACATCAACAGGCTTTCCTTCTTGCCAAATAACTTTTAATGGAAACTTTGGTTTAGGAGCTTCGTTTAATAATTGTTGTAGTTGTTTTTCCTTTTGGTCAGATTTTTTTCCAACATGAACACCAATTAATTGTGCATTAAACATATTTGATAACCGAATTGTTTCAAATAAGTTGGCTTTTAAATTGGGTGAAAAGGCAATACCTATAAGTATATTTTTTGTCAAAGTATAAAATTTAAAACGCTCGAAGATATAATTTTCTTGTTGTTAAAAAAAAAATTACTTTTACAAGAAAATAACATTTATGATTGAATTGGCAGGAATTATAATATTAGGAATTTTAGCGCAATGGTTTGCTTGGAAATTTAAGATTCCGGCAATTTTACCTTTAATTATAATCGGGTTGTTTGTTGGGCCTATAGCTGCTGAATTTTTTAATGATGATGGTAGCAAATGGATAGAGCCTGTTTGGAACGGTAAAAAAGGATTGTTTCCTGGAGAAGGGCTGTATTATTTTGTTTCATTAGCCATAAGTATTATACTTTTTGAAGGAGGATTAACTTTACGTAGAGAAGAAATTAAGAATATAGGCCCTGTAATAACTAAATTAATAACCTTAGGTTCGAGCATTACTTTTTTTGGTGCAGGTATTATTGCACATTACACTTTTAACTTAAGTTGGGAGCTATCTTTTTTATTTGCTGGTTTAATTATTGTAACAGGTCCAACAGTTATAACACCAATTTTAAGAAATATTCCGCTAAAAAAAGATGTATCCGCAGTTTTAAAATGGGAGGGTATTTTGATTGACCCAATAGGAGCTTTGGTTGCGGTATTAGTTTTTGAGTTTATTAGTGTTGGTGGTGGTGCTGGATTTACACAAACAGCATTGTTAGAATTTTTAAAAATTCTTTTATTTGGTACTACTTTTGGATTTACATTTGCACATGCTTTAATATTTATTATCAATAAAAAATGGGTACCGCATTATTTATTAAATGTAGTTTCATTATCTACTGTTCTTTTAGTTTTTGTTGAATCTGAAATATTTGCTCATGAATCAGGCTTATTAGCTGTTGTAGTAATGGGAATGGTATTAGGTAACAGTAAGTTGAAAAATTTAAAAGAGATACTTTATTTTAAAGAATCTTTAAGTGTACTATTAATTTCTATATTATTTATTCTTTTGGCAGCAAACATGAATATTGAAGAGTTAATGCTACTATATAGATGGGAAACATTACTTCTTTTTGCATTAATTGTATTTGTAATTAGACCTTTGGCAGTTTTTGTAAGTGCCTACAATTCGAATTTAAAAATTAATGAAAAATTATTTATAAGTTGGGTAGGACCAAGAGGTATTGTTGCAGCAGGTATTGCTTCGTTATTTGGAAGTAAGTTATTAAAGCAAGGTGTAGCAGGAGCAGAATATATAACCCCTCTTGTTTTTATGATTGTTTTAGGTACCGTATTGTTAAACGCAACCACTGCAAGATTATTTGCTAAAATGATAGGTGTTTTCTTAAAAAAATCGAATGCTATTATGATTATTGGAGCTTCAGATATGGCACGACTTATAGCAGTATATCTAAAGAAAAATAATAGAAGAGTTGTTATTATCGATTCAAATAAAGATAATATTGAAAAAGCTAAAAATGAAGGTTTAGAGTCTTTTCAGGTAAATATTTATGATGATAATTTAACCGATAATATTGAGTTTAATGACGTAGGATATTTATTATCTGTAACAGGTAGTGATTCTATTAACAAATATGCAATTTCTAATTTTTCGAATACCTTTGGTGAACAAGGAGCGTATCGTTTAGCAAGTTCTCAAGAAATTATTACTAAAGAATACGAAAATAAAGCACAATTATTTACCATTAAAGATGATTATTTAAATTTAATGGACACGGTAAGAGAGTTTCCTGAGATTCATGAAACTCCAGTAAATTCTATTGAAGAGTATAAAAAGAAAATTAATGAAATTTATGCAGAGTTGAAATCAATTCCGATTTTAATGAAAAATAAAAATAATGAAATTTTATTAATATCAGAATTCGAAAAGAAAGTTACTACAATAGAAAATTGGAAGCTAGTTTACCTTGGTAAAGAATTACAAGTCTAAACCAAAAGTATTTTTTAACTTTTCTAATAAGGGATTAATTTCCTTTAGTTTTTCGTATTTTTCTTGTGGTGTGTAGGCAAACTTTTTTTCTACGGTTTCATTAACAACTACTTTTATTTGAATACCGTAATTGTTTAATTTTTCACGTAAAAATCTGGTTAGTTTAGATTTTCCTCGTTCTAATTGAGCTTTCATTAAATCGTTAGGTAACGAAAAAATAATGGTAAATGATGTGTCTAATTGTGGTTCACCAGAAGCTAATATAGCCGCTATACTACGCTCACCAAGCTCTTGTAGTTTAAAGTAGTATTTTTTCCACGCATCTTTAAGCTCCTCATGTGTAAAGGGGGTTTTAGGGTGGTTTTCAAAATTTTCATCATCATCGTCAATGGTTTTATAAACCTTTTTTTGATGTACACTTTTTAATGATAAAGCAGAACTACGTCGCTTTATATTTTTTAAAAGAGGTTTTGTTGATTTTGGAGCACTTTCTTTAACAACAGCCTGATTTATTTTAACTTTTTCAGGTGTATTTGTAACTGGTTTTTCAACTTTATTTGTTACTGTTTTCTTTATTGATGGAGATAAAGAAGTAAAAAAAGTAGCTGGAATTATGTAGTTGTTAGATTTTTTTTTTGCTCCATCAAAATTGATAGAGGCTATTTGCATTAAGGTTAATTCTACCAACAAACGTTGATTTTTACTGCCTCGATATTTTAAATCACAATCATTAGCTTTATCAATTGCGGGAACTAAAAATTGCATGTTAGCTTTTTTAGATTGCTCTAAATATTTCTTTTTAGTATTGTCGCCAACTTCTAATAAAGGTATGGTAGCTTCATCTTTTGCAACTAATAAATCTCTAAAATGTGATGCTAATCCGTTTATAAAATGATGTCCTTCAAAACCTTTGCTTAACACATTATTAAACGCCATTAATACTTCAGGAATTTTATGTTCAATCAATAAATCCGTGATATTAAAATATACATCGTAATCTAATACGTTTAAGTTTTGTGTAACAGCTTCGCGAGTTAAATTACTACCAGAAAAACTTACTACTCTATCAAAAATAGATAAAGCATCACGCATGGCTCCATCAGCTTTTTGAGCAATTACATGCAAAGCATCATCATCGGCAGTAATATTTTCTTTTGCACAAATAGTTTTTAAATAATTTTTAGCATCTAAAACACCGATTCGTTTAAAATCAAAAATTTGACAACGAGATAATATAGTTGGTATAATTTTATGCTTTTCGGTAGTCGCTAAAATAAAAATAGCATGTGCAGGCGGTTCTTCTAAAGTCTTTAAAAAAGCATTAAAAGCAGCTTGTGAAAGCATGTGCACCTCGTCAATAATATATACTTTATATTTTCCTGTTTGTGGCGGAATTCGAACTTGATCGGTTAAGCTACGAATATCATCAACCGAGTTATTAGAAGCAGCATCTAATTCAAAAATATTAAAAGCAAAATCTTCATCAGCATTGGTTTCAGCATCTTCTTGATTAATGCGTTTTGCTAAAATTCGTGCACAGGATGTTTTACCAACACCACGGGGTCCTGTAAATAATAATGCTTGTGCTAAATGGTTATTTTTTATAGCGTTTTCTAACGTATTTGTGATGGCTTGCTGTCCAACAACATCCTCAAAGTTTTGAGGGCGATATTTACGCGCTGATACTATAAAATGCTCCATTAATTTACATTGTTTATATTAACAAAAATAGAAAACCCGATATTAACTAACAAACAATTTTCTTAATGAAAGCCTAAAGTTGTAAACAATTGTATAAACTTATCTTTGCGTACGACTAATGTTTAAAATATATATAATATGAAGCGATTTAAAACAACTACATTTTTTGCAATTCTATTTTTCAGTTTATTATTGATGAATTTTTCAAGAATTAAAGAAAAAAAGAGTAGCAACATTAATGAATCAATATCACAAGAAACTAAGGTTGCTTATTTTGCAGGTGGCTGTTTTTGGTGTGTTGAAGCAATTTTTGAAAGTGTAATAGGCGTAGTGGAGGCTGTTTCTGGGTATGCAGGTGGATTTACAAAAAATCCAACGTACGAAAGTAGTAATACGGGTAAAACAGGACATGCAGAGGCTGTGGCTGTGTATTATAACCCCAAAAAAGTAAGTTTTAAAACGTTGGTTGATGTTTATTTTGGTTCACACAATCCAACTACAATAAATGGGCAACATCCTGATTATGGTTCGCAATACAGGTCGATTGCTTTTTATAATAATCAACAAGAAAAAATGATTATTGAAAACAAAATTAAACTACTAAATATCGAAGTTTATAACGGACAAGTAGTGACTGAAGTAAAAAAGATAAAAAAGTTTTACAAAGCAGAAGACTATCATCAAGATTACGAAAAAATGCATCCTGAAAACCCTTATATTCAAAATGTTTCAATTCCCAGATTGAATCGTTTTAAAAAGAAATTTCCTCAATTACTTAAAAAGTAATTGAGGAAATTAAAAAAAAATAAACTTTTGTTGTTTATAAAAGCGTAAATAGTTTTATCTACCTGCTACTATGATAGGAAAAGTAGCTTCAATATCAGTCTCTCCACCAGCATTTGTCATATCTCCATCGGCAACATTATCACCATTTTTAGTTGGTTCATGTTTTAAAATAATTGTATAACTACCTGTACCAGTAGCACCTGTTTTTACAGTAAATTTAACTCCTAACGGATTTCCATCAGTATCAATATCATCTTCATTATACATAAATGTACTTTCTATACCTGAAGCTGTATAAAAAAACTGGTGTTCTTCAGCTTCTTCTATAACTTCTAACGTAATGTTATCAACAGGACTTTCATTTTCATTTAATAATGTAATAACAGCACTATAAGTAGTGTTTGCCATTAAAGTACCTCCGGTAATTTCAGGTTCTCCATGTTCCTCTTCGTGCTCTCCTTCTTCATGTCCTCCTTCTTCATGATCTTCTACATTTTTCCATTCTAAAGTTACAGGATCTCCAGTTTCAGGAGTTAAAACAACTTTCATAGTTGTAATTAATTCTTCATCATGGATGTGCTCTGGATCACTATCAGAACAAGAAGTTACAATAATTGAACTGATAAATAATACTGCTAAAAGTTTAATATTTTTCATTGTTAAGTTTTTAATAATTAATTTTAATTTGAATTTTAAAGTTTCTTCCTAAATCATCTGCATAATAACGCAATCTGTTTAAGTAATTTCTGTAAGATTGATTTAATACATTGTCTATCGAAAAGTTAAGATTTACTTTTGTTTTAGACATGTTAAAATCAAATCCAGAAGAAAAGTTTAATAAATGATATGCCTTTGGCGGAGTACTAATATCTACAAGTTTACGGGTGTTTGTAGCTGGAATAAAAGCCATGAAATTGTTATCAGGATACTCATTTTGCCTAGCATTAAACTCACTTTCTATGGCTGCATAAAAATTACTCCAATTTTCTTTTTTAAAGAATAATGTTGTTGCCGTTTTAAAAGCAGGTATATCAATTAAAGCTCTTTTGTTTGTTAAATCGCGTCCTTTTATGAACGACATCTTATTGGTAATATTAAAATTGGTAGTTACATTGTACTTAACACTAGTGTCTAAACCTAATAAATGAGCATTTGTTTGCTTGTATGACCAAACAGGAAATGCGCCACGTAAAGTAGTTTCAACACCAGTAGGTTCAATGTAAATAAAATCGGTTACATAATTATAAAATCCTTCTAAAGCAACGTTTAAATTATTGTTATTAAACTTATAAGTTGCTGAAAACCGGTTAGATGTTTCAGGTTGCATTTTTAAATCACCAAGTTCTATTCTAGCAGCAGAATGGTGTAAACCATCGCTAAACAATTCTGATGCGTTAGGCGCTCTGTTTGATAAACCATAATTTACTAAAATAGCATTTTGATTATCAATTGTATAAGATGCACCTAATGAGGTAGAAATATTATGATAATTAAATATCGGGTTTACTAAAAAATCAGATGGATAACTACTGTCATCAATAATTAAATGACCAAATTCTTGCTGATAGTTTAAGGAATTCCATCTTGATTTTCTATAAAACTTTTTTGCATTAATTCGTTCAAAATCATATCGAACACCAGCGTTTAAAACAATGTTTTCAAACCTAAAGTCGGTTATAGCGTAAGCATTCAGATTATATTTATTATAATCGGGTATAATTCTTTTAACTCCAGATTTAGGATCCGAAAAATTATTTTGGTATGCTCCACTAATTCCAAATTTATAAGTATTTTCAGAATTTGAATCTAAATTGATATCACCTTTAAAAGAGTGTGTTTTTAATAATAAATTGGTTGCAGCAATTGAGCTACGTCCACCTCTTCTTATATCAAACTCTAACCTTTCGTTTTGTTGATAATCATATTGAAAAGTTAATTTTCCAATACCTTTTAAACGTTTGTAAACTTTTGCTTTTAACAATTGGTGTGTTACCTCTTGCTTTGGATTATTAATAGTATAGCTAAAATCATCAATAACAAATGGTACATCACTATTTAAAGCTTTAACTAAGTCAGAAACGTTACCTATATGCGATGCACGAAGTATACCTATTTCGTTAGTAGTATTGCTGTAAAAAAGCTCAAAACCTTCATTAAACTGCTTAAAACCAGTATGGAATGTAAAGGCTTTAGCATTTAAACCGGTATTGGTAAGGTTATAATTTGGTGTTTCAAAATCGCCCGCTCTTTTATAAGAAACTTGCCCATTAATAAACCAACCTTTTTTATAACTTTTATGCAAGCTAGTTGAAGCGGAAAATAAATTACCGTTGCTTTGTTGTGAAACAATTGTTTTACCAAATAAAGTATCTTTTAAAATTACTTTTGAAGGATTTACAATAATAACTCCACCAATAGCATCACCTCCATACTGTAATGCATTAGCTCCTTTTATAACAGAAATGCTTCCAGCAGCATTAATGTCAATATTAGGTGCATGCTCAATACCCCATTCTTGATCTTGTAATCGAACTCCATTAAAACTAGTTAAAACTCTACTACTATGTAAACCATTAATTATTGGTTTAACAATTGTATTACCAGTATTTATTGATGATACACCAGCAACATTTTTAATAGCATCACCTAAAGAGGATGCACTAAATTTTTCTAAAGTTTTTGTTTTTATTAATGTTTCTTGAGCTGTTTTTGTTTTTAAACCAACTGTAGTTTTAACAGTAACTTCATTTAACTCTTCAATATGGTGTTCTAAGTCTATAACTTTATAAATGTTTTTTACAACATTTAGTTCCAAGATTTTTTTATCACAAGCTACGTGAGAAATTTCGACAATAATTTTACCTGCACATACATTGTTTATAGTAAATTTTCCCTCAAAATTAGTAGTGGTATACTTATTTTGGTTTTTTATGTAGATTGTAGCATTTACAATAGCAGATTTGTCATGAAAATCTTCTACTAAACCAGAAAAAGTATAGTTACATTTTTGGGCTTTTACTATAAAAACAGATGTAGTTAGTAAAAGTATAAATAATATACTTTTAAGTTTCATCCAAAAGTTTTAATTGTAATTTATAATTATGTTAATTTTAATTAAATAATTACAACAGGAGGTGCTCTAGATGATTTGTTAGAAGAGTAGTTAGTTATTAATTGCTGTGATTTATAATTAGCTTTTTTTGCAAAAACTAATTCATTAACTAATAAACTAGGCTTATTAAGGTTATAATAAAAAACAGTTAACTGTAAATGTAAATCACTACAATCATTTTCTAACTCGTGTAAATGTTGTTCTGTTTTTGAAATACAAACCACGTGCTCATGCTTGTTAAGTGCATGTATTACTTGTATTGCTGTTGGTAATAACAAAGCAAACAAGAAAAATGGAATTATGTATTTTTTAAGTTTTAACATATTGTGCAAATGTATAAAAAAAACCACGACTTATAACTTAATAAGTTGTGGTTTTAAATCTTAAAATTTTATTAATTTTATTTTTTGCTACCTCTCATTTTCATATTTAACATTTCAACAACTAAAGAAAATGTAATAGCAAAGTATAAATAACCTTTTGGAACGGTACCTACTTCTTCTCCAAAAAGAGTAGCATGTGATAAATGAGCTCCTTCAGCAATTAACATAAACCCTATTAATATTAAAAATGATAAACCTAACATTTGTATCGTAGGATGTTTGTTTACAAATTTACCCACAGGATTGGCAAATAACATCATAATAACCATTGATAAAATTACTGAAGCAATCATAATAATCATCGATCCTTCAACACCATTAGTCATTCCTACTGCTGTTAAAATAGAGTCAAATGAAAAAACAATATTTATTAAAGTTATTTGAATAATAGCCTGACTTAAGGTATACCCCTTTTGTGGTTTGGTATCAGTTTCTTCTTCAGATAAACCTTCTACTTTATGATGTATCTCTTTGGTACTTTTATAGAGTAGAAAAATACCTCCTGCAAATAATATTAATGCTTGCCCAGTAAAACCAGCCTTAAACCAAGAAAAATCGACATGAAAAAGTGGTGCATTCATTGCAATTAATAATGAAATACCAAAAAGTAAGGCAATACGTAAAAGCATTGCTAATACTAAACCAATATTGGTTGCTTTTTTCTGTAATTTTTCTGGAAGTTTATTAGCCGCAATGGTTATAAATATAATATTGTCAATACCTAAAACAATTTCTAAAAAAGTTAAGGTTATTAAAGCTCCCCATGTATCTGCTTGTAAAAATATTTCCATCATTTAGTCAACTTTATATACGGTTCCTTTTTGTTTAAAATTTGAATAACCAATTTTTGCTGTAAAGTTATACGAACTATCAGTTACTTGTGTTATTTGAACAAATATAGGATCTTTATCTAAATCAGTTTTTGGTGTTTTCATTCGCAATGAATAGGCGAAGTTATTTTTCCATTTGATAAAAAGAGTATCAATATGTTTAACTTCTTTTTCTGTAACTAAACTATCGGTAGATATACTAACTTTTTTAGAGTATTCTTCTATCTGTAAGCTGTCTTTTCGTACAATAGTAGTTTTTCCATAATTATCACCTGCAGGAATTTCAAACGTTCCGTATACAAAACGTTTCGGGTCACCTTTTTTTTCTGGAGTACAAGAGTAAACTAAAAAAACAACTAAAAAACTAAGTAAATATCTCATTAAATTCCTGTGTAATTAGCTGGTGTAATAGCTTTTAATTCTTCTTTAATTTCAGATGAAACCTCTAAAGTGTCAATAAAGTTGGCAATTGATTGCTTGTTTATTTTTTCGTTAGTACGTGTTAAACCTTTTAAAGCTTCGTATGGATTTGGATATGCTTCACGACGTAATATTGTTTGAATAGCTTCTGCTACAACCGCCCAATTATTTTCTAAATCTTCAGCAAATTTTGCTTCGTTTAAAAGTAATTTATTTAATCCTTTTAAGGTAGATGCAAAACCAATTAATGTATGTCCAAAAGGCACACCAACGTTACGTAAAACTGTACTATCGGTTAAATCACGTTGTAATCTTGAAATTGGTAATTTTGCTGATAAATGCTCAAAAATAGCGTTTGCAATTCCTAAATTTCCTTCTGAATTTTCAAAATCAATAGGGTTTACTTTGTGTGGCATTGCTGACGAACCAACTTCACCTGCTTTAATTTTTTGTTTAAAGTAATCGTTTGAAACGTAGGTCCAAACATCTCTATCTAAATCAATTAAAATTGTGTTTACACGTTTTAATCCATCATATAAAGCAGCCATGTGGTCATAATGCTCAATTTGTGTTGTAGGAAAAGAGTGGTGTAAGCCTAAAATATCTTCAACAAAGTGGGTTCCAAAGTTTTTCCAGTCAATATCAGGATATGCAACTTTATGTGCATTAAAATTACCAGTTGCACCACCAAATTTAGCTGCATGTGGTGTGTGTTGTATGTGTATTGCTTGGTTGTTAATACGTTCTACAAAAACAAAAAATTCTTTTCCTAAACGGGTAGGAGAGGCTGGTTGTCCGTGCGTACGAGCCAACATTGGTATCGCATTCCACTCTTCTGATAAATCGGCTAATTTACTTACCAAAGTATCTAAAGTTGGGTAATAAACTTCATCCATCGCATCTTTAATTGATAGTGGAATAGCAGTATTATTAATATCCTGTGAGGTTAATCCGAAGTGAATAAACTCTTTGTGTTTTTGTAAGTTTAAAGCGTCAAATTTTTCTTTAATAAAGTATTCAACTGCTTTTACATCATGATTAGTAACCGCTTCAATATCTTTTATTTTCTGAGCATCTTCAGTCGAAAAATCTTCATATATTTTACGTAAATCGGCATATAAATCTTTATTAAAATCAGCCAATTGAGGTAAAGGAATTTCACATAAAGCAATAAAATACTCTATTTCAACTTTTACTCGATATTTTATTAAAGCTTCTTCAGAAAAATAGTTGGCTAAATCGGCAACTTTATTACGGTATCTACCATCAATAGGAGAGATGGCGTTTAATTGTGTTAAATTCATGTTTTGTTGTTGAGTTGTAAGTAGCAAAAATAGAAAATACTTGCTTTATTTAACCGATATATGTCAGGAATTTTAACGAAACACTTTTCGCTTTAAAATTTTAAGAGCACCTTTTTTTTCTAACAATTTAATTACTCGTATTACTGTTTCTACTCGTAACCCTAAAATATCAGCTATTTGTTGTCGGGTATAGTCAACTTTAAAGGTAAAATTACCGGATACTTTATAAACATCATTTTTTAAATAATCAATAAAACGAAGTACACGATGTGCGGGTTCTTGACTAGATATTTCAGAAGCTATAATTGCTTTATAATATAAACGTTTTGCTAAACTTTGTGTGATTTTTAAATGAATTTCAGGGTTTTCTTGAAGTAATTTAAAAAGGTTTTCTTTAGGGATTACTAAAATTTTACTTTCAGATATAGTTACTGCATTCGCAGGATATTTAACATCTATAAACAAAGGAGGTTCGCCAAAACTTTGGTTTTTATAAAAAATACCCTGAATAAATTCTTTGCCGTCATCATTGTAATTATTCATTTTTACAGCACCACTACAAATTTGAAAATAATTATAAGCTGTGTTATTTTCAGCAAAGATATTTTCCCCTTTTTTAAATTCTTTAAATTGAGCGCTAAATTTCAGTAAAAGTTCTTCTGGTATCATTATGATTTAAGTCATAAATTGCAATAGTGTAAAGATATACTTTTACGGCAGATTAATATAGTTTTTAGATGGATAAAAAAGAAATTGAAAATAGAGAAGATGTTTATTTATTAGTATCAACCTTTTATGATAGAATTAAAGAAGATGATTTTATAGGGCCTATTTTTTTAAAAACTATTCCTGATGAAAAATGGGAATCACATTTACAAAAGTTGACCGATTTTTGGGAAACAAATCTTTTTTTTGTACGAAAATTTAAAGGAAACCCAATGAAAGCTCACAAAGATTTGGATACGAATTTTAATCATAGTATTTCTCAAGAACATTTTGGTAGGTGGTTGCAATTATGGTTTGAAACTTTAGATACTTATTTTACTGGAAATAAAGCAAATGAAGCAAAAGAAAGAGCACGAAATATTGCATCAATGCTCTTTTTTAAAATGTTTGAAGCTAAACCTAAAAAATAATTTGATAAATTATTAATAAAACATTTATTAAAATAGTTACAAAAAAGGACCAAACTACTGTTTTTAAACTACGCTGGCTTATTGCTACTGCATTGGCACCCATAGCTGAAATACAAGTTATGGCTAGTATAAAAACATTTACATTACCATGTACAGCAAGTGCAGCTGAAAAAGATGCTATCATACTGCTAATCATCAATAAAATTAATGAAATTCCAAAGGCGTTTTCTTTTTCTTGTGCTATTTTGTGGTTTATAGTACTTAAAAAGTTAAGTTTATAAAATTTAAAAGTTGAGTTTTGTACGAGTATTTGTTCTGTTGTTATCATGCCTAAAAGTATTTTGATACAAAATTAAGAATGAACACGTTGTTTGTTTTATGACCTAAATCATAAAGTAAAAACAAGTTTGACGCACTTTATTTGATTGCTTTTTTTATCTTCACAAACTAAAATATTTTTTAGTGGAATCTACAACTATCATTTATATTGTTTTGGCAGTTTTGCTTAGTACTGCCATTGCTTTTTTTCAATATTTTTATAAAACCAAAGGCAATCCGAAAATAAATATATTACTTTTTGGGTTAAAATTTATTAGCCTGTTTTTATTGTTTTTGTTATTTATAAACCCGAAAATAAAAACAATTGAAACAACAAATAGTAAACCTGTTTTAAATGTTTTAGTTGATAATTCATTATCTACAAAATATTTTAAACAAGAAGCAACAGTAGCAACTATTTTAAAAGAGATAAAAAATAATAAGGAAATTCAACATAAATTTGATATACAGCCGTTTTCTTTCGGAAATCAAGTATCTGTAATTGATAGTTTGTTGTTTAATGAGCCTCAAACGGATATTTACAGTGCAATAACTTCGGTAAATGAATTATATAAAAATAGGTTAAATGCTACTGTTTTAATAACAGATGGTAATCAAACTAAAGGAAATGATTATGAGTTTTTAAATTCTAAAAATAAAATTTTCCCTGTCGTTGTTGGTGATACAACACAATATCAAGATATTGAAATAACACAATTAAATGTAAATAAATACAGTTATATCGAAAATAAGTTTCCTGTAGAAACTTTATTATATTATAAAGGAGATGAAAAAATCACCACAACTTTTTCGATTACACACCAAGGAAAAAAAGTGTTTTCAAAAAAACTTGAATTTTCTCCATCAAAACCTACACAAACAATTTCAACCAATATATTAGCAGCAAAAAAAGGTATTCAATACTACACAGCAACTGTTAGTAAAATTAAAGAGGAAAAAAATACTAAAAATAACTCTAAAAGTTTTTCGGTTGAAATTATTGATGAGCAAACTAAAGTATTAATTTTAAGTTCGTTTTTACATCCTGATTTAGGAGCCTTAAAAAAAGCAATAGTAAGTAACAAGCAACGTAAGGTTGATATCGCTTTACTTAAAGATAAAAATATTAATTATAATGCGTATCAATTTTATATTTTATACCAACCCAATAGCTCTTTTAAGCAAGTTTTTGAAAAAATAAATTCAAATTATTTAATTGTTTCTGGTACAAAAACAGATTGGAATTTTTTAAATGCTGAAAATATCGGAATAACCAAAAAAGTAATTAATCAAACCGAAGATTATCAAGCTATTTATAATGATGCTTTTTTAACTTTTTTACAAAAAGATATTGGTTTTAATGATTTTCCGCCTTTGTTAGATAAATTTGGAGAGGTACAGTTTAAAGGCAAGCAACAAACATTATTATATCAAAAATTTGCAGGTGTTAGCACTACACAAACGTTATTAACAACAATAGAAAATAATTCTAAAAAACATGCTGTTTTATTGGGAGAAGGAATTTGGAAATGGCGTGCAGCAAGTTTTTTAAAAGAACAATCTTTTGAGGTTTTTGATGCTTTTTTAGCTAATTTAGTACAGTATTTAGCATCTAATAAAAAGCGAAAAAGATTAACAGTTAATTGTGCACCTATATACCCATCAAATGCGTCCATAAACATAGCTGCTTTTTATGTTGATAAAAATTACCTTTTTGATAACAGAGCTTCGTTAGAGTTAACGGTAACAAATGATGCATTAAAACAGCAAAAAATAATTCCTTTTTCATTAGTTAATAATTCCTATCAAGTATCGGTAGCAAATCTTACTTCAGGTAATTACTCTTACAAAGTGTCGGTCGTAAATCAAAACATTCATAGCGTAGGGAAATTTAA
The DNA here is from genome assembly GCF_030549005.1 of Tenacibaculum soleae. NCBI lineage: Bacteria > Pseudomonadati > Bacteroidota > Flavobacteriia > Flavobacteriales > Flavobacteriaceae > Tenacibaculum > Tenacibaculum soleae. The sequence goes on from NZ_JAUOSW010000003.1 coordinate 95,286, forward strand.
AATTACCGATTATCAAATTGAAGAACAATTTACGAATGCGAATTATAAAAAATTAAATTCTTTGGCTTTAAAAACTAATGGGAAGCTTTTTTACCCTACTAATATCAATAATTTATTAAGTGAATTATCGAATGATAAATCGTATTACACAGTGCAAAAATCAATTACTAAAAAACAAAATTTAATTGATTGGAAATGGATACTATTTTTATCAATTGTATTATTTTCATTAGAATGGTTTATCAGAAAATATTATGGTAAAATATAAAAACCTGATAATTTAAAGTAGTTAAATAGATTTTTTTTATCGAAATTTGTATAAAACAAAAAACATGAAATTTCACACACGAAAATGGATTAAACCAGAAGATTTAAACCCGAATGGAACCTTATTTGGAGGGCGTTTGTTACAATGGATTGATGAAGAAGTAGCTTTATATGCAATTATTCAATTAGAGATACCTAAAACAGTAACTAAGTTTATGTCTGAAATTGATTTTGTAAGTTCAGCAAAACAAGGAGATATTATTGAAATAGGTATTGAAGTTGTAAAGTTTGGAAATTCATCAATTACTTTAAATTGTGAAGTAAGAAATAAAATTACGCATAAAACAATTATAGCTATTGATAAAATTATAATGGTTAGTTTAAATGATAATGGGAGTCCTGTTGCACACGGAAAAACAAAAGTAGAGTATGCTAAAGATAGGTTAAAATAATAAAGCTATTAATTATTTTTCTATTTTTGTAGTACTTTAAATCTATAGGTTTGAAAAACATTAGCATCATCATATTAACATTGTTGCTGCTTGTACCTCCAGTACAAGCACATACAGATGCTATTATTTTTAATGATGATAATGTGCCAAAAGTTCATGTCAATACTATGGATAAAGCACATTCTGAAAGGCATCATCAAAATGATACCGAAGAAGAGAAAAATACCGAACATCATCATCATTGTATCTCGTTAGGCATTTCAAGCGCTATTATTATATCAGAATTTAAATTTCAATTTGTAAAATATTTTCAAGTAAAAAAGAAAATTCATTTTTATAAAGTTTTAAATGCATCTAATTTTTTAGATGAACTTCTTCAACCTCCGCAGATTTAATTAATTATAAAACTTCAATTTTTTATTGAAATCAAGGCATCTTTTTTATTTAAAAGATGTCTAATTACACACCTATATTTATAATTAATTAAATCATATAAAAATGATAAAAAAAATAGCTTTAACCTTATGTATAGGGTTATTTACCATGAATTTAATCGCTCAAAACTCAATTAAGATACAAGTAATTTCAGATGAAAAAGAACCATTACCAGGCGCTTCAATACTTATTAAAAATACAACATTAGGTAGTGAAACAGATTTAAACGGAGTAACAGCCATAAATAATATTCCAACCGGAAAACAAACATTAATTGTTTCTTTTATTGGTTTTGAAACGGTAACAAAAACAATTCAATTTCCAACATCAAAAAAACAAATTATTATTGAACTTCATGAAGATGAAGAGTCGTTAGAAGAAGTTGTAATTCAGTCGACAAGAAGTAAGCGGAGTATTGCTGAAATACCAACCCGAATAGAGGTTGTTAGTGCCGAAGAACTTGGCGAAAAAACAATAATGAACTCAGCCAATATTGCCATGGTTTTACGTGAAAGTACTGGAATACAAATGCAACAAACCTCTGCAAATTCTGCAAATCAATCAATAAGAATACAAGGGTTAGATGGTCGATTTACGCAGCTTTTAAAAGACGGATTTCCTTTATTTGGTGGTTTTTCAAGTGGATTAAGTGTTATGCAAATTCCGCCTTTAGATTTAAAACAAGTAGAAATTATAAAAGGAAGTTCGTCAACATTATACGGTGGCGGAGCAATTGCAGGCTTGGTAAATTTAGTATCAAAACAACCTACTGAAAAAAAAGAAATCAGTTTAATGTTTGATCAAACTTCTCGTGGTGGTAGTACTTTAAATGCTTTTTATAGGCAACGATTTAATAAATTTGGAATAACATTATACGGAGCAACTAATCATCAAAATGCTACGGATGTAAATAATGATCATTTTACAGATATTCCAAAAGTAAGAAGTATCAGTTTTAATCCTTCATTTTTTTATTATCCAAACGAAACAGAACAGTTGCGCTTAACATTAAATGCATCAATCGAAAAAAGAATAGGAGGAGATGTTGATGTTATTAATGATAATATGTCGTCAGATCACAATTTTTATGAAGAAAATAAATCACAACGTTATGCATCGCAAATAACTTATAATAAAGATATTTCTGATAAAAAAACAGTAACACTAAAAAACAGTATAAGTTATTTTAAACGAGTGTTAAGCTTGCCTACGTATCAATTTAAAGGAAATCAAATAGCAACTTTTACAGAAGCAACTTATAATGTATACGATAGCACTTCTGATTGGGTTTTTGGGGGGAATATTAGTACTGAAAACTTTAAAGAAGATAAAGTAACAAATTTGAATCGTAGTTACAATCAATTTTCAGTAGGTGGTTTTGCTCAAAACAATTGGAGGTTTAATAAAAAAATGACGTTAGAAAGTGGTTTAAGAACCGATTATAATAATAATTACGGAACTTTTATACTACCTAGATTATCATTTTATATTAAATTTAATGATACTTTTTCAAGTAGAATAGGTGGTGGGCTAGGTTATAAAATACCAACCATTTTTACCGAAGATGCTGAACTACGTTCATATCAAAATGTAATGCCAATAAATGTTACTGATTTTAAAGCTGAAACTTCTATAGGTTTTAATGCTGATGTAAATTATAAAACTAAAATATTAAACGATAATGTATCAATATCATTTAATCAATTGGTTTTTTATACACAGTTAAAAAATTCACTTTTATTAGAAAAAAACGGAGTTAATTACCAATTTAAAAATGCATCAAGTACATTAAATAGTTATGGATTAGAGTCTAATTTAAAATTAAAATACAACGATTTTATATTATTTACTAATTATGCCTATAATAATGTAAAGCTAAATAATACCCAAAAAGCATTAACTCCAGCACATAGTATTGGTGGTGTTTTAATGTATGAAGTGCACGATAAATGGCGAATTGGTTATGAAGCATATTACAAAAGCTCACAATTAAGAAATGATTTAACAGCGACACCTAATTATTGGACTATGGGGTTTATGGTAATGCGTACTTTCGGAAAAATTAGTTTGTATACAAATTTTGAAAATTTTACCGATACCAAGCAACAAAATTATCAATCAATGGTTAATGCGCCACATAATAACCCAACCTTTACAGATATTTGGGCGCCAACAGATGGATTTGTTTTTAATGCAGGAGTTTTAGTAAAACTATAAAAATTAATCACAATCATTTTATAGTATAGAATTGAATTATACAAAAGTGATTGTGATTAATTCTGTATATTTGAAGTTAGAACAAATAAAAAAATGAACAACAACAAACAATTAGAATTACAGTTACCAAAAGGAGGAATTTTATTAGGAATTTTAGCCGTAGTAGCAATTATAACTTTTACAAAAGCAACAGTAACCATAGGGCCTGGAGAAGGAGGAGTTATTTTTGAAACTTTAGGAGATGGTATTAATACCGATAAAACTTATGGAGAAGGTTTTCATATAGTAGCACCTTGGAATAAAATGATTATAAGAAAAGTACGTCAACAATCAATTTCTGATGAGATGAATGTACTTTCTGTAAACGGATTAGAGGTAAAAGTAAACGGAACTATTTGGTACGAACCTGAATTTACTAACTTAGGAATGCTAATTAAAACTAAAGGTGAGGATTATGAACGTGAATTGTTAGATCCAGCAGTTAATGCTGCAGCAAGAAGTGTTGTTGGTCGTTACACACCAGAGCAATTATACTCTAGTAAAAGAGATGTAATTGAACAAGAAATTTTAGATGAAGTAAAATTGATTTTAAAAGATCAGTTTTTAATTGTTAAAAGAGTTTTAGTTGAAGATGTTAAGTTACCTACAACTATTAGAACAGCTATTGAAACCAAGTTAAAGCAAGAGCAAGAATCTTTAGAGTATGAATTTAGATTAGCAAAAGCAAAAAAAGAGGCTGAAAGACAAAAAATTGATGCCGAAGGTAAAGCGGTAGCAAATAAAATTTTAAGTGCATCATTAACTGATAAAATTTTACAAGAAAAAGGAATTGAAGCAACTTTAAAATTATCGGAATCACCAAATAGTAAAGTGGTATTAATTGGTGCTGGTAAAAGTGGAATGCCTATTATTTTAGGAAATCAATAATATCTTAAAGTACTTAAGTAAAAAAGCGAACTCAATTTGAGTTCGCTTTTTTTATATCAGATTCTTAATTTAATCTCTCCTACGTTTTCTTCCAAAACCTGCAGATGGATTATCTCCGCTTCTTCTTGGTGATGAAGATCTGTTATCATTATTTCTTCTTCTAGAATCGCTTCTATTACCACCATCTCTAGATCCTCTGTCATTTCCGCCACTTCTTCTTTTTCCGCTAAAGCCACCACCGCCATTTCTACGAGGTTTTCTTCCGCCACCGCCACCGCGGTTAGATTTAGTAATTTCAATATTTACAGAACGCCCGCTAAACTCAGGATCATTACTAGCAAAAGCATCTAAAGTTTCTTTTTCAAAGTTTTTATCAATTTCAAAGAAAGAAAAAGTATCTAAAATATCAATAGCTCCGATTTCAATTTTATCTGCAATTTTTTGATCGTTTATTAATCCGATTAATGAAGCAGGGTTTAATTTATCCTTTCTACCTAAGTTGATAAAGAAACGAGTCATATTTTCATCTCTTGATCTTCCTTTTGAATTATCTCTAGATGATGATAAATCGTTTAAGTCTGCCGATTTATTGTAATAAGTTAAGAAAGAATTGAACTCTAACGAAACAAATTTTTGCACCAATTCTTCTCTTGTTAACCCTTCAAGTTTTTCATAAATACTTGGTAAAAATTCTTCAATTTGCTCATTGTTCACTTCAATATTTTGAACTTTGTCAATTAAATGCATTAATTGATTTTGGCAAATTTCTTTTCCAGTAGGTACTTTTGTTGGAACAAATTTCTTTTTAATAATTCGCTCAATAGCACGTAACCTACCTTTTTCTTTGTTATTTACTAATACAGCAGATATACCTTTGCTACCAGCTCTACCAGTTCTACCACTACGGTGGTTATAGTTTTCTATCTGATCTGGTAATTTATGGTTGATAACATGCGTTAAATCGTTAACATCAATTCCACGAGCTGCAACATCAGTTGCCACTAAAATTTGGATTGTCTTTTTACGAAATTTACCCATAACACTATCTCTTTGTGCTTGAGATAAATCTCCATGTAAAGCATCTGCACTATAACCGTCTTTAATCAAGTTATTGGCAACTTCTTGTGTTTCTCTTCGTGTTCGACAAAAAATAATTGCGTAAATATCAGTATTTACATCAGCAATTCTTTTTAAGGCTGGGTAACGAGTTCTTTCAGTTACCAAATAATATTCGTGACTTACGTTATCTGATCCTTGATTTTTTTCTCCTGATGTAATTTCAACAGGATTAGTCATATAGTTTCTAGCAATAGCCTCTACTTCTCTAGGAAAAGTTGCCGAAAATAACAAGGTTTGTTTACTTTCAGGAGTTGCATCTAAAACTTTATCAAGCTCATCTTTAAAGCCCATATTAAGCATTTCATCAGCTTCATCTAAGACTAACCATTTTACATTCCCTAATTTTAATGCTCTACGGTTTATTAAATCTACCGTTCTACCTGGAGTACCAACAACAATTTGGGCACCTCTTTTTAGGCCTCTAATTTGTTCTTCAATATTCGAACCTCCATATACAGTTACTACTTTTAAGTCTGGTATGTATTTAGAAAATTCTTTAATGTTATTTCCAATCTGTACAGCTAATTCACGCGTAGGAGATAAGATGATTGCTTGTACATTTTTATCAGAACTATCAATCTGTTCGATAATTGGTAAACTAAAAGCGGCAGTCTTTCCTGTTCCTGTTTGTGCAAACGCTTTTAAATCTTCAGTTGAAGAAATAATTTGTGGAATTGCTTTTTCTTGAATTACAGTAGGTTTTTCGTAACCTAAATCTGTTAATGCTTTGTTGATAGGCTCTTTTAAGCCTAAATCTAAAAATGTTGACATATATACGTCTGTGTTCTTTTTTAGATTCACAGACGCCAGTATCTGTAAACCTGATTCTTATTTTGGACAATAGATTATATGGCTAATAATCTGGTAGTTAATAATCTAAATTTCATTTTATTTCAAAAATAAAATCCCGCAAAGGTATGATAAATTAAATAGATTAAAGAATCTTATTTGTTTTTTTGAAGATTTCGAACTTCAAAATTAATGTTTTTTGAAGATAAACTAGTGTATCCGTTCTTTATAATGCCTTTATTATCAATTAAAACCACTCGTGGAAACTTGCTTGAAGAAAACTCACAAACAGTACTCTTTTTAGGTAAGGTATACTGGTGTTTAATGGCAATGTTTTTGGTATACTCTTTAGAGTTAGAGCATAAGTTGATTATTACAAAAGTAATATCAGGATTTTTTTTAATCAAGTAATTAATACGAGAAGCAATCCATTCATCTGAAGTATATTCGTAATCTTTAAATAAAAGCACTGCATTTTTACCTTTAGTTATGTCTAAAATACACTTTTCTTCGCCTTTTGCATTTATAAGATTAAAAGCGGGTAATTTATCAGTTGTATTTAGTAGTTTAAGATCATTGGCTAAACGTTGTACATTTTTCTTTTGATCAATATTAGAGTTTAGCTTAAAGAAAGTGAAAAAAGGTTGCGTATTTTCTTTTTGATTTGGATTTTTGAAAAAACGACGAATTACAGTATTATACATTAACTTATTTTTGATACTTTCAGAAGTAATATTAACGTTAATACTTTCTAATAAATCAACTGTAAAATTAGGCGATTTCTTATTTTTTAAATAGGCGTCGTTATACACTTTATCAATTATGAAACGATAATAAGGGCCAAAGAAAATTAAAGAATCTTTCTTTGAATCTATTTCATTTCTGTAATTAAAATAAGTATTAGCTAATGTTTGTGGCTTTTCTTTTTTAAAATTATGAAGTGCATATTGTTCTAAGTATGTATATACTGGATATAGAGACGATATATTTAAAATGTTTATAAAATCATCAGAAACATTTTCATTGTTATTTCTATAGTTTTCAATATTATTTAGTTTGCTGTTTTTTAAAGAATCAATTTTATTTAAAAAAGCATGTTGTGTAAGCGTATAAAATTGAGCAAAATTCTTTTTATCCTCTTCACTTTGTAAAAAAGATTCAATTAATATGTTATTTCTTGCCGCATTTTTACCGCTAAAAACTAAAGACTCGTCAAAATTCCATGTATTTAATCTAAAAAGTAAGCTATCTTTAGGTTCTAAATATACATATTGATGTTCTGGTCCATGGCCAAAAATATACAAGCCTTTTTTTAAATTTTTATAGGTACCTAAAAAACTATTATCTTTTTTTAAATAGATAGTATCATTAAAGTTATAATTATCTGATAAAGTAACATAACTAGCTTTTGGATTGATAATTTTACCACCAAAATAAGTAGGTTTTAGGGGTTTAGAGTCATTACATCCAATCAATAATATTAATAGTAAGGGTACTAAGTATTTAGTCATGCTTTAGTTGTTATCTTTTTAAGATATTACATTCAAAAGTAAACATCTCTAGATAATTTAGTTGTTAATTCGTTGTTAAAAGAATTATCAAAAGCCAAATGTAAGATGTTAAATAGTTACTCGCAAATTCTTTTTAAGCAACTATATTTTATACTTTTGCACCGAATTTTAAAAAATTATAAATGTTATCAGTTTCTAATTTATCAGTTCAGTTTGGTAAGAGAGTTTTGTTTGATGAAGTAAACACAAAGTTTACGCAAGGAAATTGCTACGGTATTATCGGAGCAAATGGAGCGGGGAAATCTACTTTTTTAAAGATTTTATCTGGAGTACAAGAACCGACTTCGGGACATGTACATTTAGAACCAGGAAAAAGAATGTCGGTTTTAACCCAAGATCACTATGCTTTTGATGAATATACTGCTTTAGAAGCTGTATTAATGGGTAATAAAGAGTTACATAAAATAAAATCAGAAATTGATGCACTGTATGCTGATTATACTGATGAAAATGCAGAAAAGATAGGCGAGTTACAGGTTGTTTTTGAAGAAATGGATGGTTGGAATGCTGATTCATCAGCTGCAACACTATTATCTAATTTAGGAATTAAAGAAGAAGATCATTACACTTTATTAGCCGATTTAGACTCTAAGAAAAAAGTACGTGTCTTATTAGCACAAGCTTTATTTGGAAATCCAGATGTATTAATTATGGATGAGCCTACCAATGATTTAGATTTTGAAACTATTGCTTGGCTTGAAAATTTCTTAGCAAATTTTGACAATACCGTAATTGTTGTATCGCACGACCGTCACTTTTTAGATGCAGTCTGTACACATATTTCTGATATTGATTTTGCTAAAATCAACCATTTTTCAGGTAACTATACTTTTTGGTACGAGTCTAGCCAGCTAGCAGCAAAGCAAAGAGCACAACAAAATAAAAAGGCAGAAGATAAAAAGAAAGAATTAGAAGAATTTATTCGTCGTTTTTCTGCAAATATGGCTAAGTCTAAACAAGCAACTTCTCGTAAAAAGATGATCGACAAGTTAAATGTTGATGAAATTAAACCATCGAGTCGTCGTTACCCTGCAATTATTTTTGATAGAGATAGAGAGGCTGGAGATCAGATTTTAAATATAGAAGGTTTATCAAAAAACTTTGAAGGAAAGCCATTGTTTGCTAATGTAGACATTAATTTAAATAAAGGAGATAAAGTTGCTATAATATCAAAAAACTCAAAAGCAGTAACAGCTTTTTATCAAGTAATTTCAGGTAATGAAAAAGCTGATTCAGGAAAATTTTCTTGGGGTGTTACAACAACACAATCTTATTTGCCAGCAGATAATTCATCTTTTTTTCAAAACGGAGAATTAGATTTGGTAGATTGGTTACGCCAATATGCACAAACAGAAGAAGAAAGAGAGGAAGTGTTTTTAAGAGGGTTTTTAGGTAAAATGATTTTTTCAGGTGAAGAAGCTTTAAAGAAAAGTAATGTTTTATCTGGAGGAGAAAAAGTACGTTGTATGTTGTCGCGTATGATGATGACAAGAGCAAATATTGTTATGTTAGATGAACCGACAAATCACTTAGATTTAGAATCTATTCAGTCATTAAATAATTCATTAATTAACTTTAAAGGAACGGTATTATTTTCTACTCATGATCATGAGTTTGCGCAAACTGTAGCTAATAGGATTATAGAAATCACGCCAAAGGGAGTAATCGACAAATATTCTACTTTTGATGATTATTTAGCTGATCCAAAGGTTAAAGAATTAAGAAATAAAATGTATTCATAATATATTTTACTACATATTTATAAAAAGGAAGTACAATAATTGTACTTCCTTTTTTTATGCTTTTTTTTTGAAGCAGTTTCCCGCTTTTCGCACTCGCTTTTTTTGTTTGAAAAAAAACAAAAAAGAGCTCAAACAATTGCTTCAATCGGGGCTAGGCAATGCGTTAACATAAAATAATTTTAGTTTTAAAACCTACATAGAAATTTGTTTGTTGAGAGTTTTTTACAAAAAAGGTATCGAAAACTTATTTATCATCAAAAATTCAAATTCTCAATACAATTTTAATTCCCAGACCTCACAGGTTTTTAAAACCTGTGAGATCTATTTTTTATAGTAAATTAATAGCCATTTAATTTTTACACTTTTATTTTTATAATTTTTGCTAATAAAATAATACTTTTATCCGTAAAAATAAAGAGTGTCTTCTATGAAAAAGATAAATACCCGAACAGCTTTAAATCCTGCATACCGAAAACATAAACCACTAAGAAAAGAGGTTACTAATTTTATATAATAGAATTACAAAATTGTATAAATGCTGTAAAATTAAGCGACACTAATAATGAAAGTGAAGAACATATAAAACATCATTTTATCATCAAAAATTCAAATTCTCAATACAATTTTAATTCCCAGATCTCACAGGTTTTTAAAACCTGTGAGGTCTATTTTTTATAGTAAATTAATAGCCATTTAATTTTACACTTTTATTTTTATAATTTTTGCTAATAAAATGATACTTTTATCAGTAAAATAAAGAGTGCCTTCTATGAAAAAGATAAATACCCGAACATGAATTTTTTTAAATGAAGTTTAAACAGATTTTAAAGAAAATCAGAATGATTATTTAATTACATTAGAGTTGCTTGTGGTGCGCCAGATTACGTATTAACACGCAAAAACATTCCAATCGGGTATATTGAAGCTAAAGATATTGGGGTAGATTTAAACAGTAAAACACTAAAAGAACAGTTTAACAGATACAAAGCTGGTTTAACAAATTTAGCGTTTACCGATTATCTAGAATTTCAGTTTTATAGAAATGGTGAATTAACCACAAAAATTGCCATCGCAAAAATTGAAAATGGGCAAATTGTTGGAATCCCCGAAAACTTTAAGCAGTTTACACAGCTTATAAAAAACTTTGCACAAACAGTATCGCAAACCATAAAATCGCCAACCGTATTAGCACAAATGATGGCGGGTAAAGCCAAATTAATGGCTAATATTATTGAAAAATCATTAAATAACGATGATTTAAACGAACATCGCTCGAATATAAAATCGCAAATGCTGTCGTTTCAACAAATGTTAATTCATGATATTGATAACAAAGCTTTTGCCGATATTTATGCACAAACAATCGCTTATGGTATGTTTGCTGCAAGATACCATGACCCAACATTAGAAAATTTTTCTAGAACAGAAGCCGCTCAACTAATACCAAAAAGTAACCCTTTTTTACGCAAACTTTTTCAAGATATTGCAGGTTACGATTTAGATGATCGTATTGCGTGGATTGTAGATGAATTGGTAAACATCTTTTTAGCTAGTGATGTTGCCGACATCATGAAAAACTTTGGTAAAAGCACCAAACAAGAAGACCCTGTTGTACATTTTTACGAAACGTTTTTAGGAGAATATAATCCCGATTTGCGAAAAGCTCGTGGTGTTTGGTACACACCGCAACCTGTGGTTAACTTTATTGTTAGAGCGGTTGACGATGTGCTAAAATCAGAATTTAAACTCTCGAAAGGTTTAGCAGATACCAGCAAAACAACCATTAAAGTAAAAACCGATATTGCTAATAAAAACTTTAAAAGCGGTTATAAAGAAGTAGATAAACAAGTACACAAAGTACAAATTTTAGACCCCGCAACTGGTACAGGAACTTTTTTAGCCGAAGTTGTAAAACACCTTCACAAAAAATTTAAAGGACAACAAGGAATTTGGAGCAACTATGTTTCTAAAGATTTAATTCCTCGTTTAAATGGTTTTGAATTGTTAATGGCAAGTTATGCAATGGCACACCTAAAAATGGATATGCTACTTACCGAAACTGGCTACAAACCCAAAGACAACCAGCGTTTTAATATATTTTTAACCAATAGTTTAGAAGAAGCTCACAAAGATAGCGGTACCTTATTTAGTAGCTGGTTAGCCGATGAAGCCGACCAAGCAAATGCCATTAAAAGAGATGCCCCTGTAATGTGTATTATTGGAAATCCGCCGTATGCCGTTAATAGCACGAATAAAAGTGATTGGATACAAAATTTAATTGCAGATTATAAAAAAGATTTAAAAGAAAAAAGTTATAATTCTCTTTCTGATGATTATGTTAAATTTATAAGATACGGACAGCATTTTATCCAAAAAAATGGAAGCGGTGTTTTAGCGTATATTTCTAATAATAGTTTTATTGATGGAATAACGCATCGACAAATGCGAAAAAATTTATTAGAAACTTTTGATAAAATTTATATTTTAGATTTACACGGAAACGCAAAGAAAAAAGAAACTTCTCCTGATGGTTCGCCCGACCAAAATGTGTTTGATATTATGCAAGGCGTTTCTATTAATATTTTTGTAAAAACAGGCGATAAAAAACCAAAAGAATTAGGTAAAGTTTTTCATGCCGATTTATTCGGAAAACGTGATTTTAAATATAGTTTTCTTTCTGAAAATAATTTAGCATCAATAAAATGGAAAACATTAGAAACAAAAGAACCTAATTATTTCTTTATCAACAAAAACTTTAAAGGAGAAAAACAATATAATAATGGTTTTAAAATTGACGAACTATTTATAAAATATAATAACGGAATAGAAACAGGTAAAGACCTTTTTTTCTACGGAAAATCAAAAGAAGAATTACAAAAAAGTTTAGAAACTTCATTTTCTAATAAAGTGGAAACAATAAATAAATTCAAAATAACTAACACGTCAAGCTTTCACTTTCAAGACAAGTTTAATTTATCAAACTTAGACTACAATAAAATAAGACTGATAAACTATCGCCCTTTTGATATTAGCCATTCATATTATGACGAAAATCTACAGAGAAGACCTGCATTTAGCATCATGAAACACATGGTTAACAAAAATATAGGCTTATTAACACCAAGACAATTTTCTGGAGAATTTAAGCATGTTTTCATCTCAAAATATCCAACCGACTGCAATCTAACAGGAACTGCAAAGAAATTTGGAAGCTCTCCCTTATTCCCCCTCTATTTATATCCCGAAGAAAAAGATATTAATTTTTCCGAAGATAAAAAAGGAGAAGCAATAGCACGAGTTCCAAATTTAGATAAAAAAATAATCAATAAACTTGCTAAAAAATTAGGTTTAAAATTTACTACAGAAAAAGAAGAAACCGCAAAAACTTTTGCGCCAATTGATGTTTTAGACTACATCTATGCCGTTTTACACTCGCCAAATTATAGAGAAACCTACAAAGAATTTTTAAAGATAGATTTCCCTAGAGTTCCTTTTCCTAAAGATGAAAAAACATTTTGGGACTTGGTAAAATTAGGCGGAGAAATACGCCAAATTCATTTATTAGAAAGCCCCATTGTAGAAGATGCAATTACCCAATATTTAGGCGATGGCGATAATATAATTACCCGAAAATTAACAAAAACCGATATTGGTTATGAAGCCGTAACCGATACACACGGAAAAGTTTGGATAAACGACATTAATTATTTTGATAATGTACCACTAGTTGCTTGGAATTTTTATATTGGCGGTTATCAACCTGCTCAAAAGTGGTTAAAAGACCGCAAAGGACGAGAATTAGATTACGAAGATATTTTTCATTATAATAAAATTATCGTAGCCTTAACCGAAACCGACAAAATAATGAAAGAAATTGATTTGATTAATTTTATAGAAAAGGACTAAAAAAGCATTTTATAAAATAATGCAAAACTGAAATAAATTTCTTTTGACAGATTCAAATTTATAGAAAAATAAATTTTATAGCTACTTGTTTTGCGTTAGGGATTGAAGCAATTGTTTGAGCTCCTTTTTATTTTTTCTTTTAAAAAAATAAAAAGAGCGAGTGCGTAAAGCCCGACCTTTAGGTAACGCCCAAATTATCTTCAAAATAATCATCAAACAATAAAAAGGCGAACACATACGGTTCGCCTTTTTTATAATAATAATATTAAGTAGTTTCTATTTCAAAAAAACTAAAAACATTACCTCCATAGCGTTTATCGTAGCTATGGTTAGGATGTTTTGTTAAATCGGTATGTTTATCGTGTTCTATAATTAATACGCCATCTTCGTTTAAAAGTTTACGTTCAAAAACAAGATCAGCTATTTTTAAAAATTTAGATTCTTCAAAATCATAAGGAGGATCTGCAAAAATAACATCCGATTTTAAAGAAGTTTTTTCTAAAAACTTATATACATCGCTTTTGTAGGTGTTGATATCTAAATCAAGTTTTTTAGCTGTTTCATTGATAAATTTTATACACCCAAAATGAGCATCAACAGCGTGTATTGTTGTTGTACCTCGTGAGGCAAATTCATAACTAATATTTCCTGTACCTGCAAAAAGGTCTAATACAGATATATTATCAAAATAATAATCATTATTTAAAATATTAAATAATGATTCTTTCGCCATGTCTGTAGTTGGGCGTACAGGTAACTTTTTAGGAGCCGAAATTCGCTTACTTTTATGTTTTCCAGAAATAATTCTCATTAGGATACTAAAATAAAATTAGAATGATTTGAAAATTCTTCACTATCTGTAAAGAAGTTTTTAATAGGTTTAAAGAAATGAACATTACGAACATAGTTGTATGTAATGGAATAAAGTTCAGATGTTTTTTCAATAGCTCCGATAAGAGTTAATTGAAATTTGTTTGGGTTCATCTGTAATTGTTCTGCTGTAAATAAAATATAATAAATAAAATCTTCCTTTGTTGTAAAATAAAATGAATTGTAAAAAACTAAATTATTTTGATGACAAACAACAATATCTAATTGATTAGTTGATACATGCACAAAAAACTGTTTTTCAGAATCTTCTTTTGAATAGTTTAATAATTTATCTATCAAAACAGTTGAGTGGTGCTTGTATTCAAACTCTCCAAAGTTTTGAAATAAATAATTATTAATATTTACATAAGGAATATATACAGTAGCTGCTGTTTTTGATTTTAATGAATCGTAGGTAATAAAATCGGTCGCTAACGTTTTAACGGTATATTTTAAGTATGAATCTAAACTGTTTCGATCAAAATATTCATTAGGTACAAGTGTTGCTAAGTTATTTTGATGAATAGCAAAAACAGTAACAAAATCTTGTTGTAAATCTTTATCGTTACCAAAGATTGTTATTATTTTTTCTAATAATAACTCAGGGGTTCTAATAGATTGCTCAAAAGAATATTGGGTAAATAAAAGAAACTCTTTTGTATCAGAATTAGTTATACAAAAAGAAAATCCATCCAAACTAAATTGGATGGATAGATTTTTATTTTTTGCAATAATATTACTGCTTTTTTTAGTCTTTTTTATCAAGAGCTTCATCTTTATCATATGAAGGAGGCCAGTTACCACCTGTAGTAACTTCAGCTAAAGAACCTACAGAAACATAAGCTCCTTTAATTTGGTCAGTTTCTAAAGCTTCTAATTCTTGTTTAACTAAAGAAGTACTTAATCCTTTTAAAATAGATGCTTTGTCAGCTTTAACTTCAAAAACTGGTACAAACAATCCAGTTACTTTTTCAACAGTACCTGTAGCTATTGTAAACTGTTTGTCAGTTCCAGGAACATCAAACATTCCTTTATAATCTTTACCTTCAAAATATTTAGCTACTGGCTCATATCCAATAGTATCAATTTGCTTTTTTGAAACAGTAATAAAAATACCACCACCTCTATCTACTTTTTCTTCAACATTACTTGTTTGAGTTATAGCTAATTGTCCTTTTTCAATAAAAGTAATTAAAGAGTCTTTATTATCAGAGTAAGTTCTATAAACTTCTTTATATTTTACTTCAGCATCACGAATTAACTTTAAATTCTTAATAACCTTAGCATATCTTACTTGTTTTTCTTTAGCAAATTGAATTGGTTCCATAATACCATTGTATATTTTAGAAACTAAAAATGCCGTGGCTACTAATAGTAATATAGAGACTAACCATCTCATTTTCAATGGTACAAATTTAACTATAATTACAGCTAAAAGAATTGCAACAACTACGGCTGCTAAAATCATTAATAATAAATTCATTTTTTTCGTTTTAATAATATGATATTCGCAAATCTACAATTTTTTTTCAATCATAAAAATATTTCTGTATAAATAGATATATCTTTGACATTTATTTAAAATATGATTAAATCTGCACCCGATTTTTACAAAGAAGTACTTAAGTTTTTTCCATATCAACCTACTCAAAAACAAAGAGAATTATTAAATGAGTTAACAAATTTTATCTTTAATGATAACAAAGATCTTTTGTTTTTATTAAAAGGATATGCAGGTACAGGAAAAACCACAACAGTTAGTACGGTGGTTAATAATTTATGGAAAACAGGTAAGAAATCTGTATTATTAGCACCTACAGGTAGGGCGGCTAAAGTAATTTCTGGCTACTCTAAAAAACAAGCATTTACTATACATAAAAAAATATATTTTCCTAAAAAACAAGGAAATGGCGGGGTAAGTTTTGTAATGCAACCTAATAAACATACAGATACTATTTTTTTAGTAGATGAAGCTTCTATGATATCTGATAGTCGTCAGAATTCAAAATTATTTGAAAACGGTTCTTTATTAGACGATTTAATCTCGTATGTATATTCAGGTAAAAACTGTAAAATTGTTTTTATAGGAGATACAGCACAATTGCCACCTGTAAAATTAACTGTAAGCCCAGCTTTAGAGGCTGATAGGCTTTCCTTTGACTTTAATAAAGAAGTTACAGAAATTGAGTTAGATGAAGTAGTACGTCAACAACAAAATTCAGGAATTCTTGCCAACGCAACCGATTTACGTATACTTATTCAAAGTGATATCGTTGATTTTAAATTTGATGTAAATTACCCTGATATTATTCGGTTAGAAGATGGTTATGATATTCAAGATGCTATAACAATGGCTTATGACGGAGATATGGGCGTAGAAGATACTGCATTTATTGTCCGCTCAAATAAAAGAGCAAATCAATATAATGATCAAATTAGAACAAAGGTTAGAGGGCAAGAAAATGAAATTTCTACAGGTGATTATGTTATGGTTGTTAAAAATAATTATTTCTGGTTAAAAGATTCATCATCGGCAGGTTTTATAGCTAATGGAGATATTTGTGAGATAATGCGAATTAATACTATTAAAGATTTATACGGATTTAAATTTGCAGAGGTAGAAGTACGTATGATTGATTATCCTGATATGAAACCTTTTGAAACTGTACTTTTATTAGATACACTTTCGAGTGAAACGCCTTCTTTAAATTATGAAGAATCTAATAAATTATATGAAGCTGTAAAGGAAGATTTTGCAGATGAAAAATCGAAATATAAACAGTTTTTAGGAGTAAAAAAGAATAAATATTTTAACGCTTTACAAGTAAAGTTTTCTTATGCTATGACTTGTCATAAATCGCAAGGAGGGCAATGGAACACCGTTTTTATAGAACAACCTTATTTACCAGAAGGGCCAAGCGTTGAGTATTTACGTTGGTTATACACTGCAGTTACTAGAGCACAAGAAAAATTATATTTAATAGGTTTTAAAGACGATTATTTTTTAGATTAAATAATGTTAGTGTTTTGTTAATTTAATAAAATCTTGATCTAAAAAAAGTACATTTGTTTGTTACAAAATTTAAAATTACATCAACTAAATAATTTAAAATGTATAAAAAAGCACTTTTAAGTTTATCTTTTTTATTGATATCAATATCAATATTTGCACAAAAGCCTGATAAATTAAGTTCTAATCAGATTTTTGAGAAAATTCAAAAATTAAACTTTCTAGGTTCTGCTTTATACATTGCAGCGCATCCTGATGATGAAAACACACGTTTAATTGCTTATTTAGCAAATCATGAAAAAGCAAGAACAGGTTATTTATCATTAACTCGTGGTGATGGAGGACAAAATTTAATTGGCTCAGAAATGCGCGAATTATTAGGTGTAATAAGAACACAAGAGTTACTAGCAGCCAGAAGAGTAGACGGAGGTGAACAACGTTTTTCTAGAGCTAATGATTTTGGTTATTCTAAACACCCTGATGAAACGTTAAAAATTTGGAATAAAGAACAAGTATTGGCCGATGTAGTTTGGGCAATTAGAACCTTTAAGCCTGATGTAATTATAAATCGTTTTAATCATAGAACACCTGGTACAACGCACGGGCATCATACATCATCAGCAATGTTAAGTGTAGAAGCTTTTGATTTAGCAAATGATAAAACAAAGTATACAAATCAACTTAAAAACACAAGCATTTGGCAACCAAAACGATTATTTTTTAATACCTCTTGGTGGTTTTATGGTAGTCAAGAAAAATTTAAAAAAGCGGACAAGAGTAATATGTTAAGTTTTGATATCGGAACTTATTATCCGTTAAAAGGTGTATCAAATAATGAATTGGCTTCAATGGCAAGTAGCCAGCATTTATGTCAGGGTTTTGGGCGTTTAACAACACGTGGAAGTCAAACAGAATATGTTGAGTTTTTAAAAGGTGATTTTCCGAAAGATAAAAAAGATATTTTTTCAGGAATCAATACCACATGGAATAGAGTAGTAGGTGGTGGAGAAATTGGAGCTATTTTATATAAAATTGAACAAAGTTTTGATTTTGTAAATCCGGAAAAGCATTTACCAGAATTAATGAAGGCTTATGAATTAGTTCAGAATTTAAAAGACGAACACTGGAAGAGAATAAAAACTAAAGAACTTAAAGAAATTATAAAAGCTAGTGCAGGGCTGTATTTAGAAGCTTCGGCAACTTCATCTAGCTCAATACCAAATAGTAATTTTGAGGTTAATTTTGAGGTTTTAAACAGAAGTAAACAAGTAATAGAATTAGCATCTATTAAAATATTACCTAGTAAAAAAACGATTTTAAAAGAATTAGATTTAGTACCAAATTCTAAACAAAATTTTAAAGAAAGTATTGCAATTAAAAACGTTGATTATTCGTCACCTTATTGGTTAACAGAACCTTGGGGGTTAGGAATGTATACAGTAAAAAATCAGGTTTTAATAGGAAATCCAGAAAGTTCACGACCAATTAATATACAATATAATTTAATAATAGGTAGTGCATCAATTTCATACACAATACCTGTTGTACATCGATTTTCTAAAAGAGATAAAGGAGAAATTTACGAACCGTTTGAAGTGTTACCAAAAGTAACAACAAAATTAAAAAGTAAAATTATTATTTTTTCTGATGATGTGTCGCAAAAAGTATCATTAGAAGTTCGTTCTGGAGATAAAAATGTAAGCGGAACCGTTGCTTTACAAGTTCCTAACGGATGGGAAGTATCTCCTAAAATAGCAAATTTTAATATCCAACAAAAAGGTGATAAACAAGTTGTAGATTTTAAAGTTACCCCCTCTAAAAATCAATCTGAAGGAATTTTAAAAGCAGTTGCAACGATTGATGATAAAACGTACGATAAAGAATTGGTAGAAATTAACTACAATCATATACCTAAACAATCAATTTTATTGCCATCACAAGCAAAGTTAGTTCGTTTAGATATTAAGAAAAAAGGTGAGAAGGTTGCTTATATTCAAGGATCAGGTGACGCAATTCCTGAAAGCTTACGTCAAATAGGATATAAGGTAATAGAAATAAATCCTAAAGATATCAACGATAAAAATTTACAGGAATTTGATGCTGTAGTTGTAGGAATTCGTGCATACAATACTTTACCAGAATTACAATTTAAACAAAAACACTTGTTAGCTTATGTAAAAAATGGTGGAAATATGATTGTACAATATAATACAAATAGAAGAGTAGATGTAAAAGCGCCATTTGAATTAAAATTATCGAGAGATAGAGTTACAGATGAAAATGCGAAAGTTTCTTTATTAGCAAAAGAACATCCAATTTTAAATTATCCTAATAAAATTTCAACAACAGATTTTAATGGTTGGGTACAAGAGCGTGGATTGTATTTTCCAAATCAATGGAGTAAGGAATATACACCGATTTTATCAATGAGTGATAAAGGAGAGTCAGCCAAAAAAGGTAGCCTACTTATCGCTAAATATGGAAAAGGAAATTATATTTATACAGGTTTAAGTTTTTTTAGAGAACTACCAGCGGGTGTTTCTGGAGCTTATAAATTATTTGCAAATATATTATCAATAGGTAAGAAAGATAATAGTAAAAAAGAAGTAAAACTTTAGTGAAAAAGCATGATCTATAAAAAGTAAACTCTCGAAAAAAAAAGATCCAATACTTATAAGTTGGTTTGGTGATTATGAACTTTCATCAATAAATGATATCAGGGGAGACTTCGCCTATCTTATCTTAATGGTTATCGTATGGGGATTTGCAGCCTTTGGAGAGGAATTAATATTTTGTGTCTATTACATGAAAGTTTTGGCGGAGTTGTTTGTCAATAGCAATAAAACATGGTTGTTCTCAGCTTTTATAACGTCACTTTACTTTGGAATATTACATGCATATCAAGGATTAATTGGAGTGGTATCAGTATTTTTATGGTCATTTATAATATCATTACTATTTAATAAGAATAAAAATAATTTACTCTTATTGGTATTAATTCACGGAATTTATGACACTATAGGAATAACATTTATATATTTAAATTTTGATAAAACTATTACTGAGTTTATGCAGCAATTGTTTTAATTTTTATTAAAGTCATATTAAATATTAATAAAGTTATTTAGAAAATATTTAATAAAACCATACGAAACTATGTTTTTTAGGTTCGTAAGGATTTATTTAATTAAAAAATAAAACTTTCTTTTAGAGAGTATTAAAACTAGATTTTTTTATTGTAATATTTCTTCAAACGTTAAAAAATAATCAAATTTACTTTCGTAATTCAATTAAACAACACATGTTTCACATTTACCTTGAATTAATAACTGAGTAATTATAACCTGTCTGTTTGGTATTTTAGGCATTATAACACTTGTAGGAATACAGTCTACCTTTCCACAATCTAAACATTGAAAATGAGGATGAATATCATTATGTTTATTTGCCGAACATCCCATGCATTTTGCATACCATTTTAATCCATTTTTACCAAGAAAAGAATGTAAAACGCCATCGTTTTCAAGCTTGTCTAATACTCGATAAATAGTTGTTTTATTAAATTTAAAATCAAGATTTTCTAATAATTTTTTTACAGAAATAGCGGCAGAGCTATTATTAAACTCATTAAGTATTGCCTCAACAGATTTTGTTTTTCTAATAATTCCCATAACACAAATATAACGCAACTAAGTTGTAGTAACAAATAAAAAAATTATATTTGCAACTTAGTTGCATTAAGTAAAATTTATAATATGAATTTAACATTACAAAAGCCAGATAATGTAGGTGTATTAGCAAGTACATTATGTATGCTGCATTGCGTAATTAGTCCATTTATTTTTATTGCACAAAGTTGTTCTACAACTTGTTGTGAGGTCACGCCTTTGTGGTGGAGGTGGATAGATTATATTTTTTTGGCTCTCTCTTTTTTAGCTATTCGTCGTTCAGTGCAGGTTAGTACAAACAATTATATAAAAGTTGGCTTATGGTTAAGCTGGGCTGCATTATTGATAGTAATTATTAATGAAAGTATAGAGTTCGTTCATCTATCTGAAATTTATAAATATATAGCTGCTCTTACACTAGTAGCATTGCATTTATATAATCAAAAAAAATGCCAATGTAAAAACGATAAATGTTGTATAAATTATGAATAAAAAACAAATAGAATTAGTTGGAGATAATCACATGTATTCAAGCATACAAACACCTTTAAGTACAAATGCTTTTAAAAAAACTGATGATGAAAAAATAGAAAATATAGCTTATCATTTTAAAATGATAATGGAAGAAATCGGACTTGATTTAACAGATGATAGTTTATCAGGTACTCCGTATCGTGTTGCAAAAATGTATATTAAAGAATTGTTTTATGGATTAAACCCAGCCAATAAACCAAAGCTTTCAACATTTGAAAACAAGTATGGTTACAAAAAAATGCTTGTAGAACAAAATATTACTATAGATTCTGCTTGTGAACATCACTTTTTACCAATAATTGGTCATGCACATGTAGCATATGTGGCAAAAGAGAAAGTAATTGGTCTATCAAAAATTAATCGCTTAGTAGATTATTATGCTCGACGTCCACAAGTTCAAGAAAGATTAGTTCTTCAAATCTTAAACGATTTACAAACGGTTTTAGATACCAAAGATGTAATTATTATGGTTACAGCCAAACATTTATGTGTTTCATCCAGAGGTATAAAAGATCAAAGTAGTTTTACAACTACATTAGAGTATGGTGGTTGTTTTAATAATACTGAAAAAAGAAATGAATTTTTAAAAATAATAAGTAATCAAAAAATATAAACAATGATAACTAAAGAACAAGTAGAAGCAGTACAAAAGAATTGGGGAAATGGAGTAGTAAAAATTGGTGCTCTTAAAGAGCAAAGAGAAAGCTGTGAAAAATTTACCAGTGAGTTTTTAGATTCAAATTATGCTTTCGAAACAGGAGTAGTATCTTTTAAGCCTACAAAATGCGAAATAGAACAATTTAGACCTACTAAACCTGAGGCAACATCTTATTTTATTGCAGGAGAAAATCGTGTTTGTAAAGAAGATAAAGGGTTTGCAATACAGCCTTGGACAAAAGTTAGATTTGAAAATTCTAACCTAATTTTAGAGGAAAAACGTGCTATTGCAATGGGTAATTATTTTTTTACTGATTTAGAGGGTAATGAAGCAAAGGTTGAATACACTTTCGGATATAAGTTAGTAGATAATGCCCTAAAAATAGATGTACATCATTCTTCTTTTCCTTATACTCAAAATTCATAAAACAAATGCAAAAATGCTTTTTTCTTATTTGTCCTACTGATTATTTAGAAAATGCCATTAACAAAACGTTTAGGTCTCAAAATTATTTTTATACCTCATTAGGCAATTCTTTTATTTATGACGACAAAACAATGAAGTATATAAAACAAATTGTTAAAAAACATAACATTCAAAAGTTTTGCTTTGTACTTTCTATTGATAATAAGATCGTTTTAGATGCCTTATGGAAAGGCAATTTTTCTAAAATAGGAGCATTAAGTAGTTTTCAAAATGAAATAAGAAAAGAAAAAGAACTATCAAAAAAAATATTTAAAAGCAGTAATAGTCAATTTGCAATATTATCCTATTTTTTAAATAAGAAAATAAAGGATTTTAAATTACATTTAAACACAATAGCTCAGCATTCAATAAATATAGAGGCTAAAGTTTATTACAGAAATCAAAATAGGTTCTCAAGTATATATTCAGATTTAGTATGCTTACAACAACATCATTTCAATTAAAAACAGTTATAAATTATCATATTACCAATATAATTTTTTAAGTATAAATTAAAATGGATTACAATAGAAGAAAGTTTATTTCATTTATAGGTAAAGCTAGTTTAACATCACTAGTATTACCTCAATTTTTAATGAGTTGTGGTAATACAACTACACCAACAAAGGGTTTTAGTAAAATTTCGAAAAAAAGATTGGAAATTCTTAAAAACTTTATTTTACAAGGGATTACAGCTTCTGATAAAGACGATTTAATATTAGCAAATGGTTTAGGTTATCACACCATTATAAAATGGGGAGATGCTATAAGTAACACAGATACTTTTGGGTTTAATAATGATTATACCTGTTTTATTCCTTTTAACGAAGATAATCCTAAAGATGGATTGTTATGGGTAAATCATGAATACATTAATCCGCTTTTTGTTTCTGATTTTAATAATCAACAAGAAAAAACCAAAGAGCAAGTAGATAAAGAAATGTATAATGTTGGTGGAAGCATTGTAAGAATTAAAGAAGAAAACGGAGTTTGGCAAGTGGTTCAAAACGATTCTCATAACAGAAGAATTACAGCACAAACTGATATTGCTTTAAATTGGGATTCTCCAATAAAAGGAAAAACCAGTGTAAAAGGAACATTGGCTAACTGTTCTGGCGGAATTACTCCATGGAAAACCTTTATTACTTGTGAGGAAAACTATGATGCTTTTTTTGGAGAAATTGAATATGATAAAAAGAATCTAGAAAGTCATAGAAAAAGTGATTATGGTTGGGAAAAATTTTACAATTACCCTCCAGAGCATTACGGTTGGGTAGTAGAAGTGAACCCTAAAGATGGTAAAGCGCAAAAACACATTGCTTTAGGGCGTTTTGCACACGAATGTTGTACTTTATACGAACTTGAAGATAAAAGAGTAGTTGCTTATACAGCAGATGATAAAAATGATGAACATCTATATAAATTTATCTCATCTAAACCAAGTTCCTTAAAAGAGGGAACTTTATATGTTGCTGATACTATAAACGGAAAATGGTTAGCCTTAGATTGGAAAAACCAACCTATTTTAAAAGAAACATTTAAAAATCAAACCGAAGTTTTGATCAGGGCAAGAGAAGCAGCTAAACTTATAGGTGCAACCCAATTAAATAGACCAGAAGATATAGAAATAGACCCTATTACGGGACATATTTTTGTAACCTTAACCAATAATAAACCCAAAGGTGATTTTCATGGCTCAATTTTAAAAATTGAAGAAACCAATGGTAATTTTGATTCCTTAACCTTTAATGCATCAACATATTTAGTTGGTGGCGAGGAAAACGGTTTTTCATGCCCAGATAATCTAGCATTCGATATGTCAGGAAACTTATGGATAACTTCAGATATGTCTGGAAGTTCAATGAATAAAAGTAAAAAACCTTATATGCCCTTTAAAAACAACAGCTTATTTGTTATTCCTAGATTAGGTAAAGATGCTGGTAAAGTAATTCGTGTTGCCTCTGCACCAACAGATGCAGAACTTACAGGTCCTTGGTTTTCACCAGATGGTAAAACCTTGTTTTTAAGTGTTCAACATCCAGGAGAACAAACTAAATCTTTAAAAAAACCAACAAGTACGTGGCCTTTTGATGGTGATAATATTCCTAAGCCAGCAGTGGTTGCTGTAACAGGTGATTTAATAGAAAAAATGAATTATCTAAATAAATTAGAGGGATAAAACATTAGCAATAAACCAACTATTTCGAGATAGAAATAAAACATGGAAGCAATTATTACCATAGTAGGATTTTTAGGGGCTGGCAAAACAACGTTGTTAAAATATTTGACCAACAGTTTTTTAGAAAACGGTTGGAACCCTTTTATCATTTTAAATGATTATGAAAATGCCAATATGGATGCACAACAGTTTTTAAATCAAGTTGATGTAAAGAATATAAAAGCACTTACAGGTAGCTGTATTTGTTGTAGTGGAATTAATGAACTAAGAAACGCTGTAAATAGAATCCCCAAACGTAAAAAAGGAATAACTTTAATAGAAGCCAATGGAACATCAGATGCTTGTGCTTTAATGGAGTTTCTGGGGGTTGGTTTAAATGAGCAGTTTTTGCCTCCCATACAAATTGCTGTAGTAGATGTAAATAATTGGCAAAAAAGAGAAAAGCATAATGATTTAGAAACAAATCAAGTACAAGTTTCATCATTAATAGTACTAACACATCTAGAGAATTGTTCTGAAGTAAGAAAAGAGTTGGTAGTTAAAGAGTTAAAAGAACATAATGCTTTTGCTAAAATTATTACTATGGATCAAATCAATATTTCATGGTTACCAGAATTATCAAGTTCTAATAACATTCCAGAAAAATTAGATCATTTAAAATCACATTGGTCTTCTTGCTCTGTAGATTTACCTGTTCTACCAAGTAAAGAGGTTATAGAAAGTATTTGTAAAAAAATACCAAAAACCATATTACGCGTAAAAGGCTGTGTACAATTAGGTAAAGAAGAGGTATATACGTATTTCGAAAGAACACCTGATGGCAATATAACCATCAGACCTTTTAGAGGAATACCCATAACTGGTTCCAAATTATTAACAATTGGGCCTAGTAGTGAGCCTTTATTACTCAAAAAAATAGTAAAAAGTGTGTTAAATGAACACAAACAAACGATCTAAAATAAAATGAAAAAATTACCAGTAACTGTTTTAAGTGGTTTTTTAGGAGCCGGAAAAACAACTTTATTAAATCACATTTTACATAACAAAGCAGGGTTAAAGGTAGCTGTAATTGTAAACGATATGAGCGAAGTTAATATTGATGCTCAATTTCTTGAAAATGAAAATACACTATCTAGAACAGAAGAAAAATTAGTAGAAATGTCTAATGGTTGCATTTGTTGTACACTTCGTGAAGACCTAATGGTAGAGGTAGAGCAATTAGCTAAACAAAATAAATTTGATTATCTCTTAATTGAAAGTACTGGTATTAGTGAACCTATTCCTGTGGCACAAACATTTACATTTGAAAGTGAAGATCGTACTATCGATTTAAGTAGATTTAGTTATATTGATACGATGGTTACAGTAGTTGATGCTTTTAACTTTTTAAAAGATTTTTCAAGTGCAGATTATTTAACAACAAGAAAGTTAACAAATATTGAAGGTGATGACAGAACCATTGTAAATCTGTTAACTGATCAAATAGAATTTGCTAATGTAATTTTATTAAATAAAACTGATTTAGTATCTGAAGATAACATTCAAGAACTTAAAGCAATAATACACAAACTAAATCCTGAAGCACATATTATTGCTACACAAAATTCTAATGTTAAATTAGATAAAGTAATAAATACGGGTTTATTTAATTACGAAAAAGCAGAAGCATCAGCAGGATGGATTAAAGAATTAGAGAATGAACATGTTCCTGAAACTGAAGAGTATGGTATTAGTTCGTTTGTTTTTAAAAGTAAAAAACCATTTCACCCAGTACGTTTTTTAAATTATTTAAATCAAAGTTTTCCTCAAAATATTATAAGAAGTAAAGGGATGTTTTGGCTGGCTTCAAGATCCAATCAAGCATTAATATGGAGTTCGGCAGGAGGCTCCTGTAAAGTTGATTCTGCAGGTGTTTGGTGGGCATCAATGGATTATGCAAAACGAATGAGTCATACTACATTTAGTGATAATAAAAGTAATATCGAAGCTGAATGGCACACGTTATATGGAGATAGAAAAATAGAATTAGTTTTTATAGGTCAACATTTAGCTAAAGAAAAAATTATTGCCAAATTAAAAACTTGTTTACTTACTAGCGAAGAAATTAAAATTTGGGAAAATAAAAAATTCCCAGCAAAAGACCAGTGGCCAATAGCGATCTAGTTTGTATTATAATACTTTTATACAAGTAATTTCCAAGTAATATTAATCCGTTACAATATCTCCTAAAATATAGCGAATGAGCCATAAACTGTTTTACTAAAAATGTAAAACAAAAATCATTTAGGCAAGCAGATTATTTATTATCTGGTTTGGGAGAGCCAAATGAAACAAGGTTAGGTTATGCATTTAGTAAAGATTACGGAAACTCCGTTGGAAATAAATTGAAGCAAAGAATAGCTAATACAATTTATAAGAATATAGCAGTAAAACCAGGCGTTTTGAGTCATTTTACTGATATAGAATTGTATTTTTAAGATTATAGAAGTTATCTCGTCAGAGTAATTTTATACTCTTGCGCATAGCTTATCGATAAGTTCCTAAAAAAATTACAACGAGAATTCCATATTCAACGAAAACTTTATTAAGAAACTAAATGTGAGCTTTTATGCGGTTGCAAGCGTTGGAAAATTGTGTTTAAAATTTAAAGTTTTTTTCAGCTTTAAATTTTAAACACAATATGAGCGATTTTGGCAAGAGGCAATTTGACATAATGTCTAATTATAGATACAAATGTATAGTTCGAATGTTTATTGAGAATCGCATATTTTAAAAATATTGAATCATTGTACGGAATATTAAATTCTCACATTATTTTAAATTGATTATCCAGTGGATGATTAATTTAAAATACAATATCTAAATCTAAAAGGATGATTAATGACCCCAGTAATACAGTTTATTGTAGAACGAGAACATTCTGGGATATTTAACATAATATAGACCTAAAGGCGCTATATCTGCATCTATGTAAAATAGAACCGAAAAAGTTCTATTCGCCGTTTTACTCATAATAACATATTTGTACTATAATTAATATTATGTTAAATAGATGTTTTTTTAATACTATCTAAATAAACTATAAAAAGAAAGTACATTTGTATGATGCAAAAAAAAGAAAAACAATCTAAATTAGAATTCATAGCTTTAATGGCATCATTAATGTCATTAGTAGCATTGTCAATTGACGCTTTATTACCAGCTATAAAGCAAATAGGAAATAGTATTAACATTCAACAAGACTCAACAGATAGTCAATTATTAATTACTATGATATTTTTAGGCTTGGGTTTTGGTCAATTAATTTCAGGTCCAATTTCTGATAGTCTCGGAAGAAAACCTGTAATTTACTTTGGTTTTATAGTCTTTGTAATTGCAAGTTTTTTATGTATTAACGCAACTAGCATTGAAATGATGGTTTTTGGTAGAATATTACAAGGTATTGGATTATCTGCACCAAGAACTATAAGTATTGCCATGGTTAGGGATAGTTTTAGTGGTAATTATATGGCTAAAATAATGTCATTTATCGTTGTAATTTTCATCTTGGTTCCTGTTGTAGCTCCTGCAATTGGAAAATTAATGTTAGATGCTTACGGTTGGCAATTTATATTTTATAGTCAATTAGTATTCGGTTTTTTTGTTATGCTATGGTTATGGAAGCGTCAGCCAGAAACATTAAAAGATGAAAACAAAACAAAATTATCATTAAGTCTTTTTGTTAAAGGTTCTAAAGAATTTATAAAACATAAGCAAGCTGTTGTTTTTACCTTAATTTCTGGTTTTATAACTGGTTCGTTTATGGTATATTTAAGTGCATCACAGCAAATATTTCAGGTGCAATATGATTTAATAGAAGAATTTCCTTTTATTTTTGCAGGATTAGCTATTTCGGTAGGTTTTGCTACTTTTTTAAACGGAAATTTTGTAATGAAATTTGGAATGTATAAACTCATTACTACCTTTTTAATCATCTTTACTTTAATCCCCGTTATTTATATTATATTATTTTACGGAAAAGAAAATCCAGACATAACAATACTTATATTATTTTTTGCTTTACAGTTTTTTTCACTGGGATTCTTATTCGGAAATTTAAGAGCCTTAGCAATGCAACCTGTTGGACATATTGCAGGAGTTGGTGCGGCTATAAACGGTTTTGTATCAACAATAATGGCTGTTCCTATTGCCACAATAATAGGTAAGTTTATGACCACTACTACTCTACCTCTTTTTGTAGGGTTTTTAATTTGTGGTTTTTTATCATTAATATTATTAAATTTTACCAAATCTAAAAATTCAAATAACTAAATTATATGAACCTTACTGTTCTTTTTGAAGATGAATATATACTTTGTGTTACTAAACCTAATAATGTAGTGGTACACCACGCTCATCATTCTAGAAATGTAGTTGATGAAGATTCCTTATTGCAGTTATTGTTTAATCAATTTGGACAAAAATTTTACCCGATTCATAGATTAGACAGAAAAACCTCTGGGATTATTCTGCTAGCTAAAGAAACAAAGTATGTATCTAAATTTCAAGAATTATTTACGAATAATGAAATTCAAAAAACATATTATGGAATTGTAAGGGGGCATTCACCAGAGTATAAAATAATAAACTCTCCAGTAAAAGGTAGAGATTCCAATGTTTATAAAGAAGCTGAAACACACTTAAAGACAATTGGTAATGTTATTGTAGATATTCCAGTAAAACCTTATGATACTTCAAGATACAGTTTAGTTGAAATGAAACCTACCACGGGTAGATTACATCAACTACGTATTCATTTGAATAAAATAAGTCATCCACTTATTGGTGATCCAAAATATGGTGATAAAAATCATAATGTAATGTTTATAGATAAATTTAATTGTGAAAATTTATTTTTACATGCATATTCATTAGAATTTATACATCCTTTTTCTAAAAAAAAGAAAATAATAGTAGCCAGTTTACCTAATGATTGGAATATTATTTTAAAAAAATTTAATTGGATGATTTGAATATTAAATAATTTAACATAAAAAAAAAGGATTAACAATTTTACATATTAATCCTTTTTTTTAATGATAGTTAGTTTAATTATATTTCTTTAAAAATTGCATGCATCAAACGTTTTTTATCGTTAATACTTTCTTCTAATGAAATCATTGTTTCTGTACGGTTCACCCCATTAATATCATCTATTTGATAGATAATATCCTTAGCATCATTAGTACTTTTAGCCCTTACTTTACAAAAAATATTGTATTTTCCTGCTGTCACATATGCTACTGTTACGTTCGGAATTAAGCGTAATTTATCTAAAACATGTTGTGTCATTGATGTTTTTTCTAAATATACACCAACATGTGCAATAAAAGTATACCCCATTTTATCATAGTTCAATGTTAATGTTGAACCTTGAATTATACCTTCATCTTCCATTTTTTTAACACGTACATGGATGGTACCTGCAGATACTAATAATTTCTTTGCGATGTCTGTAAAAGGAGTACGAGCATTTTCTATTAAAATGTCTAAAATTTGATGATCAATCTCATCAAGTACAAATTTCTTCATTTTTATTTTATTCAAGTAATTTTGCTAAAATATAGCTTTTTTTCAATTTAAAAACACTTTTTTTAAGAAATATTCAGTTATATCTTATTTTTGTTACATTCTTTATGTGCTAAAAACGAAGATAAATCCCCTTCTTTTTCTTTTTTTAAAGTCATTGCAAATTTACTATTTTCTATTTTCTCAACATACTGATAAGCGACATCTTTTTCATTATTTTTAGCTCTATAAATTACATCATAGAAGTTCTTGATATTGTTTGGAATAGCTAAATAATCAGAATAATATGTAAAGTCTTTTGACGTTGAAATATGATAAATACCTTGTAAAAGTGCATAAAAATTATACTTTCTTACAATTTCACGTTCATAATCATTCGGATAATGCCCTGCTTCTATTAATATTGTATTGTGTCCTAATTTTTGAAAGTTATCTCCTGTTGCTGTAGGATAAAATTCATCTGTATAACGACCAACATGATTTGGAATTAATTTTTGTAATAATGTATTCATCGAAACTATTACATTCATCGTTTCTTTGCGACCTGTAGTTATTTTGCGACTCTCTTCTTCTGAAGGTGCTAAAAATGAAATAGTAGCTGGATTTTTAGTGCCTTCTACTCCAAAAATTGTTCTTTGATCATGTAAATTAAAACAAAAATCAGGGTTTACTTTTGTTAAAATAGCTCGTAATAATTTACTTTCCTTTGCTTTTAAAGCTACAGCATCTCTGTTTAAGTCTACATTATTTGCATTAACACGCGTGTATACTTCTGCTCCATCTGGATTTAGCATTGGTACAATTGTGATACTACAATTTTTTAAAATCGTGTTAACTATTTCGCTAGTAGTGTTTAGTTTTATAAAATTTAAAAAATCAAAAACAGCTTTGGTTCCAGTACTTTCATTACCATGCATCTGACTCCAAACAAATATTTTTATCTTTCCTGAGCCTAATTTTAATTGATAAATATTTCTTCCTTTTTCAGATAAACCGACTACTTTCGATTCTATATTTATATCTAAATCATTATAAAGAGGTTCAATATCATCAAGAGTAACATGTCTCCCTTCAATTTTCGTTTCTTTTATTTCAGTATAATTATCTTCTAAAAAATAGGTATCTAATATATTCATATTATAAAGTAAACCAATCTGCTATTAATTTTTTTTCTATAGGTTCGGTTGTTATGTGTACATAATCATTTTTAACCATATCATATTTATAGTCTTTCGACCATTCTTTGATGTTTTCAGTCAAAGTTTTTAATGAGTGACATATAAATTGAATTTCTTCGTTTGTAACCGTTGGATGTACAGATAAACGTACCCAACCTGGTTTTTCGGTATTACAACCTTCAGATATTTGATCTTTAATTTTATTTGATGTATTTTGATCTACATTTAATAAAAAATGTCCATAAGTACCCGCACATGAGCAACCTCCTCTTGTTTGTATTCCAAAACGATCGTTTAATAATTTAACAACTAAATTAAAATGATATTTTTCGTAATAAAATGAAAAAATACTTAATCTGTCTTTATGATTTGGTGCTAATATTTTTACACCTTCCAGGTTTTCTAAACAATTAAAAATAATAGGGTTTATTTCGTCTTCACGCTGTTTAATTTTATCAGTCCCCATTTGATTTTTAACTTGAATAGCTAAAGCTATTTTAATCGTTTGTAAAAAAGCAGGAGTTCCTCCATCTTCACGTGTTTCAACATCATCAAAATAATCATGACCTCCCCAAGGATTAGTATAACTTACTGTACCACCTCCCGGGTTATCGGGTATCATGTTTTTATATAATTTCTTATTAAAAATTAAAACTCCTGAACTTCCTGGGCCTCCTAAAAATTTATGAGGTGAAAAGAAAATAGCATCTAAATACTCCTCTTCTTTTTCTGGATGCATATTAATATCAACATATGGTGCAGAACAAGCAAAATCAACAAAGCATAAACCACCATATTTATGAATTAATGCGGCTATTTTATGATAATCTGTTTTTATACCTGTTACGTTTGACCCAGCTACGATTGAGGCTATTTTGATAGGCCTATCTTTAAATTTTTGTATAGTTGCTTCAAATTTATCCAAACATACTAATCCAGCTTCATTACACGGCACTACTTCAACATCAGCAATCGTTTCAATCCAAGATGTTTGGTTAGAGTGATGTTCCATATGACTTACAAAAACAATAGGTCTTTTTTCATCAGGTATTATGGTATTTTCTTTTAAATTTTCGCAAATTTTTAATCCTAAAATTCGTTGAAATTTATTTACAACACCTGTCATTCCTGATCCTTCAGTAATCAATACATCATCATTTGATGCATTTACATGTTGTTTTATAATATTCCGTGCTTGATGATAAGCTAAGGTCATTGCTGCACCCGAAGTTGATGTTTCGGTATGTGTATTTGCTACAAAAGGACCAAATTTATGTAATAATTGTTCTTCTATTGGTCGATATAATCTACCACTTGCCGTCCAATCAGTATAAATCATTTTTTGTTCTCCGTAGGGAGATATATATGTTTGATTAATACCAACAATATTGTTTTTAAATTTATTAAAATATTGCTCTAAATTTGTCATTTGCTGTGTAGTTTATAGTGTAAAATTAGAATTATACTAATAATTGACCTAAAAGATTTGTATTATTAACGTATTTGTTAGTTTTGTTGATTAAAGTCTAAACTTACCTCCTATTAAAATAGTGTTTTCAAAAAAGTAAAAACTTTGTGAAGCGCTATCTGCTGGATTGGTTGATGTTTTAATATCTCCCATATTTATATAACCACCTTTTAAATCGGCTTGTACAAAAAAGTGCTTTAAAAAAGTAATATTTAAACCCGCTCCAACTGACATTCCGTATCCAGATAAATGAAAATCATCATGTCTTTCATTTTCTAATAAGCTAGTGTTAGTTCTTGGATATAAAATACCAACTCCTACTCCTTCAGTTAAATTTATTTGTAGGTTTTCTAAATTTAAACCAAACCAACTACTAACATCATCAAAACGCTTTAATTCAACATTTACATAATTTAAACCATCAGTATGTTCAAAGCGCAAAAAATCGGCAGCTAAATTAATGTTATCATTCGTATAAGTTCCGTCATATTTTGCATTACCAACAGCAATTTCGCCATTAATTTTTACATCTTGATCGGCAATCATTACATATTTCATATGATCTACACCAATAGAAATGGTATAGTTTTCTTTAAAGAAATATCCAATTCTATAATTTGTTTGTGGTATAGTAACCCTACCTGGATGAAAATAATCCCTAAAAGAAAATTTTGTTTGTCTGTCTTGTGCTTTTACATTTGACAATGTAAAATCGTAATTATTTCCTTTAAATCTAATGTCAGAATCTGTGTAACTCGCCCAGTTCCATCCCCAGTATACAAAGAATTTTCCTTTATTAGTTACTTTCTTTTTTTCTTTAACTGTTATTTCTTCCTCTTGTCCTATTAATATTGATGATGTTAACAACATCATTAATAAACTGATTAATCTTAGTTTCAACTTTTATTTTATTATTTGTTCAATTTCTGTTATAAATCGCTCAGCAAGTTTATCTGCATTTTCTTGACTGGTACTTTCAGTATAAATTCTAATAATGGGTTCGGTATTCGATTTACGTAAATGTACCCATTCTGTATCGAAATCAATTTTTACACCATCAATAGTATTTACATCTTCATTTTTATATTTAGAAGCCATTGTTTCTAAAATCTTATCAACGTCTATTTGCGGAGTTAATTGTATTTTATTTTTACTCATAAAGTAACTAGGATACGAATCTCTTAGTGCTTTACAAGACATTTTTTTATGCGCTAAATGTGATAAAAATAAAGCGACACCAACTAAAGAGTCGCGTCCATAATGAGAAGCTGGATAAATAATACCTCCATTTCCTTCACCTCCAATAACAGTATTGGTATCTTTCATCATTTGTACTACATTAACTTCACCTACTGCAGCAGCTGTATAAGTTCCGCCATGTTTTTCAGTTACATCACGTAATGCTCTTGATGACGATAAGTTAGAAACGGTGTTTCCTCCTCCTAATCTTCCTAAAACATAATCGGCACAAGCTACCAAAGTATACTCTTCACCAAACATTGATCCATCTTCTGATATTAAAGCCAAACGATCTACATCTGGGTCAACTACAATACCTAAATCGGCTTTTTTCTTAACTACAAGTTTTGATATGTCTGTTAAGTTTTCTTTTAAAGGTTCTGGGTTATGAGGAAATTGACCGTTCGGTTCGCAGTATAATTCTATACATTTAACACCTAATTCTTTTAGTAATGCAGGAATAAAAATTCCTCCTGTAGAGTTAACTCCATCAACAACTACTTTAAATTTAGCTTTTTTAATTGCTTTTACGTCAACTAAATCAAGTTTTAAAACCTCTTTAATATGTTTTTTTAAATATTTCTTATTTTTTCTATAACTTCCTAAATCATCAACTTCAGCAAATTCAAAGTTTTCATCAGCGGCTAATTTTAATATTTCTTCACCATCAGCACCATTTAAAAACTCTCCTTTTTCATTTAATAATTTTAAAGCATTCCATTGCTTAGGGTTGTGAGAAGCCGTTAAAATAATACCTCCCTCCGCTTTTTCTAAAGGAACAGCAACTTCAACAGTTGGTGTTGTTGATAAACCTAAATCAACTACATTTATACCTAAACCAACTAAAGTATTAGCCACTAAATTACTAATCATTTTACCAGAAATACGAGCATCTCTACCAATGACTACTTTTATTTTTTTAGCTTCTGGATTTCTTTTTATGATAAATGCTCCGTAAGCAGCAGCAAATTTAACAGCATCAACTGGAGTAAGGTTTTCACCAGTGTTTCCTCCTATGGTACCTCTAATTCCTGATATAGATTTTATAAGTGTCATCGTTTTTTTTCTAATTTTAATACAAATATAATGGTATTAAAGAATATACTGATACTTCAAAGTAGGTTTAACTGTAACTTTTGTTACATTTAAAACATAAAAAAACCGTTGCGCAAGTATCGGTTTTTTATTTATATGACTTTAGGTAATTTTTTAACTCATACCTATTTTACTTAAAAGAGAAAAATAAAAAACTTATCATAAAAAGAAATATAATTAAAAAATGTCCGTATCGGTCTTTTTCTTTTCTAATTATCGAGTGCTTATACCAATTTCTAATGTGAATCGTTATTGCTAATATGGTAGCTGTTATTTTTATAATATTATAGGTTGTCATCTTACCAAAAGGTTTTAATTAAAGAAGAAATATTAAAATATCATTTAAAGTGTAAAATAAGTTTCTATTATTTTCAAGGGTCCTTTTATCTATTTTTCTATAAATTTTAAAGTTTTATTATCTTAAAAATAGCTAATTTATTATTTAAATCCAACACTTTTTTTTGTTAAGTAGAC
Source organism: Tenacibaculum soleae (assembly GCF_030549005.1). Lineage (NCBI taxonomy): Bacteria > Pseudomonadati > Bacteroidota > Flavobacteriia > Flavobacteriales > Flavobacteriaceae > Tenacibaculum > Tenacibaculum soleae. Next base: position 131,117 of record NZ_JAUOSW010000003.1, read on the forward strand.
ATGTTATTCTAATTTTAACTATGGTATTAACCTCAAAAAAATCCTAAATTATATTCAACTTTTTATTATTTATAAAGAGTTTATTATAGCTATTTCTATGGAATTGATGGAATAAAAGAAAGCTCTAGAGAAGTGTAAGTATCTTTATTTTTAATTTCTAATTCATAAATTTTAGTTCTTAATATTCTTCATTTGGTTTAATTAATTGACTTATTAAGCATAAAAAAAACCGCTACTAACGTAACGGTTTTAAAATTTATAATATCAGAGATTTATTTCCCTTCCATTTTCTTTTTTAATTCAGCTAATCCACCGATATCTCCTAATGTAGATTTTGGAGCATCAGCAGCTTTTTTAGCTGCAGCTTTGATGTTTTTCTTTTCTTCTTCTTTGAAAAGAGAAGTATGAGAAACAACAATTCTACGGTATTCTTTACTAAATTCAGTAACGATGAACTTTACAGCATCACCTTTTTCTAATTTAGATCCGTCTTCTTTTTCTAAGAAACGTGTTGGAGCAAATGCTTCAATACCATCTGCAAATACTACAGTAGCACCTTTGTCATTTTTCTCTTTAATAGAACCTTCATGTGTAGATCCGATTGCATACGTAGCTTCATGCGCATCCCAAGGATTATCTTGAGTTTGCTTATGACCTAAGTTTAACTTACGGTTTTCAACATCTAATTCTAATACTTGAACATCTAATTTATCACCAACAGTTACAAAATCTGATGGGTGCTTAATTTTCTTAGTCCAAGATAAATCAGAGATATACACTAATCCGTCAATTCCTTCTTCTAATTCTACGAATACACCAAAGTTAGTGTAGTTACGTACAGTACCAGTATGAGTAGAACCTACAGGGTATTTTGCAGTAATATCTGTCCATGGATCTGGGTGTAATTGCTTCATACCTAAAGACATTTTACGATCTTCACGATCTAATGTCAAGATTTGAGCTTCTACCTCGTCACCAACTTTTACGAAATCTTGTGCAGAACGTAAGTGTGTAGACCAAGACATTTCAGAAACGTGAATTAATCCTTCAACTCCTTCTTCAACCTCTACGAATGCACCGTAATCAGCTAAAACAACAACTTTACCTTTTACTTTATCTCCAACTTTTAAGTCAGTATTTAAAGCTTCCCAAGGATGAGCTGATAATTGTTTTAATCCTAATTGGATTCTAGATTTGTTATCGTCAAAGTCTAAAATTACAACGTTTAATTTTTGATCTAATTCAACAACCTCGTTCGGGTGGTTGATACGAGACCAAGATAAATCAGTAATATGTACTAATCCATCAACACCACCTAAATCAACAAAGACACCATAAGAAGTAATGTTTTTAACAACACCTTCTAATACTTGTCCTTTTTCTAATTGACCGATGATTTCTTTTTTCTGATCTTCTAAATCTGCTTCGATTAACGCTTTATGAGATACTACTACGTTTTTAAATTCGTGGTTGATTTTTACAACTTTGAATTCCATAGTTTTTTCTACATACTGATCGTAATCACGGATTGGCTTCACATCAATTTGAGAACCTGGTAAGAATGCTTCAATACCAAATACATCAACGATCATACCTCCACGAGTTCTACACTTAACAAAACCGTTAACGATTTCACCTGTTTCATGTGCATTGTTAACTCTATCCCAAGCTTTAATTACACGTGCTTTTTTGTGTGATAATACTAATTGACCAGAAGAATCTTCTCTTTTATCAACTAATACTTCTACTGAATCTCCTACAGATAAATTTGGATTGTAACGGAATTCGTTTAAAGAAATAACTCCTTCTGATTTAGAGTTGATGTCGATAATCGCATCTCTATCAGTAATTCTTGTTACTGTACCTTCGATTACATCACGTTCGTTTACGAAACCTACTGTACCTTCTAGGGCTTTTTCAAATTCTTGTAATTTAGACTCATCAACTTCATCAATACCTTCTTCGTATTTATGCCAATTAAATGTTGCTAAAAATTCTGCTGGGTTTACTGCTTCTGGAGCAGTGTTTTTTGTTTCTTCAGACATGTCTGAAATAATTTTTGTATCTTTTTATTAGCCAGATTATTAACAATACTAATGCAAAGAGAAATTAAACTTATATAAATTTGTTTTTAACCTTTTATAAACCTGTTCTTGTAAAAAGGCGTGCAAATTTACGAAGTTTTATTTAAATAACCTATAAAGGTTTTAAATTTAAGGGGTTGAGAATTTTATCAAAAAAACTATTCTAAAAATTCTTGAACTGATTTTAAACTTTGTCTCGGACTTTCTTCCATAGGTGTATGCCCTACTTTATTTAATATAACAAGTTTATTATTGGGTAAATCTTTTTGAAATTTATAGGCGTTTTCTACCGGAATCAATAAGTCTTCTGATCCCCATAATATTAAAGTCGGTTGTTGTATTGATTTTATTTTATCAAAAGATGTTATTGTTTTTTTCATATTAAGTCGATCTACAAAGGCTTTTCTATTTCCTTTTCTTAATGTTAGGTCAAAATATCGATTTACAATTTTTTCTGTTACTTTAGTTTTATCAAAATATACATTTTCTACACTTGCTTTTACTAAAAAACGAGGTGTTACATATAACAGCAATTTATTTAAAATAGGTGTTTGCGCTACTTTAAAAGCTATCGGAATACTTTTAGATTTCGTGGGATAACCAGCAGCATCAATTAAAATTAATTTTTGCACTATCGTGGCGTGTGTTGCAGTAAAGTTCCATGCTATTTGGCCACCTAAAGAGTTACCTGCTATAACACATTTCTTTACTCCTAGTTTAGCTAAAAAGTTTTTTATAAATTTTACATAATTATCCATCGAATAATTTCTGTTAGGAAATGGACCAGTTAACCCATAAGCTGGTAAATCCATTCTAATTACTCTTTTTACTTTTTTTAATTCATCCGTCCAAGCATCAAAAGTGTGTAGGCTTGCGCCTGTTCCGTGAATTAACACAATAGGAATATTATCTGATTTTATTCCTTCATCACGATAATGTACTTCCATTCCATCAATAGTAACAAATGAAGATGCTTGGTTTGCATATTTAACCTTTAATTTTTCAACAGAAATATCTTGATATCCAAAGAAAATAATAATCATTCCAAAAATTAGCAAAACAATTGTTAAAAGTATTTTTATTACCTTTTTCATGTTTAATTATTTTTTTGAAGAAATTTGATTCATTGCTCTTTCTGCAATAGCGGTAATTGATAAAGACGGGTTTACTCCTGGGTTTGCCGAAATCATCGATCCATCAATAACATATAAATTATCATACCCGAAGATTTTATTGTTTTTATCAATAACTCCTTCTGATGCATTATTTCCCATAACAGCCCCACCCAAAACATGTGCTGTTGACGGAATACCAGCGAGTGTTTCCAACGCAAACGAGGTGCTTACTCCGTTTACAGCTTTGCTATATTCTTTTACTAATTTTTTAGATTCTTTAATAAAAGGAGTTGGTTTTTTACCTAAATTAACGGTTGAAGTCATAAATCCGAAGATATTACGTTTAAATTTTAACGTACTGTCTAAAGTTTGCATAAATAATAATACCACGGTTTTCTCTGCCCAATTATTAGTAAAATAAACTTTAAAATATTTTACAGGAGATTTTAATAGCGAAACAAATACCATTAGTAAACGAACAAACACATTTTTATTGGTTACATAAGGCAAATGCAACAATTTCCATGCGTTTGAGCCTTTTCCGTATCGTACAATCTCTAAATGACTATTTTTATCCGTATCTAAAATACTTCCGATAGCTACACCTTTTGAGAAATTTTTATCTTTATCTAAAGTAGATACACTTACCAAAGTTTCGTTATTGGTTCTAATATCCAATCCTAATCTATCTGAAATATTAGGTAATGAATCTTTTTTTAGTTTTAATAATAGCTTGATTGTTCCTAAAACGCCACCAGAAAAAACTACTGCTTTTGTTTTAATTTTTTGACGTTTTTTAAAAAGCGTTGTACTTGTTTTTATAAATACTTCATAACCACTGCTACCATCAATAGTATTAATAGGTTGCACATCATATACTTCATTTTCGGCAAGTATTTTTGCTCCGTTTTGTTGTGCTAAGTATAAATAATTTTTATCTAAGGTGTTTTTAGAGTTGTTCCTACAACCTGTCATACAAGCACCACAAAAGTTACAACCTGTCCTTTCAGTCCCTTTACCTTTAAAATATGGATCTTTTTTAGTTACATTTTCTTCTCCAAAATAAACGGCGACATTTGGTGCATCAAACTTGTCGGAAATATTAAGTTGATTGGCTACTTTTTTAAGCCCGATATCGCCATCATATAATTTAGGGTTTTTGGTTGCTCCTAATATTTTTAATGCTTTTTCATAATATGGAAAAAGTTCTTCTTCCCAATCTAAAAGATTTCTCCAGCTACCAGTTTTAAAGAATGTAGATTTTGGTACCGGCAAAGTATTGGCATATACTAATGACCCACCACCAACTCCTGTACCAGAAACTATGGCAATATGTCTAAAAATAGTCAATTTCATAATGCCGAAAAATCGCAACTTAGGCATCCAAAGCCATTTTTTTAAGTTCCAATTGTTTTTAGGAAAATCGTTAGCTTTATACCATTTTCCTTTTTCAATTACTAAAACTTTATAACCTTTTTCAGATAAACGTAAAGCACTCACTGAACCTCCAAAACCGCTTCCTATAATAATATAGTCATATTTTTTATTTAAACTCACAAACCACAGTTTAAACCTACTTTTCACTGTAGATTTCGTTAAGATAGCAAGTTATGAGATTTTGTGTTAACAATCAAACTGGTTTTTTCTTTGATTGATGATTAAAAACTATTCTTGAGCTCCGTGAGATTTTGCAATTTCAATCCAATGTTCAGAAATTCCTTTGGTATCAGCGCCTAAGCCTCTAGATAAATGCAATGCAACAGCAATTAACAAACTAGATGCTTCTTGTATTTCTTTAAAGGTTTGAATACCTCCAAATTGTTCTTGTGCTTTTAACAATAATAATTTATTGTGTTTTTTAGCAAAACTAACAGGGTTTTCAGTATCAATAGTTATTTTGGGTATCATTAAACAATCTACCCACTCTTGCCCTATTCTTTTTGCAGATAACTCATGTGTTTCACAACCAGAAGCTCTCCATAAAGCCAATGTTTTAGTATCGCCTGATGCTGCTAAACCAGTATCTAAAAGCAACTCGAAACCAATATCAGCAATATTTTGCATTACAATTAAATATTCGTCTAAAGCTTTTTCAAATTTATTTGCTTTCTGTCCTTTAAGGTAATCCTCTACGCTAAGTTTAGGTAACTCTAAAACTTCTGCACAATCATTTAAACAAGGAAATTGCTTTCCTTCATAAATATAATGTGCTTTATCAAATTGTATTTGACGACCTAATGGATACAAGCGACAAGCTAACGGACGACCAAGATGTACGCTGCAACCCGAATTTTCTATATATTGACTACACGATTTTTGTCCTTTTTTATCTTGCTTTCCATCAAATAATAATTGAATTCCACCATATTCGGTATATAAATCACGAAATTCTTTAACAGTAACTTTCTTTTCATTGCTAAAACGAAATAGCTCCCACGGATTTAACATTACATCTTTACCAAAACAACAGGTACCCGATCTAGAGCATGTGAGTGGTAATATACTTTTTGAGGTAAGTTTGGTTGTTTGCATTTTACTCAACTTTTTTTATTTCAACTTTAAAAAGGGTATCAAAAATATCAAAAATCGTTTGTGCTTCTTTTTTACGAACTGAAATAGTATATTCACAATCCATTTCTAATTTTTGAGCGATGATGTTTAGGTTTCGTTCTTTAACAATACGCTGTACTTTATTCATCATATCATATCCGAACTTTAATAAGTATTGAATATCAATTGTTTTTTCTTTAATTTTTGAAATCTCTAAAGCTAACTGAGCTGATGTTCTATACGCATTTATCAATCCGCCAACACCCAGCTTAGTTCCGCCAAAATAACGTACAGAAACTACTAAAATATTAGTTACATCAAAAGCTTGTAACTGTCCGTAAATAGGCATTCCTGCCGAGTTACTTGGCTCTCCATCATCATTTGCTCTAAAGCGAGTTGTTTCTGTCCCTAATTGCCAAGCATAGCAAAAATGACGTGCCGAATGGTGTTTTTTCCTCAAACCTTCTAAAGCTTCTTTTATGTCATCTTCAGTAAATACAGGAAATGCATACCCAAAAAACTTACTATTTCTGTCTTTAAAAAGCGTTTCTTCAGATGCTACATCAATCGTTTTGTAGGTGTCTTTAATTTCACTCATTAGGCAATAGTTATTAAAATGATTCCTAAAATAGCCAACCCAACACCGATTTTGTTTTTTACACTAAAATTTTCTTTAAATAATAATAAGCCAATTAAAGTAGAAACAATTACAATACCAACATTATTAATGGTAAATAAAGTAGAACTTTCAAAATCCTTGTTTTGTAATGCTTTTATTAAAAAAACAATTGAATAATAATTAGGAACTCCTAATACTACACCAGCAAGAAGGTTTTTAAATTCAAACTTTTCTTTAGTTATTTTTTGATTTATAAGTAAAATAATAGTTCCGAAAAATGCTGCAAATCCGAATAAACTTGATGAGAAAAACTCTACCTGATCTAACGCAACATAATTAATTTCAACATACTTTAAAGTAGTATCAATAACCCCTGAACCAATAAATAACAAGATTGGGAAAAGTAAATTTGCTTGACCTGTTTCTTTTTTTTCTTTAACTGAAGACAAATAAACAGCTGTAAGTGCAATTATAGTTCCTAAAACCTTAAGAGTTGTTATACTTTCATTATACAAAACAACACCAAAAAAAATAGGCACAACCACTGACATTTTACCAGCAATAGAAGCAACTGATACTCCGTTTTCTTGCGATGTTTTTGCCATCACAAAAAAAATAGTAACAAATAAAAAACCTAATAAAAAAGTTCCATAAATCCATGGTTGATTTCCAATAGTTGCTAATTTACCAAATGAATTAGATAAAAACGCTCCCAATATAAAAGCAACAAAATAATTAACAACAATAGCTTGTAATGTGTTTATTTTAAAAACTTTAAAGTATTTAAATATTACAAATAGAGAAGTTGAAAAAAGAATACTTAAAATTAAGTGTATCATATTAATTAAACTCGAGCTTATTTAATAAATTAGTCACTTCATCTTTTCCTGGAACTAAATTCCAAACTTTTATACCTAATTCGGTAGCCGCATCTGTATTTTCTTTTAAATCATCAACAAAAATAGTTTCTGAGGCTTTTAAGTTGTTTTCACTTAAAACAAATTCATAAATATTTGCGTTGGGTTTTCTAAAATTTATTTCATGTGATAAATAAAATTGCTCAAAACAATTTTTAAATTCATTATACAGTTCAGTTCCCCAATCGTTTTTTATCCATGAAATATGTAAATCATTTGTGTTACTTAACAAAAATAAACGATACTTTTTTGATCCAGCTAATTCTTTTAAAAACGACAATCTTTGTAACGGAAAATCTAACAAGATAGCATTCCATGCATTTATTAAATTTTCGCTACTTAATTGCGGAAATTTTTGTTTATAAAAACCAACAAAATCATCTGTAGAAATTAATCCCATTTCATACTGATGATAGGTATTAATCATGTCTTCAGAAATACTTGTAACTCCTAATTTTGCTAACTCTTTGTAAGTTGCTTGTTTATCTAAATTGATGAAGATATCACCAAAATCAAAAATGATATTTTTAATCATTTATATATGTCTTTAAAACATCATTGCCGATGTATATTTGTTTATTTAATTTCCCATTAAAATCAGGAGCTTCTACTCCATTTTTAAATAACGACTTACCTGTAAACACCTTTGCTTCATCCCATAAATTAGCATTTATAAAAGTTTGCAAAGTTTGCGTACCACCTTCAATTATTACCGATTGAATGTTGTGTTTTTGTAACACAATACAAATTTGTTCCGCTACGCGGGATGCAAAATTAATAGGTTCAAAAACAAGTTCTTTACTGTGTTCGAACTGATACTCTTCTTGGTTGGTTTTAGAATTAAGAATAACAATTGTTTTTACTTTTCCGTTTAAAACAGTAGCTTCTTTAGGTATTCGTAAATTTTTATCTAACACTATTCTAACTGGGTTTTTTCCAGACCAATTACGTACTGTTAACGACGGGTTATCAGCAACTACTGTATTAGTACCCACCAAAATTGCATGTTCTTCACTTCGATATTTGTGCACTAATTGTTGCGAATATTGATTAGATATCCAAACTGGTTTTTGCTCATTTTTTGTTTTTGGAGCTATAAAACCATCTTGCGATTGCGCCCATTTTAAAATAATATATGGTCGTTTTTTATTTTGAACTGTAAAAAATCTTTTGTGATGTTTTTTACACTCATTTTCTAAAATACCAACAACTACATTTATGCCTGCATTTTTTAAACGTTCAATACCTTTTCCAGCAACCAAACTATTGGTATCCACACAACCAATTACTACTTTTTTAAATTGATGTTTTACAATTAAATCAGCACAAGGTGGTGTTTTTCCATAATGAGAACAAGGCTCTAAGGTTACATAAATTGTAGCTTCTGTTAAAAAATTTTTATTTTTAACCGCATTTATAGCGTTTACCTCGGCATGACTTTCTCCGTAAGGAGATGTAAAACCTTCAGCAATAATCTTATTATTAAGTACAATTACTGCCCCAACAGAAGGGTTTGGGCGTGTACTACCGATACCATTTTTAGCTAATTGCAAACAACGCTTTATGTATTTTTCGTGCTCCAAGAAATTAAAATTTTATGTTAACATCTTCAGTTTTATCAATCGAATAAACATGAGAAAAACCAAATACCTTATATTTTAAATCACCTTTTAATTGTACTTTTATTTTTTTACTAATAAGTGAATTAAGTAAACCTCCCAAAACTCCATTTTTATTATTATCAAACACTTTTTTAGCAGGAATTACCACTTTTAAAGGAATTGAAAACTCTTTATTTGCAGGTACTTTAAACTCTTCTGAAGATACTTGAGCTAATTGGTTGCCATTTACAATTACCTTTATTTCATCGGTAGCTATTTTACCACCAATATTATTCTCATTCTTAAAAATTGCAATTGCTTTTAATCTAATAGTATCTAAAGCTACTGAAGCAATTTTGATGCTATCAACCTTTATAAAAACAGGTTTCTTTTTAACCGAACAGCTTAAAACAAACAATATTATTATAAAAAACAGCCACTTCTTCATTTGATTTCTTAAAATTTAGGTAATTTGCGTTGCAAAAATAAGGTATTCATATGACTCCTTCCGATTTTATTATTAGAGAAATAAAACCCAACGATAATCAGCAAATAGCAAAAGTTATTCGTAATGTTTTAACTGAATTTGATGCCCCAAAAGTAGGTACTGCTTATGAAGATAAAGCAACTGATGAAATGTTTGAAACTTATCAAAAAAATAAAACAGCTTACTTTGTTGTTGAGTATCAGCAAAAAATAGTTGGCGGAGTTGGTTTTGCTGATTTACCTGGTTTTGAAAACCTTATTTGTGAGTTACAAAAAATGTATTTTTTGCCAATTGCTCGTGGCAAAGGTTTGGGTAGTAAATTAATTAGTTTTTGTTTGTCTAAAGCTAAAGAACAAGGTTTTAAACAATGCTATTTAGAAACCATGCCGTATATGGATGCTGCGAGAGCATTGTACGCTAAAAATGGATTTATTAATTTAGAAAAACCTATGGGAAACACTGGTCATTATTCATGTAATGTTTGGATGCTTAAAAATTTATAAACATGATTTTAAAAGATTTTAAAAGCGTTTTCACAAAGCAACTCTCTTCTGTTTATCCACAATCAGAAATAGATTCTTTCTTTTTTATATTGATTGAAGAAATATTAGGTTTTAAACGAATAGATAGTGTTTTAAAAGCTGATTTTTTAATTCCTTCGGATGTTTTAAATCAGTTACAAAACATAACTGAACGTTTATTAAAAGAGGAACCTATTCAATATATAACAGGTAATACCGAGTTTTATGGTTTGCCTTTTTTAGTAAATAAAAACACCTTAATTCCGAGACCTGAAACAGAAGAATTAGTTGAATGGATCATTACCGAAGTTTCAGAAATACATGGTAAAAATATAACTAATTTTTCAATACTTGATATTGGAACCGGAACAGGTTGTATTCCCATTTCAATTAAGCACAATTTACCGAACACAATTGTTTCAGCTATCGACGTTTCATTAGAAGCTTTAAAAGTAGCAAGAAAAAATGCTAAATTAAATACGGTTGAAATAAATTTTATTGAACAAGATATTTTAAATACTGATGATTTAAATCAAGTTTTAGACAGCAAAAAAATAGATATTATTGTATCAAATCCACCTTATGTTCGTAATTTAGAAAAAGCAGAAATTAAAAATAATGTTTTAGAAAACGAACCACACCTAGCCCTGTTTGTTGAAGATAATAATCCGTTAATTTTTTACGATAAAATTGCCAATTTAGCAGTAAAGCACCTTACCAAAAACGGATTGTTGTTTTTTGAAATTAATCAATATTTAGGAAAAGAAACCGTCGAAATATTAAATAAAAAAGGATTTAAAAACATCGAACTTAAAAAAGATTTTGTCGGTAATGATCGAATGATAAAAGCCAGCTTATAAAAACAAACCATCATGAAAAAAAAAGAATTACAACCAAACGAATTTGATGAATACTATTTAAATTATTTGAATTTAGTTCCGGCCGAAACTGAACTAAATTATGGTTTTCAAGAAGACAAAAACATAGTGATTGATTTCTTTTCGTCACTTCCAGAAGATAAATTAGAATTCCGTTATCAACCAAAAAAATGGACTGTAAAAGAGGTTTTGCAACATATTATTGATACTGAACGTATTTTTATGTATCGTTTTTTACGAATAGCACGTAAAGACACGACTGCTTTAGCTGGTTTTGATCAAGATATTTATGTAGATCCATCAGCAGCAAACGATAAATCTATCAATGATTTAATTGAAGAATTTACAATTGGTCGTATGTATTCTATCAATTTAATTAACAGTATTACTAACGAAAATTTAAAAAACCTAGGTACAGCAAGCGATTCTACAGTTTCTGCGCGTGCTTGTGCTTTTATATTATTAGGCCACAGTGTTTGGCATATTAACATTATTAAAGAGCGTTATTTATAGTGTTACAAATTAGACCAAATTGTGAACACTGTAATAAAGATTTGCCAAATACATCAACCGAGGCAATGATTTGTTCATTTGAGTGTACCTATTGCAAAACATGCGCCTTAGAGCTTTTTAAAAATGTATGTCCTAGTTGCAGTGGTAATTTTGTGCAACGCCCAATAAGACCTTCAAAAATGGTTGCTAAACACCCTGCTTCTACACAAAGAGTTTTTGATCCAAAAGATTTAAATAAAGCTGCTGTAAATTCAACTAAATTTAAAAATATAGCGCCAAAAAACAGGTGATTTATGATTGATATAAAAAAAGCGACTTTTTCAGATGCTAAAATAATTGCTCTTTTAGGTAGAACTACCTACACAGAATCTCACGGTCATTTTATTGAAGATAAAAACGATTTATTAGCTTACTGTAACAATGCTTTTTCAATACAAAAGTTAACAACTGATTTAAATGATAAAAACAATTTATTTCATGTTGTATATGTAAACGATTTACCAGTAGGATACTCTAAAATTGTTTTGAATACACCATTTGAAAACAAAAACGAAATAACAAGTTGTAGATTAGAGCGCATTTATATTTTAGATCATTTTTTATCGTTAAAACTAGGGCAGCCTGTTTTAGATTTCATCACTGAAAAAGCAAAACAACAAAATGCCACCAGCATGTGGTTATCTGTATACATTAAAAATGAAAGAGGAATTAATTTTTACAAGCGAAATAATTTTAAAAGCATTGGCGACTTAAATTTTCTAGTAAACGGAAAAGAATACGACAATTTTGTTTTATCAAAAAATATTTAAAAATGGCAACATACGAACAATCAAAATTAAATAGAGTTAAACGCGGACAAAATAGAGCTACGTATGATGTAGCTAAAATCAATACTATTTTAGATGCTGGTTTTTTATGTTATGTGGGTTATATTTATGAAGGCAACCCCATTTCTATCCCTATGGCTTATGCTCGTCGTGATAATAAAATTTATATTCATGGTTCTACAGCTAATAGAATGTTATTAGCCATTTTAAAAAGCGAAGAAACATCAATAACTGTAATGCATTTAGACGGATTAGTTTTAGCACGTTCAGGATTACATCATTCAGTAAATTACCGCTCTGCTACACTTTTTGGTAATTTAAAAAAAGTAGAAAATGACTTAGATAAAACTGAAATTTTAAAGTTAATTGTAAATCAAATGGTTCCAAATCAATGGGAAACAATTAGACCAATGCATCAAAAAGAATTAGACAGAACTTTAGTGGTTGAGTTTGCAATTACATCAGCATCAGCAAAAATAAGAGACGAAGGTGTTATTGATGAACCAGAAGATTATGATTTACCCGTTTGGGCTGGCGTGGTACCTATAAAACAAGTTGCCGAACACCCAATTTCTGACGATAAATTAAAAAAAGAAATTGAAATCCCTAAACATGTGTTAGCTTATTATGAACAAAATAAAGAGTAATTTTGTTTAAAATTAACCTTAAAATCCCCTAAAATGTTTTCAAAAAAACACTTTTTAATTTTATTAATTGCATTTTCATTTCTTTCATGTGGAGATAATTCAACAGACGAAATAGAAGATTTAGAAAATAAATCGATTACTCAAGAAGTTCATCAATTAGTAAACGAACATAGAGCCACAATTGGTAAAAGTGCGCTTACTTTTAATAATCAAATTTCAGAAATGGCTTTAGAACACACAAAATACATGATTAATAAAGGTAAAATAAGTCATGATAATTTTGATGCTCGTTTTGCACAAGTTAGAGCGCTTGTAAACGCCATGAGTTTTGCTGAAAATGTAGCTTCTAAACAAAACTCAGCTCAAGAAGTTGTTACCGGTTGGCTAAATAGCGCTGGCCATAGAGCAAATATTGAAGGCGATTATACACATACAGGTATTGGGGTTTTAAAAAATGCTTCTGGAAATTATTATTTTACGCAATTATTTTATTCAAAATAACAAGTTTAATATTTATTAGTTTCTGATAAAAAATACCGCTAAACAACATAATAAAATACACTAAATTGCACGCATGAAAATTTATGATGTTATAATACTTACCGATAAAAGATATGTAAATCCGAAGGAAGTTGATGTGTACACAAAAAATGTGTTAGCCGAAGATGGTTTTGTAAAAAAAGCTTTAGATAAATTAGGCTTAAAAGTTGGTAGACTTTCTTGGGATGACAAAGATTTCGATTGGTCTTCAACCAAATACATTCTTTTTAGAACTACTTGGGATTATTTTGACAGGTATACAGAATTTTCTAATTGGTTAAATATCGTTTCTAAACAAACGATATTGTTAAATTCTGAAGCAATTATTCGCTGGAATATTGACAAACACTACTTACTAGATTTGCAAAAAGGTGGAGTAAATATTTGCGAATCTTATTTTATCGAAAAAGGAGAAACTAAAACTTTACAAGAATTAGCTAATCAGCACACACTTACTAATTTTGTTTTAAAACCTTGTATATCTGGCGGCGGGAGGCATACTTATAAGATAAACTCATCAAACATAACTAAACACGAAGCTATTTTTAAAGAATTGATTAATGATGAAGCAATGATTTTACAACCTTTTCAACATAATATAGTTCAAAAAGGGGAAATTTCACTCATGGTTATGAACGGAAAATTTACACATGCCGTTTTAAAAATAGCTAAAAAAGGTGATTTTAGAGTTCAAGATGATTTTGGAGGTACAGTGCATAGCTACACTCCTACCCAATCTGAAATAAACTTTGCCGAAAAAGCTGTAAAAGCCTGTAAAGAGCTACCTATTTATGCACGAGTAGATGTTTTTACCGATAATAACGGTAATTTAGCCATAGCTGAATTAGAGTTGATTGAACCCGAATTATGGTTTAGAAATCATCCGAAAGCAGCCGATGAATTAGCAAAAGGTATACAGCAATTAATCAATCAAAATGAAAAATAGAATTTTAAAATTTTTAGGAGCAATTATTTTAGTACTTATAATTGCGATAAGTATATTTTACATAGCAAATAATGAAAAACTCCCTGAAGGAAAGCAAGGAGCCGAAGCAGATGCTTTAGCAACAAAAATGTTAACAGCAATAAATAATGATTCTTTTGAAAAAACTGAACTTATTGAATGGTCTTTTAGGGGCAAACATTTTTACAAATGGTACAAACAAGATAATAAAGTTGAAGTTTCTTGGAATGCTAATAAAGTAATTTTAAATACTATAAATCCTAATAAATCTGTTTGTTTTATAAACGATAAAAAAACTACAAACTTAAATTTAATTAAAACCGCTACTAACTTTTTTAATAATGATTCTTTTTGGTTAGTTGCTCCTCATAAAGTATTAGATAAAGGTGTTGAAAGACATATTGTAAAACACCAAAATAAAGATGCTTTATTAGTCACTTACACTTCTGGCGGTTCAACTCCAGGAGATTCTTATCTTTGGGTTTTAGATGACAATGGTTTTCCTACAGAGTATAAAATGTGGACAAAAATTATTCCGATTGGCGGAGTTTCAGCAACTTGGTCTGATTGGAAAACAACCAATGCAGGTTTTAAATTACCTACCAAACACAAGATTCCTTTATTTGGTTTAACTTTGGCTATGGGAAATGTAAAAGCTTCAAACCCTAAAGCCGATATTTTAGCAAATAAAATATTAAAAGCTATCAACCATGAAGCTTATAAAAAAACACGCTATTTAGAGTGGAGTTTTGGAGGGAAAAGACATTTTAAATGGGACAAAAAACAACATATTGTTGATGTTTCTTGGGATTCTATTCGTGTAAACTTACATCCAAATAATTTAGAAAAAAGTTCGGTTTACATCAATAAAAAACAACAAGAAATAGCGGATACTAAAACAGTAAATAAAGCTTGGAATATTTTTAACAACGATTCTTTTTGGCTAGTTGCTCCTCATAAATTATTTGAAAAAGGCATTATCAGAAGTGTTCAAAATATTGATGGAAAAGAAGCGTTGTTAGTAAAATATACTACAGGAGGATCAACACCTGGCGATTCATATTTATGGATTTTAGATAAAAATAACGTTCCTAAAAGCTATAAAATGTATGTTCCTAGCATGAAAATGGATGGAGTTCCTGCCACTTGGGATGATTGGATTACTACACAAACTGGTACGTTATTACCAACAAATCATTCATTTGGTAAAGGAGGCAAATTAAGTATGGGAACCGTTAAAGCTTATAATTAATTGAATCAACATATTTTACATAAAGAAGTACAAGATTTTATAACTACTAATTTAAATTCAGATATCACAAAACTGATTTTAAAAGGAAGCCCTTTTAACAATATCTCTATACAAGAGTTATCAAATCAAATTATTAGCAAGCAAAAATCTAAAAACAAGCTACCTAATTGGTTTAACACTCAAAATGTCTATTACCCTCCAAAAATTAGCATCGAGCAAACATCTTCTGAAATTACAGCAAACTATAAATCAAACTTAGTTTCAGGTGATGCAATAATTGATATTACGGGTGGTTTTGGTATTGATGCTTTTTATTTTGCTAAAAAATTTAAAAACGTAATTCATTCAGAAATTAATGATGAACTATCTAAAATAGTTGCTCATAATTATCAGCAATTAAAAGTAAATAACATTCAAACAGTAGCTTCTGATGGGTTGGAGTTTCTTAAAAATACCAATCAAAAATTCGATTGTATCTATATAGACCCTTCTCGAAGAGATGATATAAAAGGTAAAGTTTTTTTGCTAAAAGACTGCTTACCAAATGTACCTGAAAATATTGATTTTTTGTTTACAAAATCAGCTAATATTCTGATTAAAAATTCACCAATGTTAGACATTACAGCTACCATTAATGAGTTAAAATTTGTAAAAGAAATTCATATTATTGCAGTAAATAATGAAGTTAAAGAATTACTTTTTCTACTAAAGAAAGAATATAAAGGTACAGTTAATGTAAATACAGTTAACTTACTGAAAGACAAAATTCAAGAATTTAATTTCATCTTAAAAAACAATAGTGATTTAAAATATAACTCACCTCAAAAATTTATTTACGAACCCAATGCTGCAATTTTAAAATCAGGTGGCTTTAATCAAATAACTAAACAGTATAATGTAGGTAAATTACACCAGCACTCTCACTTATACACGTCAGAAGAAATTATTGAAAATTTCCCTGGTAGAATTTTTAAAATTGATGCTGTTTTTTCGTACAATAAAAAACAACTAAAAAAAGAATTGGCTATTGATAAAGCAAATATTACTACTCGAAATTTCCCAAAAACAGTTGCACAAATCAGAAAAGAGACAAAACTAAAAGATGGTGGAAATATCTATTTATTTTTCACTAAAAACCTTGATGAAAAATTAATTGTTTTAAAGTGTACTCAAATATTTTAATTACGTAAAAATGTATTATTTGAGCTCTCATTTTAAAAAAAGGAAGGATTTCATCTTAAATGCACTAAACCATCTATTAAAAATTCTGTTTTTTCATAAAAGGAAAGGATTTATAAACCACAAAATCCTTTAAAAATTGTTACTTTTGATGGTATGCAATCTATCAATTATCAATCAATAAAAATTACTGCAAATACATCTTCAATAATAGAAGACACGTTGGTTATTGAAGCGCCTTTACAAATTAGTATCAATAGTGAACCTTACACGGTTGTAATGCGAACTCCAAACGACGATAACGAACTTATCAGAGGGCTTTTATATGCAGAAGACATTTATAAAAGTAATACCGATTTATTGATAGAGATTACAGAAATTAATCCTGATTTTTCGGCAATTTTAAATGTAATTATTCCTAAAGAAAAATTACGAAAGGGTTACTTAAATAAACGCACACTTTTATCAGTTTCGTCTTGTGGAATATGCGGCAAAAAAGAATTAACAGATTTAAAAACAACTGATAAACCTCTTAAAAAAATAACTAATCAATCAATTGAGGTGAGTAGTGATATGTTTTTAAAAATGAATGAGTTGCAGTTTTTATTTAAAAATACAGGAGGAAGTCATGCATGTGCAATTTTTAATAAAAAAAACGAGCTACTAACTATTAAAGAAGATATAGGTCGTCATAACGCAGTTGATAAATCCATAGGAGATTTAATTAATAAAAAACAGTTGAAAAAAGCAAATTATATGTTAGTTAGCGGACGTGTTTCTTATGAGATAGTTTCAAAAGCTTTTTTTGCTAAAATTCCAATTATTATTGCTGTTTCTGCATGCTCTAGTTTAGCTGTAGATTTTGCTAAAGAATTCGGGATTTGCCTTATCGGTTTTAGTAGAAATGATAAAATGACAGTATACTCAAATCCTCAATACATAAATTATGAGCGATAAAAATATAAAAGCCCAACCACCTAAAGATTTAACAGGAATTAAATTAATTGATGTTCCTAAAAAGGCAGTAGGAACAAAAGCTATAAAATCGGCTTTAAACCATGTTTTTAGCGAAACAGGTGTAGCTAAAGGAATTAGTTTGCTAAAAAATATGAACCAAATTAATGGTTTTGATTGTCCAGGTTGCGCATGGCCAGATCCTGATGCAAAAAGGGCTTTTTTAGCAGAATATTGTGAAAACGGAGCTAAAGCTATTGCTGAAGAAGCTACAACTAACAGAGTATCTCCCCTATTTTTTGCAACTCACTCTGTACAAGAAATGTCGGAATGGTCTGATTATAAAATTGGTAAAAGCGGGCGAATTACCCATCCGATGTATTTAAAAGCAGGAAGTGATATGTACGAAGAAATATCATGGGAAAATGCTTTTAAAATTATAGGCAAAGAATTAAACACTTTAAAATCGCCAGATGAAGCTATTTTCTATACTTCAGGAAGAACAAGTAATGAAGCCGCTTTTTTATATCAACTTTTAGTTCGTCAATTCGGAACCAACAATTTACCAGATTGCTCTAATATGTGTCACGAAAGTAGTGGAACAGGGTTATCTGAAACATTAGGTATTGGTAAAGGGTCCGTTACTTTAGATGATTTTAATCATGCTGATTTGGTGATTGTTATTGGGCAAAACCCAGGTACAAATCACCCAAGAATGTTAACAGCGTTAAAAGACACTAAAAAGAATGGTGGAAAAATAATGACTATAAATCCGTTACCAGAAGTTGGTTTAATGAATTATGTTGATCCTCAAAATCCATTGAAATGGTTAGGTTCAGGTGATAAATTAACTGACCTGTTTTTACAAGTAAAAATCAACGGAGATGTTGCTTTATTAAAAATTATTTTAAAATTGATGAAAACTGCTGACGATAAATCAGGTACTGTTTTTGATTATCAATTTATAAAAGACAAAACACATGGTTTAGAAGAATTTTTAACTGATTTAGACACCTATTCTATTGAAGATTTATTACCCCAAACAGGATTATCTTTAGATAAAATTAAAGAAGCAACTGACTTAATTATAAATAATGATAAAATAATTATTTGTTGGGCAATGGGCTTAACACAGCATAAAAATGCGGTGGATAATATTCGTGAAGTCGTAAATTTACTATTACTAAAAGGAAGCATTGGTAAAAAAGGAGCTGGAACCTGCCCTGTTCGTGGGCATTCAAACGTACAAGGAGATCGTACTATGGGAATTTGGGAGAAGCCCAAAGATGCTTTTCTAGATAACTTAGAAAAAGAATTTTCTTTTATAGCTCCAAGAGAACATGGTTATGATGTAGTTGCTGCCATTGAAGCTATGCATCAAAAAAAAGCGAGTGTTTTTATAGGAATGGGCGGAAACTTTATTTCAGCAACTCCTGATACAGAAATCACAGCTCAAGCATTACAAAATTGTAATTTAACAGTGCAAATATCTACAAAACTAAATAGAAGTCATTTAATAACAGGTAAAGAAGCTTTGATTTTACCTTGTTTAGGGCGTTCAGAAAAAGATATTCAAAAAACTGGAGAACAGTTTATTACTGTAGAAAACTCAATGGGAGTTGTACATCAATCAAGTGGTCATTTAGATCCTGTATCTACACATTTATTAAGCGAACCTGCTATTGTTGCTGGTATAGCCCAAGCCACCTTAAAAAACACTAAAGTTGAATGGCAGCAATTAATTACAAATTATGATTTAATTCGTGCTAAAATTGAAGCTACCATTACTGGGTGTGATAATTACAATGCAAAAGTACGTAAAAAAGGTGGTTTTTATCTACCAAACAATGCGCGTGATAATAACTTTACACCTACTAAAACAGGAAAAGCAAATTTTACAACAAACCTACCTTCTGATATTGCTTTAGAGAAAAATCAATTTATGATGATGACCATTCGAACGCATGATCAATACAACACTACTATTTACGGATTAAATGATCGTTACAGAGGTGTTTTAAACGAGCGAAGAGTTATTTTCATGAACCCAGAAGATATGAAAACTCAAGGGCTATCTAAATTAGATAAAGTAGATTTAATAAGCCATTTTCAAGGAGAAAAAAGAAAGGCTTTTGGTTTTTTAGTTGTTCCGTACAGTATACCAAAACAATGTACTGCTACCTATTTTCCAGAAGCAAACGTTTTGGTACCTTTAAAGAGTAAAGCTAGAATTAGCCATACACCCGCATCAAAAACAGTGATTATTTCTGTTAAAAAGTGCGACTAAAAAAAGATTTGTACTTTAGTAAAATATTTTCAATCAAAAATCAACCAACATTATGCCTTTTATAGAAGAAGAAAAGTTTAAGTTAATGCAAGAAGACTTAGATAATGCAAAGTTAAAAAGAGAAGAAGCTGAAAATGAATTAAGCGAAGCTCAAGAAAAATTTAGTTCTTTAAAAAAAGGATCAATGAGACTCCCTATCGTTTTGGGTGTATTATTAGGTATTGCTTTAGGAGCTGCGTACTATTTTTATTCAAACAGTAGCGGTGTGTCTTTTCCTTCATCAGAAGAAATTGCTACGGTTAAAAAGAATGAGCACACAAGAGTTTTAGATAGTATTAAAAGAGCAAACGCTAGAGTTAGCAGAAATACTGAAACAAATAATGAGGTTAATTTAAATGAAACAATTGACGCTGTCGTTGACAATACTAGTGATAAAACAATTTATTCAGTTCAAATTGGCGTACTTTCACAAAAAAAACAACCTTTAATATCATCAGTAACAATACCATCAACTGTTACCATAGCAAATGGTTATTTTAAATATTCTATTGGTTTATTTGAGTCTTTAGATGAAGCCAAATCTCTAAGAAAAGAACTGATACAAATTGGTTTTAAAGACGCCTTTGTAGCTTCTTATATTAATGGAAAACGTCAAAAAATACATCACTAAAAATACAATTTAATGCTATTAAACTTTAGTAAACGAGCACTCATGGTAGGTTTTATCTTGAGTGTTCATTTTTTATGCGCACAATCTGAAATTCCGCAACAAAAAACTCAAATAGGTTTTGGTCAATTAGATTTTTTATCAATAAAAATGCCTAAAAGTGAAAAAAATATGGATTTTTCGGGAATCCATTATAACTTAAAACCTAATGAATGGAGCTATGTTGGTTTAGGTATTTATGGTGCAATTGGCGGAATACGAGGTGGTTTTTTTACCCTAGGCATTAACGCAGGTATACAGCACAAAATAACAAAGAGATTATTTATTGATACCGGTATTCATTTTGGAGGCGGTGGCGGTGCAGCAGCCCCTGATGGTGGTGGTGCTTTTATTTTGCCACATTTTAATTTAGGATACGATTTTAAGTATTTTTCAACTACTGCAGGATATAGTTATGTTAATTTTTTTGATGGAGGAACTATAAAAAGTGAGCAATTTAATGTTGCTGTTCAAGTACCTTTATCTTTTAAAAATGCAACTTTTAAAGCGCGTGAAAATTCATTTTCTATTGATGACTTGATAAATAGTTCATGGAAAAATCTTAGTAACCGAATTTCTTTATTGGTGCATTTAAACAACTTAGAAGTTACTAAAGGTTCATACACAGGTAAAACCATACGTTTAGCAGGTTTTGAATTAAATTCTTATTTAACCAATAATCTATTCTTTTTTCTGAAAGCTGATGGTGCTTATCATGGAATTAAGGCAGGATACATGGATGTTTTATTGGGTGGTGGTTATCACATATCAATGAATAAAAACCGTACAAATATCTTAGCCAAATTTGGTGTAGGTGCAGGCGGTGGTGGTGGTGTTGATACCAAAGGTGGATTTTTAATTTATCCAGATATTTCAATTGAACAAAAAATATTTGATAATATTTATGCTTCAATAAATAAAGGATACTTAATGAGTCCTGATGCACATTTTAAATCTTCAACATTAGGTTTTGGTTTAAAGTATTATATTGATAAAGACGGTACTTCATCTAAAGAAAAGGATTTTACAATAGCTAAATTTAATGGTTTGGAAGCTATTATAAAACAAGATTTATATATAAATGCAGCAAGAGATAATAATGGTAAATTTGAACAAAACATGCATCAAATTTCACTGCAAATAAACTTTTTCTTAAATAAATATCTTTACGGAGCCGGACAAACATCATTTGCTAATTTTGGTGATGCTGGTGCCTATGCGGAAGGTATTGTAGGTTTAGGTGTACAATCAAATACTTTTTTTAACAATACAACATCAGTATTCTTGCAAGTTTTAGGAGGAGCAGCTGGTGGTGGTGGAATTAGTACAGGAGAAGGATTAATTGTAAAACCAAGTGCTGGACTTAACTACAGGCTAACTAATAAATTAAATTTACGAGGTGGTTTAGGATATGTAAAGGCACGCGGAGGGAATTTAAGTAGTACTTATTTAAATTTTGGTGTTAATTATAATTTTTCATTTTTAAGCGTTAAATAAAAAACACATCTGTTTTGCAATCATATTTTCAATACTTTTTAAGCGATATTAATGAAATAAAACTTCCTAAAAAGTTTACCTTTCCTTTTTATTATGAACCACATCCGTTATGTGAATTAGCTGTAAAAGAGGTTCAGAATTATTTAAGTACGCAAACAGATTTTGAACATAATTTCGGATTAAAACCTGGTAAAAAAGGAACTATAACTGGTAAAATGTTCGGGGTTTTAGTTGTATATAATAAAGAAAATAAAATTGGTTATATAGCTGCTGTTTCAGGTAAATTAGGCGAAACAAATACTCATAAAATGTTTGTTCCGCCTGTGTATGATATGCTTGCTAAAGATTCTTTTTTTTTACAAGAAAAAGAAGTTTTAAGAAATATAAGTATTGAGTTAGAAAGCATAGAGAACTCTGCTGATTATTTAAAATTATGTACTCTTTACGAACAAGAAACTAACAAAGCTAATGCTGATATTACAGAAAAAAAAGAAGCTTTAAAAATAGCTAAAGCAGCTCGAAAACTAAAAAGAGAAAAAGCTAAAAAAGAAGTTTCGGAGGAAGCTTATATTGTTTTTGATAAAAAATTAAAAAAAGAAAGTTTAGCTGCAAAACATTTTTTTAATAATGTAACACGTTATTGGCAACACACTTTAAAACCTGTAGAAGAAAAACTATTAGCATATACCAATCAAATAGCAAAACTAAAAAACGAACGCAAAACTAAGTCTTTAGCTTTACAAAAATATATTTCAGAGCAATATCAATTTTTAAACTCTAAAAAAGAGGTTAAAAATTTAACCGAATTATTCATAAATACTTCAATAGAAAATATACCTGCTGGTACTGGCGAATGTGCCGCACCTAAATTATTACAATATGCTTTTTCACACGATTTAAAACCTGTGGCTATGGCTGAGTTTTGGTGGGGTAAATCGCCTAATAAAGAAGTACGGAAACACAAACAGTTTTATCCAGCTTGCCAAGGTAAATGCAAGCCTATCTTAGCGCATATGTTAAACGGAATTGAAATGGACACCAATCCGTTGTTAAAAAACCCGGCTATTGGAAAGGTACTGGAAACCATTTTTGAAGATGATGATTTAATTGTAATTTATAAACCTAACGATTTTTTATCGGTTCCTGGAATCCAGATTCAAGATTCGGTATATACTCGGGTTAAACAACAAGTGAAAAATATTTCAGGTCCAATTATTATACATCGATTAGATATGGCTACTTCTGGATTGTTAGTTTTAGCAAAAAACAAAGAAGCGCACAAAATTATACAAAATCAGTTTATTAATAAAACAATGCAAAAAAGATACACCGCTTTGTTGGATGGAATTATTACAGAAGATAAAGGGACGATAAATTTACCGCTTCGCGTGGATTTAGATGACAGGCCAAGACAATTGGTGTGTTATGAACACGGAAAACCTGCTTTAACTAACTGGGAAGTTATTGAAAGGAAAGATGGAAAAACAAAAGTACACTTCTACCCTATTTCTGGTCGTACACATCAATTACGAATGCATGCTTCTCATAGTTTAGGTTTAAATACTCCAATTATTGGCGATGATTTGTATGGCAAAAAAGCTGACAGATTGTATTTACATGCTGACACCTTAGAGTTTACACATCCAACAACTAAAGAGAAAATTAAATTTTATAAAAAAGCTGATTTTTAAGCTTTCACTAAAACTTTATAAAATAGCTTAGCCCCGATTGTAGCAATTGCTTGAGCTCCTCGCAGAGAGCGAGTGCGGAAAGCGGGAAATAGCTTCAGATAAAAAATAAAAACTGTCTAAAAAGTAAGTTTTCAGTCAACCTAAACTTGTTTCAAGTTTCCATAATGATTAGTAATCGCTATGGTGAGATTCTGAAATAAATTCAGAATGACGATTTCAATACTTTTTAGACAGTAACTTGTATTTACACTAATTTTTTAGCATTTTTTACTTTTTGCTTGGTAAGTGCTATTTCAATTAACTCGTGCATATCGGTTACATAATGAAACTTTAAGCCTTTTAAGTAGCTTTGTTTTATTTCTTCAATGTCTTTTTTATTATCGGCACATAAAATAATTTCTTTGATATTGGCGCGTTTTGCGGCTAATATTTTTTCTTTAATTCCGCCTACTGGTAATACTTTTCCACGTAAGGTAATTTCACCTGTCATGGCCAGTTTGTTTTTTACTTTACGTTGTGTAAATACCGATACTAATGAAGTTAACATGGTAATACCTGCACTTGGGCCATCCTTTGGTGTTGCGCCTTCTGGCACGTGAATATGCACATCGTATTTATCTATAACTTCTGGATTTATTCCAAATTCTTCTGTATTTGCTTTGATATATTTCATGGCAATTGTTGAAGATTCTTTCATTACTTTTCCTAAATTACCTGTAATAGAAAGGTTTCCCTTTCCTTTTGATAAAATAGATTCAATAAATAAAATATCTCCACCAACACTTGTCCAGGCTAAACCTGTAACTACACCGGCAACGTCATTAGTTTCATACTTATCGCGCTCTAAACGAGCAGGGCCTAAAATAGTTTCAATATCCTCGTTAGTTAAAGCAATATTATATTCCTCTTCCATAGCGATTGATTTTGCAGCAAAACGCACCACTTTGGCTACTTGTTTTTCTAAACCACGAACTCCAGATTCACGCGTATAGCCTTCAACAATTTTTTCTAATTGTTTTTTTGCAACTGTTAAATGTTCTGGTGTTAAACCGTGTTCTTTTAACTGCTTTGGAAATAAGTATTTTTTAGCTATTTCAACTTTTTCTTCAATGGTATAACCTGTAACATTAATAAGCTCCATACGGTCGCGTAATGCCCAAGGAATTTGCCCTAAATTGTTGGCAGTAGCTATAAAAAGTACTTTTGATAAATCGTAGCCTACCTCTAAATAATTATCATAAAAAGCAGTGTTTTGTTCAGGATCTAATACTTCTAACATAGCTGAAGATGGATCTCCTTGATGACTTTGACTTAATTTATCAATTTCATCTAATACAAAAACTGGATTTGACGTTTCTGCTTTTTTCAAATTTTGAATTAAACGCCCTGGCATTGCGCCAATATATGTTTTACGGTGCCCGCGAATTTCAGCTTCATCACGTAAACCACCTAACGACATACGTACGTATTTACGTCCTAAAGCCTCGGCAACCGATTTACCTAACGATGTTTTACCAACTCCTGGAGGCCCGTATAAACAGATTATTGGCGACTTCATATCACCCCGTAATTTTAAAACCGCTAAATGCTCAATAATACGTTCTTTAACTTTTTCTAACCCAAAATGATCTCTATCTAATATTTTTTGAGCTCGTTTTAAATCAAATTTATCTTCAGAATACACATTCCAAGGCAACTCTAACATCAACTCTAAATAGTTACGCTGTACACCATATTCTGCCATTTGAGGATTCATTCGTTTTAAACGACCTAATTCCTTTTCAAAAGTAGCAGCAACTTCTTTAGTCCATTTTTTAGATTTTGCCTTAACTCTCATTTCATCTAATTCCTGATCATGAGAAACACCACCTAATTCATCTTGAATGGTTTTTAATTGCTGATGTAAATAATATTCACGTTGTTGCTTATCTAAATCAGAACGTGTTTTAGACTGAATATCATTACGTAACTGTAATTTTTGAAGTTCTTTATCAAGGTTTTTTAATGTTAAAAGTGCTCGCTCTTTTAAACTATCTTTTTCAAGTAGCACTTGTTTTTTAGCTACACTTAACTCCATATTTGATGAAATAAAGTTTACTAAAAACGAGTTTGATTGAATATTTTTAATAGCAAATGAAGCTTCAGAAGGTAACATTGGGTTTTCTTTAATAACCTCTAAAGCTAGCTCTTTTATAGATTCTATAATTGCATCAAATTCTTTTTGATCATCAACTTCTCTATCATCAACCGCTTCATGAACCTTTGCTTTTAAGTATGGTTCTTCTTGTGTAATTTCATCAATCTCAAAACGTTTTTTTCCTTGGATGATAACTGTTGTGTTACCATCAGGCATTTTAAGAACGCGTAATATTTGTGCTACAACTCCAGTTTTATGAATGTCGTTTAATCCTGGGTTTTCAACATTACCATCTTTTTGCGCTACTACTCCAATTACTTTATCACCTTTGTTTGCATCCTTTATTAACTGAATAGATTTATCTCTACCAGCGGTAATTGGAATTACAACACCAGGAAATAATACTGTATTTCTTAACGGTAATATTGGTAATTCAGATGGAACTTCTTCTTTATTTATTATTTCTTCGTCTTCAGGAGTTAATAAAGGTATCAATTCAGAATCTTCATTAAAAGCATCTTGAAGCGACAAATTGTCTAAATGTATAATTTTTGATTTGCTCATATCTTGTATGTATGTCATAGTGACATTTTTATGTTAATTAAAACAATAAAAAAAACACTATTAAAAACGTAAATATCTAATAAACAATGTTTTAAATAAATAAACACTGTTTTTCTATAATATATAAGTCAATTGTTATGCCAAGTAAAAAATAAGTGATTGTAACTATTTATCAAGTAAGTCGTCTTATTTATATATTTTTACTAAAAGCTATTAAAACAATGAAAACTAAACTTTTTTTTACTGGAATTATATTACTCTTTATAAGTTGTACACCAAGTAAAAACTCTGCTGATTTTATTAAAAAAACCACTGGACGCTACTTTTTTAATGCTGATGAAATTATTGAAGTTAAATTTAATGATGGTACTTTGTTTTTAACTTGGCGTAACCAAAATTTAACTCCTTTAAAAATTAATGATAGTACTTTTTATGTTAGTGAATTAAATGAAAAATTGATTTTTAATACTTCTAAAAATAATATTGCATTAGCTAAAAAAAGAGAACATAAAAATAATACCTATATTTTTAATAAATTAACTGACGGAGAAAAAACACCTAAAGAATATTTTAATCAAGGCAACTATAAAGCAGCATTACTTGGTTATAAAAAAATTAAAGAAAAGGATAGTTTAAATGTTATCATCAGAGAAAACACCTTTAATAGATTAGGGTATCAATATATTAGAGATAATCAATATAAAAAAGCTTTGGCTATTTTTAAAATTAATATAGAACTGTACCCTAACAGCTCAAACACTTATGATAGCACTGGTGATGCTTATTTAAAAACAAAGGATACTTTAAAAGCTATAGAGTTTTACAAGAAAGCATTAGCTATTAATCCAGAAAACAACAGTGCAAAAAGAACTTTAACTAGGCTAATTAAAACGAAAAAAAATTAATGGAGCATTTAAAATATCCGATAGGAAAACCAAATATTCCTACCAAAATATCATCAAAAATAATAAAGAAATGGATAACCGTTTTAGAAGAGTTTCCTATAAAATTAGAGCTTTTAGTAAAACATTTATCTGAACAACAATTAAACACTGTTTATAGAGATGGAGGATGGACGGTAAGGCAGGTAATTCATCACTGTGCAGATAGCCATCATAACTCATACACTCGTTTTAAATGGGCTTTAACTGAAGATAAACCAATAATTAAAGCTTATTACGAAGATCGATGGGCTGAATTATTTGATTCAAAAGCTGCACCTATACATTTATCCTTAGATGCTTTAAAAGCTTTACACGCTAAATGGGTGTATCTTTTAAAAGGTTTATCAGAAACTGATTTAAACACTTTTTTTATACATCCAGAAGGAAATGAAAAAGTTTCTTTAAAACAAAATATAGGGATTTATGCTTGGCATTGTAAGCATCATTATGAGCATATAAACCAGTTGTTGCTTAAAAATAATTGGTAATCAAACAAAATGTGTATTTTTACATAAAATAATAAAGTGCTATTTATTATTTAAGTTCAGATAAAATATTGGAAGATGATACGAAACTATAGAAATGAAAAGTGGAAAGAAATAGTATTTGACAATAAAATAGCTGAAAAAGAAAAATTTAAAATATCTAATTACGGAAGGATTATTAATTGCAAAAATGAGGAAGAATCTTTAGTAAATGAATATTTTATAAATGGTTATCAAAATTTACCTTTAAAACAACGTGTAAACGGAAAAAATACCAGTAGGTATGTTCATAAATTAGTTGCAGAAGCTTTTTTAGAGCGTAATGAGGATCAACTTTATGTAATTCATTTAAATTACGATAAAAAAGATAACAGGGTTGAAAACCTTAAATGGGCTACAAAGAGGGAAAAAGAGGTGCATCAATATACTAACCCTGAATATGTGAATAAGGTACACAAAGCAAGAACCTCAAAACTTACTGAAACTAGGGTTAAATTTCTTAAAAGAAAATTAAATGATCCGAATAGGAGAACTCGTTTAAAAATTTTAGCTAGACAATTTGGGGTATCCGAAATGCAATTGCATCGAATAAAAACGGGTGAAAATTGGGGGTATGTTACTGAAGATTGATTTGTAGTTTTTATTATTCTCTTTACGATAACCTGAAACAAGTTTAGGTTTTTGATAAAACATTTTAAATTCGAATGAGTTTTACGGTTAATAATGCGTAAAAAATTATATCGAGAATTAATATTTCAGATTCTAAATTAGTTCTCGATACGATTTTTTAGCAAAAATCACTCAAACTGACATTACAAAAGTCTTTTTAACACATGAGATTATTCTTATAGTAAAATTAAAACAGCAATAGCTATAAAAACTACAATTTGAGCCCATTTTAGAAATACTCCTATTTGGGCATTCTTTTTTATTGAAGCTGAAATACTTCCTGCCAAAACAGCAATTGTTGAAAATATTAGAAAAGAAGTTATAATAAACAGTCCTCCTAAAACGTAAAATTGAACTACCGTTGAAATCGTTTTTGAAAACAAAAACTGTGGAAAAAAAGCTAAAAAGAAAATAGTAACCTTCGGGTTTAATACATTCATCCAAAAGCCTTTTTTAAACAATTCGAAAGTAGACTTTTTAACTATATTTTCTGTCGAAAATGCAATTTTAGCATCGCTTTTATATACCTGAAAAGCTATATATAGTAAATACAACGCTCCAAACACCTTAATGATAAAAAATAAATTAGGGTTTTGTTTAATTACTTCTGATACCCCAAAAGCTACTAATGTTGTATGAATTATGCAACCTGTCATTAAACCAACAACTGTTGCTAAACCATATTTTTTACCGTGTACAATACTTTGTGTTAGTACAAAAATATTATCTGGCCCTGGCGAAAAAGCCAAAGTAGCAGTAGCTAAAACAAAAGAGATTAACGTTTCGAACATATTTTAACTTTTAGCTAAAATTGCTTTATTAATTCGTTTTACCAAACTTGGTCCCTCGTAAATAAAACCTGTGTAAATTTGCACTAAATCAGCGCCAGCATTGATTTTATCTAAAGCATCTTTTTCAGAGTGAATACCTCCTACTCCAATAATAGGAAAGGCTTTGTTTGAGTTATCTGCCAGATATTTAATAACTTTTGTGCTTTTTTCTTTTACAGGTTGTCCACTTACACCACCATTACCTATTTCTTGTAATATTTCTTTTGATGCTTTTAAATTATCTCTATTTACAGATGTGTTTGATGCAATTACTCCATCTATTTTAGTTTTAGCAACCAGTTCAATTATTTCATCTAATTGTTGGTTATTTAAATCTGGAGCTATTTTTAATAATATTGGTTTTTGAACAGCTTCTTTAGTATTTAATTGTTGAACCTCAGTAATCAATTCTTGTAAATACTCAACATCATCTAATTTTGCATGACTACCAACATTAGGGCAACTTACATTTAATACAAAGTAATCAACATATGGATGTAAGCCTTTAAAACACG
This sequence comes from Tenacibaculum soleae, assembly GCF_030549005.1. NCBI lineage: Bacteria > Pseudomonadati > Bacteroidota > Flavobacteriia > Flavobacteriales > Flavobacteriaceae > Tenacibaculum > Tenacibaculum soleae. Next base: position 161,090 of record NZ_JAUOSW010000003.1, read on the forward strand.
CTATATAATCTTCAGTATAATTTTCAGGAGCAGTATCAGTATTTTTACCAATATTACCTCCAATAATTATTTTTCCTTTATTCTTTTTTAATTGTTCAATGGCAATAGCCAATCCCTCATTATTAAATCCCATTCTATTAATAATTCCTTGATCATCTTTTAAACGAAACAATCTTTTCTTCGGATTTCCTGCCTGCCCTTTAGGAGTTACAGTTCCTATTTCTACAAAACCAAATCCGAAGTTTGCTAATTCATTATATAACACTGCATTTTTATCAAAACCTGCAGCTAACCCAACAGGGTTTTTATATGTAAGTCCGAATAAATTACGTTCTAATTTTTTATCATTTACTTGATACAACCCTCTAAATATTGAAGCTACGAATGGAATTTTTGTCATGAATTTTACTAATGAAAAAGTAAAATAATGAATCTTTTCTGGATCAAAAAGAAAGAATATCGGACGGATTAATATTTTATACATGTGTTTGTTTTTTTGTTATACTTAATTAATTTCAGTAACTCATAATTAACTTATCTTGATGTGATTCTGAAACAGGTTCAGAATGACGTAAAATTTCATAAAAAAAGCCCCAATAAAAATTGGAGCTTCTTAATTATCTTAAAACAGCTGCTAAATTCTTTTCGAATGTTTGCTGTAATTTTTGCATTATCTTATCAATTTGTTTATCTGCTAACGTTTTATTTTCATCTTGTAAAACAAAACTAACTGCATACGATTTTTTACCTTCAGGTAGTTTATCGCCTTCATAAACATCAAATAAATCTACTTCTTTTAAAAGTTTCTTTTCTGATTGAAAAGCAAGATTGTAAATTTCTTTAAACTCAACCTTATCATCTAGCAATAATGCTAAATCACGTTTTACTGATGGAAATTTTGCCAAATCAGTTACTTTAATGTTTTTCTTACCCACAAAATTCAAAATATTTTGCCAATTAAAATCAGCAAATAATACTTCTTGCTTAATAGAAAACTCTTTTAAAATAGCTCTTTTTACCACTCCAAATTCTACTAATTTAGTTTTACCTAAACTTAATACAATTCCTTCAGAAAATATATCTGCCTTTACTGGTGATGTTTTTAGTTTTTCTAAGCCTAATCGACTTAATAAACTAGTTACAATTCCCTTTAAATAAAAGAAATCAGATGTTTTGTTAGCTGTTTTCCAGCTATCTTTAGTTCTATTTCCTGTAACAAATAAGGTTAAATGCTTGTCTTCTTGATACCCACTTTCGTATTTATGATATGTTTTACCAAATTCATAAAATTTTAGCGTATTGTTTTTTCTGTTAATGTTATACGAAACAGATTCTAAACCACTAAATAATAACGATTGACGCATTACTTTTAAATCGTTACTTAACGGATTTAACATTTCTACGTTATTCGCTGGATTTAAATTATCAGACAAGGCAACATAATCTTCTTTGGTTAAAGAATTAGCCATTGTTTCATTAAACCCTAATGAGGTTAATTGGTTTGCTACAATGTTTTCAATTTTAACTTCTTTATCGCTATCAAAAGAAATAGATGTGTTTAATTTATGAGAAAACTCAATATTATTATATCCGTAAACTCTTAAAATTTCTTCAATAATATCAGCTTCACGCTGTACATCTACTCTGTAAGATGGTATTACTAAGCCTAACCCAGCATCGGTAACACTGTTTATTTTAATTTCTAAAGAAGCTAAAATGTTTTTGATTGTTTCTCTTGGAATCTCTTGTCCTATTAATTTATATGTATTTTCAAAAGATAAGAAAACTTCGAAATCTTCAATTCTTTCTGGATAAAAATCTAAAATATCAGAAGACATTTTTCCTCCAGCATACTCCTCAATTAATAATGCGGCACGTTTTAAGGCATATTTAGTTAAATTAACATCTATTCCTCTTTCAAAACGGAAAGAAGCATCAGTATTTAACGCATGTCTTTTGGCTGTTTTACGGATAGAAACTGGGTTAAAATACGCACTTTCTAAGAAAACCGAAGTTGTATGCTCGGTTACTCCAGATGTTATTCCTCCAAAAACTCCACCAATACATAATGGATTATCATCGGCATCACAGATCATTATATCATCAGCATCTAATGTTCTTTCAACTTCGTCTAAAGTTGTAAATTTTGTTCCAGCTTCTAAAGTTTTAACAAGTACTTTATTTCCTCGTATTTTATTTGCATCAAAAGCATGTAAAGGTTGTCCTAATTCGTGTAAAACATAGTTTGTAATGTCTACAATATTATTTTTAGGCACAATCCCTATGGCTTTTAATCTATTTTGAATCCATTCTGGAGATTCTTTTACTTCAATATCTGTAATTGTAATTCCGCAATAGCGAGGCACTAAGTTTTTATCTTCAACTTCAATATCAATTTTTAAAGTACGTTCGTCTACATGAAAATCAGATACTGAAGGAGATATCAACTCTATATTTGTTCCTTGCTGAATTAACCCTGCACGTAAATCACGAGCTACTCCAAAATGGCTCATTGCATCAGCACGATTTGGTGTTAAACCAATTTCAAAAACGTAATCGGTTTCAATATTAAAAACTTCTGAACCCAAAGTTCCTGGCGCAATAGCGTCGTCTAAAATCATAATTCCGTCATGACTTTTACCTAAACCTAACTCGTCTTCGGCACAAATCATTCCATGACTTTCTTCTCCTCTAATTTTACCTTTCTTAATTTTAAACCCTTCTCCTTTTTCATCATATAAGGTGGTTCCAACAGTTGCCACTGGTACTTTTTGTCCAGCATCAACATTAGGAGCTCCACATACAATCTGTACAGGTTTTCCGTCACCTAAATCTACGGTAGTAACTTTAAGTTTATCTGCATTTGGATGCTTTACACATGTTTTTACTTCACCAACTACAATCCCTTTTAAACTTCCTTTAATACTTTCTACAGTTTCAATACCTTCTACTTCAAGGCCTAAATCTGTTAATAATTCTCCAGTTTTTTCAGCTTCCCAGTCGGTTTGTAAAAATTGTCGTAACCAATTATATGATATTTTCATAATCAATCTCTAAGTTTAAGCCTGCGAATTTACGGAAAATAAAAGAAAAAACTACATTGATTTACCAGACTCTTTATCTTAAGTAATTATTACCTGTTTTACGAATAATTTAAATCATTAAATTTGAAATAAATAAGTTAAATTTCAATTGTTTTTTTTGATTGATTAGCTGTAAAAACATGAGTAAATAACCACATTAATGTAAATGTTGGTATTACATCTAAACCAGGCATTGCTTCTTCGATAAAAGAAACTGCTGCCCCTATTTTACCTTTATTACCTTTATACATTTTAGTCATTAAATAGGCAGAAATTGGTGCCCAAATTACATCAAGTAGCTCACCTATACCTGGTATTATATATGATAAAAACCCTATGGCGTCAAACACTAAACTTAATGCTAATTTTTTGTATTTATTTTTTGTGTTCATTTATTAAATATTAATTATTTTTAGCATAAATCAAAATTCAAGCCAAATTATTATATTTTTAACTTTGTGAATTTATATGTTTGCTTTAAAATACTAAAATTGAATGACTTTTTCTGATTTCACAAATCAACTTAACGAATTACAAAACAAACCTTTGGGAGGATTGCATTCGCAGTTAAAATTATCACCAAAGTTAAGAACTCAATTTTCTCAAGAATTAATCAACAGTAAAAATCCAAAAAAAGCAGCTGTTTTAGCTTTATTTTATCCTGATAAAAATAATAAAACACGATTATTACTAACAGAAAGAGCAAGTTATAACGGTAAACATTCTGCTCAAGTTAGTTTTCCTGGTGGAAAAATTGATATCGAAGATAAAAATCTTAAAACAACAGCTTTAAGGGAAACATTTGAAGAAGTAGGTATAATACCTAAAGATATAAAGATTATTCGACAACTTTCAGATTCCTATATACCACCTAGTAATTTTTTAGTGGCTCCTTTTATTGGTTTTACCAAAACAAAACCTGTTTTTAAACCTAATTATGAAGTAGCTAATATTATTGAAGTTTTAATTAGTGATTTATTTAATGATTGTAATTTAACATCTGTAAGTATGGAAACTTCTTACATGAAAAAAATTAAGGTACCTTGCTTTAAACTAAATAATTACGTTGTTTGGGGGGCAACAGCCATGATGTTATCAGAAATTAAAGATTTATTTAAGCTCTAATATTTTCTATTTCTTTTGTAATTTAGCACTTACACTAAAAATATAATTATAAATGCCTTTATTCAAAAGGAACCCATTTGGTCATATATTATTTATTAAACGTTTTCTTATACAAACGTTAGGTATCATATCGCATGGACGTTACCGTAAATTCAATAACTTACAAATTGAAGGTATGGACGTGCTTAGAAATTTACCTGATAAAAATGTATTATTTATCTCTAATCACCAAACTTATTTTGCTGATGTAGCTTCAATGTTTCATGTATTTAACGCTGCTTTAAAAGGACGTGATGATAATATTAGAAACGTAGGCTATTTATGGAACCCTAAATTAAACCTATACTATATTGCAGCTGGAGAAACAATGCGATCTGGTATATTACCTAAAATATTTGCTTATGTAGGTTCTGTATCTGTTGAAAGAACTTGGCGAAGTGACGGTAAAGATGTAAAAAGACAAGTAAAAATGTCTGACATTTCTAACATTCGAAAAGCTTTAGATGATGGTTGGGTAATTACATTTCCGCAAGGAACCACAACACCTTTCAAACCTATTCGCCGTGGTACAGCACACATTATAAAAACCTATAAACCTGTAGTAGTACCTATTGTTATTGATGGTTTTAGACGTTCTTTTGATAAAAAAGGATTGATGATAAAAAAACGAAACGTTTTACAATCAATGGTTATCAAAGAACCTTTAGATATTGATTATGAAAATGAAAGTGTTGCTAATATTGTTGAAAAAATAGAATATGCTATCGAACAGCATCCTTCCTTTTTAAAAGTACTAACCCCTAAACAAATTAAAGAAGAACAAGCATATCGTGAACAACGACGTTTTTGGGGGCCAGATTCTAAAAAAGAAGAAGAGGAATAACAAAAATAACATTACATATTATGGCTAAAAATAAATCAATTTTAAATGAGAAATCTATCGATTTCTTAGCTACATACTTAAACAATGCTGCCCCTACTGGATATGAATGGGAAGGGCAAAAAATTTGGATGGATTACTTAAAACCTTATGTTGATGAATTTATTACAGATACATACGGATCAGCAGTTGGAGTAATAAACCCTGATGCTAAATACAAAGTAGTAATTGAAGGACATGCCGATGAAATTTCATGGTATGTAAATTACATCTCTGATAACGGATTAATTTACGTGATTCGTAACGGAGGCTCAGATCATCAAATTGCTCCTAGTAAAATTGTTAACATTCATGGTAAAAACGGCATCGTAAAAGGAGTATTTGGTTGGCCAGCAATTCATACCCGTAATAAAGCTAATGAAGAAGCACCAAAACCAGATAATATTTTTATCGATACAGGTTGTGCTACGAAAGAAGAAGTTGAAAAACTAGGAATACATGTTGGTTGTGTAATTACATATCCAGATGAATTTCATATTTTAAATGGAGATAAATTTGTATGTAGAGCGCTAGACAACAGAATGGGTGGATTTATGATTGCCGAAGTTGCTCGCTTATTAAAAGAAAATAAGAAAGAATTACCTTTCGGATTATACATCACAAACTCTGTACAAGAAGAAATAGGTTTACGTGGAGCTGAAATGATTACACAAACCATTAAACCTAATGTAGCAATTGTTACTGATGTAACACACGATACTACAACACCAATGATTGATCAGAAAAAAGAAGGTCTTTTAGAACTTGGTAAAGGCCCTGTCGTTGCCTATGCTCCTGCTGTACAACAAAAATTACGTGATTTAATTATTGATGCTGCTGAAGCAAACGAAATTCCTTTTCAACGCTCGGCTTTATCAAGAGCTACTGGTACTGATACAGATGCTTTTGCTTATAGTAACGGAGGGGTTGCTTCCGCTTTAATTTCTTTACCATTACGTTACATGCATACAACGGTTGAAATGGTACATCGTGAAGATGTTGAAAACGTTATTAAAATGATATATGAAAGTTTATTAAAGATTGAAGAAGGAGAGGATTTTTCTTACTTTAAATAAATTCTTTCAACACTAAAAGGGTGGGAAAATTTATTGTCTAAAACATTATTTTGTTTTTAGGCAATGAATCCCATATCTGAGATTTTAAAACTGTGTTTTTTCAGCTACTTTTTTATTAATAATGCTCATTATAAAAAACATTAAATTACAAAAACAGCCATTTAATTGTATATTTGTCGCTTTTACTTAATCAGTACAATTAAACAATTATTTTATGCCATTTAAAAAATTACATGTTGATATAAAAGAAAAATTAACCTCTCTTAATATAACGACACCTACACCTTTTCAAAAAGCAAGTATTCCTGTAATAAAAAGTGGTTCAAACGTTTTCTGTACGGCTTCAGTTGGTAGTGGAAAAACAACTGCGCTGGTACTTACTACATTACATAAATTAAAATTTGAAGCTATTGGAAATGCTCCTAGAGCTATTATTTTAGCAGAAAATAATGAGAAAGTATTAGAGTTGTACAATGAGTTTTTAAAATATACAAGACATCATCCTTTACGGGTATATTTTGGTGATGAAAGACTTCATATTGATGTAATAAAATCTGAAATATTTGAAGGCATTGATGTTTTAATAGCCACACCTAAAATAGTAAATAAACTATTATTATTAGAGGGATTAAGTATTTCACAGGTAAAAATATTTTGTATTGACGATGCTGATTTTTTAACTCAAAACTCTGCTTACACTGCTGTTATGGCTATTACTCAAAGCATTAATAAATGTCAGTTTGTAATGTATTCAGAAAAAATGCCCCCTATTTTAAAACGTTTAGAAGATTATTTTATGAAATATGCAAAATTAGTTGCTGTTTAATTTTTGTTTTATCAAAATAATAAAAAAACCTGCACAATTATAAAATGCACAGGCTTTAATTATCTAAAAATTACTTTTTAGATTCCCCTTCTTTTTCACTATTTTGTATGCTTATATAAATAATATTGATGCTACAATCATCCATCCTCCAACAATAAGTCCGAAGATTCCTAATTTTCCTTGTTTTGGAGCTAATTTTTCTCTTAACAAAGCAGCTTTTTCTTGTGCAGCTTCATTTTTACTTAATAATATTTTATTAATCATTCCAAAACCTAACATAAACCCTAATACAGCTTGCACTACACTTCCTGCTAAAAGAGTTACCCACCAAATAGGTAATGAGGTTATCCATCCCATATTTAAAAAAGCAGAAATAATACCCCATACACCTGCTAAACAAAAAACCAAACCAATCCAACCTTGATAAGGCTCAATTTTATCTAATAATTCTTGTGCATTAGGTTTCTTTGCTAAAATTAAAGAAGGTACTGCGATGATACTTAAAAGGATTAATGTAATTCCGTAAATCATAATTTTTATTTTTTAATTGATTGTATAAATGTATGCTGCAAAATTGCAGGAATTAATATATTTATTTCAGACGAAATACCGTGAAATTATACCCCCCTGTTTTCAGGGGTATAATTATTTATGTTAATCTAAAAGGCCTTCTTCCATAGCATAACGTGTTAAACCAGCAAGATTACGTACATTTAATTTTGAAATTAAATTTTTTCGATAACTTTCTATTGTATGTTTACTTAAAAATAATTGTGATGCAATTTCTTTAGTGGTAAATTCTTTAGCTATAAGTTTTAAAACTTCTTTTTCCCTTTTTGTTAATGAAACTTGAGATTTTGTTTTAGCTGTAAACATGGCTTCCATTAAAATACTTTTTATTCTTGGTGAAAAATAATTTTCGCCATTTAAAATAATTTTTATGGCTTTTAATAATTCAGTTTTTTCAGCATTTTTTGATAAATAACCATTTGCTTTTGATTCAATTAAATTTTGAACTTTAACAGGATCTTCCAGCATACTAACAACTAATGTTTTTATTGTTGGGAATTGCTCTTTTATAGCCTTGTTTAAAGCAACACCATCCATTTCAGGCATATTAATATCTGTAATTATTAAATCTACTTTTTGTGTAGGATTTATTTGTAAATACTTAAGTACCTGTGTTCCTTTTGTGGCTGTTAATATTATATCTATATTTTTTTCTTCAGAAATAATACTACGCAAACCATCTAAAAACATACTATGATCGTCTACTATTATAATTGAATATTGTGTTATCATACTTTATAGGTTATTATAAACTTACTTTAGGTTTTAATAATTTTAAATAATAAAACGAAGGTATTTAAAATCCTTTTGAATTGTATAATATCATATAGAAATAGTTATTATCTTCTTTTATAAAATAATAACCATTATTCTTTTGAATAACTTACATGTTTTTCAGCAAAAGTTACAATAGTTATAAGTCTTTAAATAAAAATAATTAATTAAAAAAGAAGCTCATAAATACATGTTATTTTATGAGCTGCCTTTTTGATATATTACTCAAACTTTAAATATTTAATTAAATCAATTTTTGTTGCTTTATAAGCTTTAAAACCAACAACAATAAACACCAAGATGATTAAAATAATAGGCGTTAAAACATAAGGTAACACTGGCATATCTATCCTATAAACAAAGTTTTGCAACCAATTTTGCATAAAATAATAAGCTATTGGAATTAATATTATTGAAGAAATTAGTACAATCTTTAAAAAATTCTGCAACAATTGGAACATAATTTCTTTTACTGATGCGCCAAGTGTTTTACGAATAGCAACTTCTTTTAATCGTTGTTGAATTGTTAAAGTTGCTAAGGCAAACAACCCTAATAATGATATTAAGATAACTAGTAAAGAAAGTACCAGGAATAGTGTTTGCTGCTTCTGATACTTCTTATAAGTTTTTGCAAACTTTTTATCTAAAAACTCATAAGAAAAAGGGTATTTTGCATCAATATTTTGTTTCCAAAAAGTTTCTATCGCTGTAATAGTTTTATCAATATTATTAGAGTTTATTTTAAACTGAATAGCAGGAATCCATCTATGCGTAAAATCAAAACTTTTCCAAGGAATAAAAAACATTGGTGAAATTTTTGTGTCAAAACCATCAAAATGATAATCCTTTACCATACCAATTACTTCAAAATTATTAGTACTATCATTATCGTCTAACCAACCTAAAGTTAATTTTTCTCCTAAAGGTTTATTATAAATACCTAGTTTTTTAGCGGCAGTTTCATTTATTATAATTTTATTAATACTATCTGAAGCAATTTCCTTTGAAAAATCTCTTCCTTTTATTATTTTAATCTTAGCAAAATTTAAATAATTATATGCTACTAAATTTGACGCAGAATTAAAACTTTTATCGTTTTTAGGATGCCTTAAAGATGTACCATTTACAAACCCCTCTCCAGGAACAAACATACTTGTTGTTACCGCCACAATATTTTTATTTTTCGATAAAACTTCTTGAGCTAACTTAAATTTTTTAAATTTATTAGGCAAGCTATATACATCAACAGATAAGACTTGTTTTTTATCAAAGCCTAAATCTTTTTTCATCATATAATTAATTTGATTACCAACAATTAGCATACTGATAATAAAGAACCCTGAAATTAAAAATTGAAGTCCAAGCATCATATTTCTTATAAAATTTCCTTTTTTACTTTTAGAAATACTTCCTTTTAAAACCTCTACTGCTTTAAAATTTGACAGATAAAATGCTGGAATACTCCCTACTAAAAGAGATACAAATATTACCGATAATAACAAAGTAAATAATGAGTTTGTATGTAGTATTGAAATATCTGTTTCAACAAATTCATTAAAAAAAGGCAATGCTAATTCTACAATAATTAATGATAATATAAAAGATATAAATCCTTGCAAAACAATTTCAAATATGTATTGAAACGTTAGTTGTTTTTTTGATAAGCCAAGTGTTTTCTTTACCCCTACTTCTTTTGCTCTTTGAGTTGCTGTAGCAACAGATAAATTAATAAAATTTACACAAGAAATTATTATTAATAATATAGATAAACCTAACAAAACCATTAACAGTTGGTAGTTTCCTGTGCCACTTGGTCCTGCTCTTTTTGCAGTATTATGTAAATACATCGTATTCAACTTATCAAAAACTACGGTCGGAAAACCATAGCGACTTTCAAATTCGGCTATGGTAAGCCCGTTTTCTTCAATTTCAGATTTGTATGCTTTATTAATAATTATAGCATCCATCTTTTGTTTTAGAGCTTCTAAATCTGTTCCTTCAGTAATTTTACAAAATAATTCGTTATTATGATTACCCCAATGCACCTCAAAATCTTCACTATATTGCATTAATAGATCAGGTTCTTGATGTGAATTTTTTGGAATTTTATAAACACAAGCTACTATATAACTTTCATCATCTATTTTTACAGTGTTTCCAACAACTTTTTCTCCTTTAAAAATTCTATTTGCATAGTCTTTAGATAGCGCTATATTTTTTCTTGTTTCAGCAAATTTTTGAGTTGAACCCTCTAAAATTTCAAACGGGAAAAAATCAAAAAACTGAGGTTCAGTTGAGATAGTTTTATTATTAAACTCAAAACCATCTTTATATTGCACAACTTTACTTCTATAAAATGGATTAACCATTAAAGCTTTAGTTACTTCTGGCAATTCTTTTGGATATGTTAAGTACATTCCTGCATTTACGGTAAACCAAACCTCTCCTGATGTTGGTCGATTAAGGTTAACTCGATATACATTATCTTTATTAGGGTTCCATTGATTATAGCTTTTTTCTTCATTTATATATAATAAAACAATTAGCAAACCTGCCAAGCCTAAAGTTAAACCACTAATATTAATTAATGTATTTAACCAGTTCTTCTTACTATTCCTAAAGAATATTTTTAACCATATTTGATACATAAAACTTCTTTTTAAATTAGTTAATTAAAACATCAATTGTGTGTTCATTTTTTTTCTCAGATATTACTTCTCCATCTTTTAAAGTGATAACTCTAGATGAAAATTGCGCATCGTATGATGAGTGCGTAACCATAACAATTGTTGCACCTGTTGCGTGTAACTCTGTTAATAATTCCATTACATCATTACCACTTTTACTATCTAAATTTCCTGTTGGTTCATCTGCTAAAATTAACTTAGGGTTTGTAACCAAAGCTCTTGCAACAGCAACTCTTTGCTGCTGACCACCAGATAATTGCAATGGATAATGTTTTGCTCTGTGTGCAATACCTATTCTTTCTAAAATTTCTGTAACTCTTATTTTTCTTTCTGATGCTTTAACTTTATTATAAATTAAAGGCAATTCTACATTTTCATAAACAGTTAACTCATCAATTAAATTAAAGTTTTGAAAAACAAAACCGATGTTTGCTTTACGTAAGCTTGCTCTTTCTTTTTCATTAAATTTAGCAACTTCTGTCTCGTCAAATAAATAACTTCCATCATTTGGAGCATCCAATAAACCGATAATATTTAATAAAGTTGATTTACCGCAGCCCGATGCTCCCATAATTGAAACAAATTCCCCTTTTTTAACCTCTAAACTTAATTTATTTAAAGCGGTTGTTTCTACCTCTTCTGTTCTGTATATTTTTACTAAATCTGTTATTTTTATCATTTTAATATGTTTTTAATCGTTTAATTTCATAGTTTTCGATTGCGCTCAAACTAACATTTATATTTTTTTATTCATTTATATTTACTTCCTCTACATTTTTAAAATCATCATAGTTTGAAGTAATTATTTTATCACCTTCTTTTAAACCTTCTAAAACTTCATAATAAAAAGGGTTTTCTCTACCAATTTTAATGTTTCTTTTTACCGCTTTATTATCAAAGTCTAAAACAAAAACCCATTTACCGTTAGTACTTTGATAAAATAATCCTTTAGGTATTAATAAAGCTTTTGTTTTACCCGATAAAAAAACTTTACTTTTTAAAGACATTCCTCTTTTTATATTGTTTGATAAAGTATCCTTCTCAAACAATAATTCTACTTTAAATTGTCCGCTTTTAATTTCAGGATAAATTTTTGATAAGGCTATTTTATAATTTTCATTATTTGCAGAAACGCTTCCTTTAATTCCCTTTTTAAGTTTAGAAATATAGTATTCATCAACATTTGCTACTAATTTATAACCGTCTAGAACATCCATTTTTCCGATTGGTTGTCCTTGATTATAATTTTCTCCTAGTATAGGGTTAAAAGACGATAACAAACCATCTACCGGTGCTTTTACAGTAAAGTTTTCCTTATTTTTTCTTAACAATTCTAAGCTTTTTCCCATGTTATTTAACGATGAATTTATACTTAATAATTGTAAATCTCTACTTCTTTTTTCTTCTGAAACACTTTTTTTAATTACACCGTTTCTTTCTTTTTGATACGAGTGTTCTTGAGCAGATTTTTCATAATCATTTTTTGCTACAACTCCCTTATCGAATAATTTCTTATCTAAATCGTATTGACGTTTTGCATTTCTAAAATCATTATTAATACTCAATAATTGTTGATCTAAACTTAATTGCTGATTTTTAATGCTTACACGTAAATTTCTTAAATTATTAATCTGCTCAATCATTGCTGTTTCTTGCGTTAAATAATTTAATTCAGCATTCGGATTGTAGACTTTTAATAAAGGGGTTCCTTTTTTTATCATTTGTCCGCTTTCTACATAAATTTCAGAAACTGAACCACCCTGAATGACATTTACCAAAACAGAAGTTTTTGGCTCAACTGTACTATTAAATAGAATAACATCTTCAAAATTTCCTAGAGTAACCTCTCTAATACTTAAATTGTCTTTATGAATGTTAACTTGTTTTTTACGCGTTAAATTCATTAAAATAATACACATTAATAAGACGATTGGAATTCCCCATATTAGCATCTTTTTAGTTGTTTTGTTTTTAGTTTGTAGCTGCTTATCCATTATAATTTATCTTCGTTTGGCATAGTTAACTCCATAAATATGCCACTAGAAAACACAAATGCAACACTTTGATAAACAGGGTTTTGAGTTTTGTAATGATTTTACACATGTTCAAAACCGAACATATTTTTGTTCATATTCAAACAATTGACTAACTATGTAGTATGAGAAAAAAAGAAGCAACCATATTAATAGTAGATGATGATGATGATATATTATTTTCTGCCAGAATTAGTTTAAAGAAATATTTTACCGAAATTATAACAGTAAATAATCCGAAGAAAATAAGTAATCATTTAACTTCTTCAACCCATATAGATGTTGTTTTGTTAGACATGAATTACCGTATTGGTTATGAAGATGGTAAAGAAGGTTTGTATTGGTTAAAGCATATTAAAGAAGTAAGTCCGGAAACTACCGTACTTTTAATGACAGCTTTTGGTAGTGTAAATTTAGCAGTTGATGCGATTAAAAAAGGAGCTACCGATTTTATATTAAAACCTTGGAACACCGAAAAGTTATATGGAATTGTAAATTCGGGAATAGAATTATCACGTTCTAAACGAAAAACAACACAATTACAAACCGTTCAAAAATTAAATGATAAAGATTTTCATCAACAAACTGAACACATTATTGGTACTTCTACAGCAATGAAATCGGCGGTTGGCTTGGCGCAAAAAGTTGCACCTACAGATGCTACTATTTTAATTTTAGGTGAAAACGGAACAGGTAAATATGTATTTGCAAAAGAAATACATTTAAAATCTGAAAGAAAAAACCATCCTTTTATTCATGTCGATTTAGGTTCTTTAAATGAAAATTTATTTGAAAGTGAATTATTTGGTTATACAAAAGGAGCTTTTACTGATGCTCATAAAGATACTATTGGTAGATTTGAATTAGCAAAAGGCGGTACTATTTTTTTAGATGAAATAGGCAACCTCCCACTCCATTTACAATCTAAATTATTAACGGTTGTTCAGAACAGAAAAATAACTCGTTTGGGTGAAGGTAAAGAACGCCCTATTGATGTGCGAATTATTTGTGCTACAAATGCCAATATTCATAAAATGGTAGCAGAGCAATTGTTTCGTCAGGATTTGTTGTTTAGAATAAATACCATCGAATTAAACTTACCGCCGCTTCGAGATCGTGTTGGTGATGTTGAATTACTTGCGAATCATTTTTTAAAGAAACTAAACCAGAAATACAGAAAGAAAATAAACGGATATAGTACACAAGCCATCGGTGGATTAAAAAAATACCATTGGCCCGGAAATATTAGAGAAATAGAACATATTGTTGAACGTGCTGTAATTATTACAGATAACACTGAAATTCAATTAGAAGATTTACATTTTTCAACTAAAAAATTAGAAGCTAGATTGGCGAATAGTTTAAACTTAGAAGAAACTGAAAAGTTGTTAATTGAACAAGCTTTACAAAAGCATCAAGGTAATATTTCTCGTGCAGCAAAAGATTTAGGCTTAACCCGTGCTGCATTATATAGACGACTAGAAAAACATCAATTATAAAATGGGAAAACCTCAATTTATTCAAATTCTCATTAGAGTTTTACTATTAATAGTAAACGGAGTTCTGGTTTTTTTTACCTATTTAAACGGATACTCAATTAATACTATTGGGTTTTCTTTTTTGTTTATTTTTCAACTATTCTTATTTTTTGATTATTTAACAAAACTGTTTGCTGATATTGAAAAATCGATAGATTGTTTGTTGCATGATGATTATTCGAATACTTTTTCATCTAAAAAAAGAGAAAATCAGTTACATAACAAAACCGCTTTATTGTTAGAAAAAAACCGAAAAAAAAGTCTTTTAAAAACATCTGAAGCGTTAATTCTTACCAATATTATAGAAAGTTTAAGTATTGGTGTTCTTATTTTAAGAAAAGACACAAATGAGCATATTGAGGTATTTCAAATTAATAAAGCGTTTACCGAATTTTTAAAGATACCTAAGTTTTATAATTGGAAATTACTGAAAGGTAAACTAGGTAACCTCGCTAACTTTATAGCTAAATGGCAAGAAATTAAACATACTATTACCATTGATGTAAACGATATAAAAGAAAGTTTTTTCTTAAAAACCTCGGTTACACAAACCAATCAATATGAGTATTTAATTATTTCTTTAGAAACTATTCAGCAATTAATTGATAAAAAAGAAAAAGAAGCTTGGTATAAATTAATGAATGTAATGTCTCACGAAATAATTAATACCATTACTCCTATTAGTAGTTTAGCCGAAAATTTAGATTCTCTTTTACAAGAAAATCAAACAGATGAAGAAACAATACAAGAGCTATCGCAAGGGTTGCAAATAATTAAACGTCGTTCATACCATTTAACATCTTTTGTAGATACTTATAGAAAGTTAGCTGAATTACCTTTGCCTCAAAAAGTGAAAGTAGATCTTACTAAAATTATTAAAAATACTTTAATGCTTTTTCAACATGAATTTTCATCTAAAAAAATAAGTGTAAAATTCGATTTCTCTAAAGAAGTAATTATTGATGCTGACAAACAACAAATAGAACAAGTACTTATAAATTTATTATCTAATTGTTTGTATGCTTTAGTTGGTATTGAAAATCCAAAAATCAGAATTAAATTACATCAAGAGAATAACCGAATAAACTTATCTGTTATAGATAACGGTATTGGTATTTCTAATGATATTAAAGACAACATTTTTATTCCATATTTTACAACCAGAAAAGACGGTTCTGGAATTGGCTTAACTTTAAGTAAAAGTATTATGGAAGCTCACAACGGAACAATTCGGTTTGTATCACATATAGATGAGACTGTTTTTAAGTTAACTTTTATAAACATCAAGTAGTTTACATTTGTAAATTACTTGATGTTTTTATTTCAGTTTGTAGTATTCTACATTTACATAATCATATATTTGTGTTATTTACAATTGTAATTATGAGTAAAAACCTTATTATCGCGCTGTTTTAGGTATTTATAGCTTCATATATCTTAATCTTATGTATAATACTTGAATATACATTATAAACCCTCACTTAAACATCTTAAAAATAGTAAACTTATAAATTTATAAGAGCTATAATTCTGTTTATTAGTTATTAAATATCCATTTTACATTAACAAATCACGCTTTTTACATATGTAAATAAGTGTTTAAATAAATCTATATCTTTACAAATGTGTTTACCTGACTCTTTCCGTAACATCAACTTAACCTCTAAAAACTATTGAAAATCTCTATATTAAGTACATAAAACACTGTTTTTTAATAATTTAAACTACATAACCTAAAGTTTTAATGAAGTACAAACGAGGACGTATAGTTGTTCTTATTCGATTTTTATAGTAATTTACAATTGTGTACCTTTACAATTCATTTATGTAATTCACAATTGTAACTTATTTATGGATTTACTTACTCGATTAAAAGCAATAATTACTCATTACGATTTAACATCATCAACTTTTGCTGATACTATAGAAGTGCCTCGTTCAAGCATATCTCACCTATTATCTGGCAGGAATAAACCTAGCTTAGATTTTGTTATGAAGGTAATTGATAAATTTCCAGAAGTTGATTTATATTGGCTATTGTATAATGAAGGATCTTTTCCTAAAAAAGAAAAAAGGGATATACAAACAACAATAACGAATTTAAAAGAAGATAAAAAAGAAACACCTTCTCTGTTTTCTGAAAATTCGATATCTGAAGAAGAACCCGTAATTAATTCAAATACGCAACTCTCAGGAGGTGCAAAAAAACTACGAAAAGTAGTTCTTTTATATACTGACGGAAGTTTTGAAGAATTTAATCAATAATAAAAAAAGGGATAAATTATATTGTATATAATTTATCCCTTTTTAATTTTTAAAATTAGTTTATTTAATCAAGGTAACTTTAACGGCATTCATTCCTTTCATCCCTTTTTCAAGTTCAAAAGAAACTTTATCATTCTCTGAAATCTGATCGATGATTCCACTAACATGCGTAAAGTATTTTTCTTGATCAGCCCCGTCTATAATAAAACCGAACCCTTTTGAAGAATCGAAAAAAGAAACAGTTCCTTTTCTTACAGGATCAAATTCTTCTTTATCACCTTCTAGAGTTTTAGGAACACTTACTTGAATGTCTTCTAAATTTATCTCTATCTTTTGATCTGGATCTGGTGGTGTAGATGTTAAATTTCCATAAGCATCTGTATATGCAAATTCAATTCCTGTTTTTCCATTCTCTCTTATATCAGCCTTTCGAGCTTCCATCTTTTTTCTTTTATCTTCACGTTTCTTTAAACGCTTTTTCTCTTTTTCATTCTTGTTAAATGATTGCTGAGATTTTGCCATAAGATTAATTAATATATAGTTTTTGTATTTATTTTTTGAATAATGTTAATTTTCATTTTTAACGAAAATCATCATATTGCCCAATATATTCTAAATTACAATATTTATTCCATTTTTTTGTATTTTTTTTACATAAAATAGAAATTAAATTCAAATTTAAAGAAAACACTGTTCTATTCCTTATTTTTAGACTTACCTATTTTCGAGTTTCCTGTATTATTTTCAGCTAGATAATTGGCAATTATTTTATCAACCAATTCTTCTTTTGTTAAATGATGAAAAATCGTTTTTACCTTAGCTTTAAAATCTTCAGAAACTGCACGATTAGGTTTTGTTTTAAATATTTTTTTTGCCCATAATAAACCATTGTTTTCTTCAATACTTTTACTATCAGCCTTTTTAAAGGGCTTAAAAACAATGCCTAACTCATTTTCAAAATCTGAAATATCATCAATTTCTTCTTCTTGTAATACAGTAAGTGAAAGTCCGGTTGCTCCTGCCCTTGCCGTTCGCCCGCTTCTATGTACATAAGCATCATAAGTATCTGGTAAATGATAATTTACTACATACGAAATTTCTTTAACATCAATGCCTCGAGCAGCTAAATCGGTTGCTACTAATATATCAATATAGCCTTCTCTAAATTGTCCCATAATTCGATCACGAATTCCTTGAGTTAAACTACCATGAATAGCGCCAGATGAAAATTTATTGATGGCTAAGTTTTTAGCTAATTTATTAACAGCTGCTTTTGTTTTACAGAATATAATTCCGCGTTTTCCTTCTTTAGAGTTTAAAAAATGCAGTAAAACTTCTAGTTTTTCGATTGGTTTTACTACCACATATTGATGCTCAATACCTTGATGACCTACAGTTTCCATATCCGCTTCAATTTGAAGTACATTTTTAGACATGTAATTCTGAACCAGTTGTTTTACAGTTCCTGGCATTGTTGCGGTAAACAATAAAGTTCTTCTGCTTTTTGGAACTTCTTTAATAATACTATCCAAACCTTCTTTTAAAGCACTAACCATTTCATCGGCTTCATCTAAAATAAAGTATGAAATTTGCGAAACATCAATAGCATTTCTTTTAATTAAATCTGCCAAACGTCCTGGTGTTGCTACTACAATATGTGTTACTTTTTGTAAACGCTCAATTTGTGGTTTAATTGGCGTTCCACCACAAACAGCTGCGATTGATATGGCTAAATTATGTGTTGCAAATGAAACTAAATTAGTATATATCTGCTGTCCTAGCTCTCTTGTTGGCGCTAATATTATTGCTTGTAATTTTGTTGACTCTACATCGATTAATTGCAATAAAGGTAAACCAAACGAAGCTGTTTTTCCTGTTCCTGTTTTTGCCAAAACAACAAGATCTTTTTTTCTATTTAATATAACCGGAATTGTTTTTTCTTGTACGCTTGTTGGTACCGAAATTTTTAAATCAGCTAAGCTTTGTTGTAACTGTTTGTTAATTCCTAAATCAGAAAACTGTTTTGACATAAATTTATTTTTTGCAAAGATACTTACACTTTATAGGATATACTATCAATTTAAGTTTCTTCTTATTTTAAAAGAAAAATATGCTGATTTAAATTTAAAAAACCTACTTTTAAAGTAGGTTTTTGTTATTAAATAATGTTGGATTTGCTCCTTTTATATTTTTATAAAACTCATAAAAATGTGCAAAGTCAGCTTTTATATCATTCGTTACATAAAATGGTTTCGATAATCGTACACGTTTATTTTCAAAATCAAAACCAAGCATTACTATTGGTACATTAGCACCTTTAGCAATATAGTAAAATCCTGTTTTCCATTTATCAACATATTGTCTGGTTCCTTCTGGTGATATAGCTAATTTAAATTCATCTTTCGAGTTAAAAATATTTACAATTGCATCTACAACATTAGTGCTTTTAGTTCTATCAATAGGGGCGCCACCTAACGCTTTAAAAAAAAAACCAAAAGGAGGTTTAAATAATGATTTTTTTCCTACAAAATTAAGACGTGTTTTAGTTATGTTTTTAGAAAACAAACCTACATAAAAGTCTTTCCAACTAGTATGAGGCGCTCCTATTAACACGTATTTTTTAAGCTCTTTCGGAAACTCTCCATCAAACTTCCATCCTAAAACTGTAGTAAATATAAATTTAGATAACATCTAGTATAAATAAGTTGCAAAAATACTCTTTATTTTTTTATTGTAGAGTTTAGTTCTCTACTGATTCCTTAACGTTATAAGGCTTTTTTGATGGAAATGGTTGAATATCAGTAAAACATTCTGCAGGTAAATAAATATCACTAAATTTCATTTGACTAGCATTAAACCATTTTACTTTAAATAATATATCGGCAGTCTCTTTCTTTAAATTACCATTTGGATAATATTCTGTTTGATTATCGTTATTTTTAATTCCACATAAAACAAAGTCTGGTGAAGAATAGTTTACAATATATTGTAGTTTTGGTGTTTTTCCATCCTTTTCTCCATCGGTTTTTATAGAATCCCTTTTCTTAAAAATTTCAAACTTTTTTGTTTTGAAAAAAACTATTTTAGAATAATCGTATTTAGGAATAGAATAATCTTTTACTTCTTCTATTAATGATTTATAATTTGCACCTTTTTCTATTTTATTCTCATCAATCCGTGCTATATAAATCTCATTATATTTAGCTAACATCGATTCGTATAAAGTAACCTCTTTAAATTCAGTTCTATTATCATCAAAAAAAGCACAAGTATATTTAACTCTATCAGCTATTTTTTTGCCCAACTCTTCCGAGTATATTTTTTTAGTTTTAGCTTCAATAAAAACCTCTTTAACTATCATAAAAGGTGGTACTAACTTCCCATCTCCTTTTATTTTTAAATTGTATAGTAAAGGGTGCGTTTTTAATGTAACTATCTCTCCTATTTTAAAATCATTTTTCATTTTCAATTAAATTTCTTTAAAAATATGAAAAAAACTATATTTACAATATAAAACAGAGAAGTTCTTTAGTTATTTTTAATAAACATTTATTGAGCCATTGTAAATTTTTTATTTCAATTAATTCAGACCTTTTTATATGGGGATTAATGAATACGTGAATTAGTTAAAGTGTAATTTCCTTTACTTAACATCGATATATCCGATATATCTTCTGTTAAGTAAAGAAATAAAGTTAAGGCTTCTATCATATATATAAATATTTGAGAGAACCTAAAGTGCTTGAATTTATTTACTATCATTAGTATAAGGTTTAAGTTTCTTATTAGCTGCACACATGTCTCTAAAGGCAAATGTACGTTCAATTGCATCGGGAATCGTGAATACGGTTAATAGCTCAGTCATTTAATGATGTTACGTTTATTATATTAAATACCGAGCGAGAACTTCTCTTACTTTTGTTCGCTATGATAAATAAAAAAGAAAAAGATTGGTTTAAAAACAGAGGATACCCACATTTTTCTAATAAGATACCAACATCTGTTAGAGAAAAAGTAAAAACCTATATTTCTAACTCTAAAAAAATAGCAAAGCACTCTTTTTTACCTTTAATTTTTAAAGAAATTAAACAACGCAGGTATAAAGAATCTGAATTTAAAGGAGAATTTAGACGTTCGCATAAAAAAATGAATGAAGCTGATAAAATGGTTTCTAATTCTAAAATTAGAGAAATTTTATATGCAACTCATATAGATGCACATGTTTATTCTTATTATACACAAAAAATAATTACTCCTAAATATGAAACCTATTTAAGAAAAAACGAATTACTATCAAGCGCCATAACAGCATATAGGCAAATAGAAACAGCCGATAAACTAAAATTTAAAAACAACGTACATTTTGCTAAAGATGTT
This sequence comes from Tenacibaculum soleae, assembly GCF_030549005.1. Taxonomy (NCBI): domain Bacteria; kingdom Pseudomonadati; phylum Bacteroidota; class Flavobacteriia; order Flavobacteriales; family Flavobacteriaceae; genus Tenacibaculum; species Tenacibaculum soleae. The sequence goes on from NZ_JAUOSW010000003.1 coordinate 182,363, forward strand.
TTTGATGAAATAAAAAAAAGAGAAAATTGTGTTGCACTGGTTTTAGATATTGAAAATTTCTTTCCTTCTCTAAATCATAAAAAATTAAAATTGGCTTGGGCAAAAATTCTTGGTCACAAAAGCTTGCCAAAAGATCATTTTAATATTTTTAAAGCTGTTACAAGGTTTTCTTATGTAAAATTAAATGATCTAAAAACAAAAAATAATCACTTTGATGAAAAGGAATTGGCTAAACATAAAAAAAATGGTAAACACACGTTCTTTGATAACATACATGAGTTATTAGAATCAGATATTATAATTCATAAAAATCAAAAAAAGAATAAAAACAAAGAGTTAATTGGTATTCCGCAAGGTTTACCAATAAGTGCATTACTTGCTAATATGTATATGCTAAGTTTTGATGAAGCTGTAATTAATGAACTTACCATAAAACATAATGTATTTTACAGGCGATATTCTGATGATATTGTGGTGTTATGTAAAGAAAATGAAATAAATTTTGTTCAAGATTTTATTATAAATGAAGTTGCAAAAATTGATTTAAAAATATCAAAAGAGAAAACAGAAAAAACACTTTTTAAAATAACTAATAATCGTTTACAGTCCTTTAAAATAAAAAAGGATAATAGTTTGCAAGAGAACTTTCCTTTAAACTATTTGGGTTTTGAGTTTTATGGATATCAAACTTTAATAAAGTCTAAAAATCTTGCGCAGTTTTATAGAGAAATGAAACAAACTGTAAAAAGAAAACATAAAAGAGTTGAGCATATTAAAGAAACCTTACTACTTGATGAAGCTCCTTTATTTAAAAGGAAACTTTATAGATCATATAGTTACAAAGGCGTTAAAACAAGAGAGTTACCAGCAAAAAAAACTGATTTCGTAGAAGGGAAAGCTATAACAGAATATTACCATAGAAAATTTAGAGGAAACTACTTGCGTTATGCATATAGGGCTTCTGAAGATTTAAATGCTCCTGAAATAAAAAGACAATTACGTAATCACTGGAAAATACTTCAGAAAACAATTAATAAATACGATTTCTCTAATATCAAAAACAAATAACACCTGTGGTTTTCAATAACAATTACATGTGTTTTTATAATCGGTTGCTGTATATTTGCTTATTCAATTAATTTTATTTTCATTTAAATGAGCACAACATTGTTATTAATTATCACTATCGTTTCTGGATTAATTTTAGGCGGTTTTATAGGCTATTTATTAGGTAAGTTAAACCTAAAAAATGTAACAGATATTTTAGAAAAAGAAAACAATACGCTTAATGCTAGTATTAAAAATTTTGAGATTCAAAAAAGCGAAAGAGAAAAAACAGTTGCACAACAAAAAGAAGATTTATTACTTCGGATAGAAAATCAAGCTAAAGAAACGGAAGAGGTTCGTAGAGAAAAAGAATTTTTATCGGTTGAGTTAGCTCGAAAAAATGAAGAACTTAAAAACTTACAACTTAAATTAAGTGAAAATAAAGAAGAGGTTGAAAAACTACAAGATAAATTCACCAAAGAATTTGAAAACTTAGCGAATAAAATTTTGGATGAAAAATCGAATAAATTTACTGAACAGAATAAAGAGAATATTAAAAATATTTTAAATCCGCTTCAAGAAAAAATTAAAACTTTTGAAGATAAAGTTGATAAAACTCATAAAGAAAGTATTGATTATCATTCAGCTTTACGCCAACAAATTGTAGGCTTAAAAGAAATGAACTTACAAATGAGTAAAGAAACTATTAACTTAACCAAAGCTTTAAAAGGTGATAGTAAAACACAAGGTAATTGGGGTGAATTAGTGTTGGAACGTGTTTTAGAAAAATCAGGATTAGAAAAAGATAGAGAGTATTTTGTGCAACAATCTTTTACAAATGATGATGGTAAGCGTGTTTTACCCGATGTTGTTATTCATTTACCTGATAATAAAAAAATGATTGTTGACTCAAAAGTTTCTTTAACTGCCTATGAACAATTTGTAAATACAGATGATACTCAAGAAAAAGAACGCTTTTTAAAAGAGCATGTAAATTCATTAAAGCGTCATGTAGAGCAATTATCAGAAAAAAAATATGAAGATCTTTATAAAATAGCTTCGCCAGATTTTGTATTACTTTTTGTGCCAATTGAACCTGCCTTTGCAGTAGCTTTAAATCAAGACAATACCTTATATAATAAAGCTTTTGAAAAAAATATTGTAATTGTAACACCAACCACGCTACTAGCTACTTTACGTACTATTGATACAATGTGGAATAATGAAAAACAACAACGAAATGCTTTAGAAATAGCAAGGCAAGCGGGTGCTTTGTATGATAAATTTGAAGGTTTATTGCAAGATTTAATTGGTATTGGTAAAAAAATTGATGCTTCTAAAGCTGATTACAATAGCGCTATGAATAAGTTAGTTGATGGTAGAGGAAACCTAATAACAAGTGTAGAGAAACTTAAAAAAATGGGAGCCAAAGCTAAAAAGGCATTACCACAAAAAATTATAGAACGTGCAAACGATAATGAATAAAAAAAGCAGCCAATTGGCTGCTTTTTTTATGTTAAAGTATATTGTTTTACATTACAAATAACCTTCTAGCGCTCATCATTTCTTCTACTTTATTAGCAATTTCTAACAAAGCTTCGTCATTATCATGGTTTTTAATTGCTTCATCAATAAAATCAACAACTATTTGCATATCTTCTTCAAGTAAACCACGCGTAGTTATAGCTGATGTACCAATACGAATACCTGAAGTTACAAACGGACTTTGAGTATCAAAAGGAACCATATTTTTATTTACCGTAATATCAGCTTTTCCTAAAGCAATTTCTGCATCTTTACCTGTAATATCTTTATTTCTTAAATCAATTAACATACAGTGATTGTCTGTTCCACCAGAAATAATATCATATCCTTTTGCTACAAAAGCTTTCGCCATTGCTTGTGCATTTTCTTTTACTTGAATTTGATATTCTAAAAATTCATCCGTTAAAGCTTCACCAAAAGCAATTGCTTTTGCTGCAATAACATGCTCTAATGGCCCACCTTGATTTCCTGGAAAAACAGCAGAATTAATCAATGTAGACATTTTCTTTAGTTTTCCTGATTTTAATTTTAATCCAAACGGATTTTCAAAATCTTTACCAATCATAATCATTCCTCCACGAGGTCCACGTAATGTTTTGTGTGTTGTTGTGGTAACAATATGACAATGCGGTAATGGATCAGATAAAATACCTTTTGCTATTAAACCTGCCGGATGCGAAATATCAGCCATTAAAATAGCACCTACACTATCAGCAATCTCTCTAAATTTTTCAAAATTCATATCGCGAGAATAAGCCGAAGCTCCTGCAATAATTAACTTTGGTTTATGTTCTTTAGCTTGCTGCTCTAAATGATTGTAATCAATAAGTCCAGTAGCTTTATCTACTCCATAAAAAACAGGATTGTATAATTTACCTGAAAAATTTACTGGCGACCCGTGTGTTAAATGCCCTCCGTGAGATAAATCAAAACCTAAAATAGTATCTCCAGGATTTAAACACGCTGCAAAAACAGCTGTATTTGCTTGCGAGCCTGAGTGTGGCTGTACATTTACATATTCTGCGCCAAATAACTCTTTTGCTCTATCAATCGCTATTTGTTCTACAACATCTACTACTTCACATCCACCGTAATAACGTTTACCAGGATATCCTTCCGCATATTTATTAGTTAAAATAGAACCTTGCGCTTGCATTACTTGCTCACTTACAAAGTTTTCAGAAGCAATCAACTCTAAACCATTTAGCTGACGTTCTTTCTCTTCTTGAATTAAATCAAATATTTGATGATCTTTTTGCATTTTTTGTGTTGTTAAATAAGTAACCAAAAATACTAATTTTATTAATTAATTTTTAAGCAATTGTTATCTAATTTTAAACATAAATTAACTTGCTTACTTTTTTTATAAAAATTATTTTTTTTCAGTTTCATATTGGTTTTAATTGAAAAAAATATGTAGGTTTGAGTTTAAAATTAAACACTACAACTTTAATGAAAATAACTGCAAATAATCCTAATAGAAAATCTTGGTTAACTGTTGATAAAAACTCTGATTTTCCGATACAAAATATTCCTTTTGGAGTATTTATTACGAAAGATGATATTATAACAATTGGTACAAGAATTGGTGATTTTGCTATTGATTTAGGAGCTTTACACCAATTAGGGTACTTTGATGGCATTCCGTTAACAGATGATATTTTTTTACAAGATACCTTAAATGATTTTATTGCTGATGGACGTAAAACTTGGCGTTTAGTACGTAATAGAATTGCCGATGTTTTTGATGTTACCAATGGTAAATTACGAGACAATGCTGAACATAAAGACAAAATAATTTTTAGAATGGATGAAGTTGAAATGCAACTTCCTGTTTCTGTTGGTGATTATACCGATTTTTATGCGAGTAAAGAGCATGCAACCAATGTAGGTTCATTATTCCGTGATCCAGAAAATGCATTGTTACCAAACTGGTTACACATACCTATTGGATACCATGGTAGAAGCTCTTCTATTATTCCTTCAGGGACACCAATTCGTCGTCCTGTTGGGCAACAACGCCCTAGTGAAGGAAGTACAACTCCTAACTTTGGTCCTTCAAAATTATTAGATTTTGAATTAGAAATGGCTTTTATTACAACGGTTGCAAATGATTTAGGAGATAGAATTCCGATTGAAGATGCTGATGAATATATTTTTGGGTTGGTTTTATTTAATGATTGGTCTGCTCGTGATATACAAGCTTGGGAATATGTGCCTTTAGGACCTTTTTTAGGTAAAAATTTCGCTTCAACAATTTCTCCTTGGATTGTAACTTTAGATGCTTTAGAGCCTTTTAGAGTTGATAATCCAAAACAAGTACATGAACCTTTGCCATATTTGAAAAAAGAAGGTAAAGATAGTTTAGATATTAACTTACAAATGGCAATTCAACCAGAAGGTAAAGAAGAAACTATAGTTTGTAACTCGAACTTTAAGTATATGTATTGGACGATGGCGCAGCAATTAGCACATCATACCGTAAATGGATGTCCTGTAAATGCTGGAGATATGATGGGATCTGGTACTATTTCTGGACCTACAAAAGACAGTTTTGGTTCGATGTTAGAATTAACTTGGAGAGGACAAAATCCTATAAAAATGAATGATGGTTCTGAACGTAAGTTTATCAACGACCACGATACAGTTATTATGCGTGGTTATTCTCAAAACGATCAAGTTCGTATCGGATTTGGAGAATGTACTGGTAAAATTTTACCTGCTATTGAATAACAAAACATCTATTCAAAATTATTTTTATAAAAAAAGCAGCAATTTAAAATTGCTGCTTTTTTGTTTTAATATGTATATCTTAAGTTAACATTCCTCCATCAACAGACAAAGTTTGACCTGTAATATAAGCACTCATATCAGAAGCTAAAAATACACAAGCGTTTGCAATATCTTCTGGAGTACCTCCTCTTTTTAAAGGAATTTCATTTCTCCATCCTTCTACTACTTTTTCATCTAACTTTGCAGTCATTTCAGTTTCAATAAATCCAGGAGCAACTACGTTACTTCTAATATTACGAGAACCTAATTCTAAAGCTACAGATTTTGAAAAACCTAAAATTCCTGCTTTTGAAGCTGCATAATTAGCCTGACCTGCATTTCCTTTTAATCCAACAACAGAACTCATGTTTATAATTGACCCTTTACGTTGTTTCATCATTGGGCGAATAACAGCTTTTGTTAAATTGAAAACCGATTTTAAATTAACTTCAATAACTTTATCAAAATCATCTTCAGAAATACGCATCAATAAATTATCTTTGGTAATACCTGCATTGTTAATTAATACATCAATACTACCAAATTCTGCATGTACTTCTTTAGCTAATTCTTGTGCTGCATCAAAATCTGCTGCGTTAGATTGATATCCTTTTGCTTTTACTCCTAAAGCTATTAATTCATTTTCTAAAGCAGTTGCAGCTTCTACAGATGAACTGTATGTAAAAGCAATATTTGCTCCTTGTTTTGCAAACTCTAAAGCTATTCCTCTTCCGATTCCTCTAGAAGCTCCGGTTATAATAGCTGTTTTATTTTCTAATAATTTCATTACCTAGTTGTTTTGATAGGTCAAATATAAAAATAAAAATCCTGCTAAAGAATAGTCTTTAGCAGGATTTTAAATAGTTCTAATTTATTTTATTAAGATTTAATCTTTTTTTCATTTACATAATTAAACAAATAATCTATATCTAGCTCTTTAATTTTACCTAACTTTTTTAAAGATTCAACATTTAAATCCTTTTTATTACCAATAACCATAACATTGTAAGATTCCCCTTTTACATTTTTATCAAAAAATGCTTTTAAATCTTCCATTTTCATGTTTTTGATAGTATTGTACATCGCTTCTCTATGATCATTATCAATACCTCTTTTCTTTAAACCTTCATAAGTCCAAAAAATATTAGATTTAGTAATACGTTGCGCTGCTAATTTTTTTAATGTAGATTCTTTTGCTGCATTAAATTGCTTTTCTGCTTCTGGCATGTTGTTCATTAAATCCATCATAGCATCAACAGCTTGCTCTAATTTATTAGCCTGCGTACCTACATAAGCCATAACATAATTTGAGTCTCCTTTTTTAGAAGCATTACTATATGAGGCAAATGCAGAGTATGCTAATGATTTAGATTCTCTAATTTCTTGAAAAACGATTGATGATAATCCACTACCAAAATACGTATTAAATAAGGTTGATGCTGCTAAGTTTTCTGCTTTAAAAGGCTCTCCTTTAGCTAAAAACATCATTTCAGTTTGCACCATATCATAATTTGTAAAAAATACATTTCCACCAGTTTCTGTTTCTTTGTATTCTTTTGCAGGTGGATATTCTTTTAATTCACCATATAATTTATGACTTTTATTTAATGATGCCACAGCTGTATTTACATCTTTACCATAATAAAAAACTCGCTGTTTATAGTTTTTCATGTCTTTAACTATAGCTACTAATTCTTCAGGATTTATGGCTTTTAACTCATCAATTTGCATGATATCTCTTAACCTAGAGTTTTCTCCATATTTACCATAGTTCATTAAACCACCAAATAAGATATTTCCTTTTTGAGTTTTTCCATTTTCACGTCCTTTCTGAATTTTAGCTACATATTTATCATAAGCTTCAGAATCTGCTTTTGCATTATCCCATAAATGCTCTAATAACTCTAATCCTTTGGGTAAATTTTCTTTTAACCCATTTAATCCTACATATGTTTTGTCGTTTCCTGTACTTACATAATAAGAAATTCCTAATTTATAAAACTCTTTCTTTAACTCTTCAGCAGTATATTTTTCAGTACCAAGGTATTCTAAATACCCAGCTGCTAACGATAATTTTTTATCATTATCACTTCCCATATCAAAAATGATATTCATATCAAATAAATCATTTTTTTCATTTTCTACATAAGAAACTTTAATCCCATTAGCTGTTTTAGTTTCTTTAATAGCAGTTTTATAATCTACAAACTGAGGCTGTAAAGGTGCTGATTTAATTTTATTAAATTCAGTAACATATGCTGAAGTTTTTCCTCTATTTAAATTTACTGGAGTAATACCAGGGTTAGATACTTTTACTATATTTTTATCAGCTCCTTTACGTTTATATGTTACAACGTAATTATTTTGGTAAAATTTATTTGCAAAATCTACTAATTCTTGTTTAGTAATTTTCTTTAAATCATCTAAGAACTTTACTTTATCTGCCCAATTTTCATGGTGAATAAATGCATTAAAGTAAGCAGATGCTAAAGCCGTATTATTTTCATACTGACGCGTTTGGCTTAATTTTAAGTCATTTACAACCGCATCAATCATCCATTCGTCAAACTCACCTTTTTTTAACTTTTCAACTTGCGCTAATAATAAATCTTTAACTTCATCTAAAGTTTGACCAGATTTTGGTGCTCCTGTAAAAGAGTGGTAGCCATAATCATTTAAAAATGTTGGTGAACATCCTGCATATTGTACTGCTTGTTTTTGATTTAAATTTAAATCGATTAAACCTGCATTACCATTAGCCATAATCATATCACAAAGTGTTACAAACTTTTCATCTTTAGTATTTACACCACCTGAACGGTAAGCAATAGAGATTGATTCAGAAGTTGGTCCAAAAACCTCATTAATAACTGGGCTAGTTATTGGTTCTTCTTTTGGTAATGTTGGGTGTGTTAATTCTTTCTTTTCAAACTTACCAAAAGTATCATTTACTTTTTTAATAGTTGCATCAAAATCTAAATCACCAACTAAAACGATTGCCATATTATTTGGTACATAATATTTATCAAAATAGTTATGAATATCTATCATCGAAGGGTTTTTTAAATGTGCTGCTATACCAATTGTTGATTGTTGTCCATAAGGGTGATTAGGAAATAAATCTTTTAACATTGCTGCATAACGTTTTCTTCCGTCATTATCCTGTCCTCTATTAAACTCTTCAAAAACAGCTTCTAATTCCGTGTGAAATAAACGTAATACTAACGTACTAAAACGCTCTGCTTCAACATTCAGCCACTTATCTAATTCGTTTGTTGGTATTTTGTTTTTATATACCGTTTCTTCAAACCAAGTATGTGCGTTTGTACCTGTTGCACCTAATGAACTGATCATTTTGTCATATTCATTTGCAATTGAATAATTAGATGCTTCTAAAGAAACTTTATCAATTTCTTTATACAATGCTAATTTTTTAATAGTATCTGTTTCAGCTCTATGTTGTTCATACAAATCAGAAATCTTATCTAAATAAGCTTTTTCTTTTTCCCAATCAGCAGTACCAATTTTGTGAGTTCCTTTAAACACCATATGCTCTAAATAGTGTGCCAAACCTGTTGATTCTTTTGGATCATAATTTGAACCTGCGCGAACAGCTATATAGGTTTGAATTTTAGGTTCATCAGTATTTTTACTTAAGTATACTTTTAAACCATTGTCTAATGTATACAAACGTAAACCTGTTGGGTCGTTTGTAACCGTTTCATAATTATAACCATTAGCATCAGATTGCTTTTCGGTTTTTATTTCTTTCTCTAAAGAGTTTGTTTGCTTACACCCTACTATTGATATAAGTACCATGCTAATAAATAGCATTTTGATTGTTTTCATGTAAATTTGTTTTTTTATTAAATGTAAAAATCCGTTGAATTTACAAATTCAACGGATTAAAAAATAATATATTATGATATTTTAACAGTTTTTATAAAACTATGCTAAAACTTTTGCAACCATTTCACCAATTTTTGCAGGAGATTCAACAACGTGAACTCCATTTTCTGCTAAAATTTTCATTTTTGCTTGAGCGGTATCATCATCACCACCTACAATAGCTCCGGCATGTCCCATTGTTCTACCAGCTGGTGCAGTTTGACCTGCTATAAAACCAACTACTGGTTTACGGTTACCATCAGCTTTTATCCAACGAGCAGCTTCTGCTTCTAAATTACCTCCAATTTCACCAATCATAACGATTGCTTCAGTTTCATCATCATTCATTAATAACTCAACAGCTTCTTTTGTTGTAGTTCCAATAATTGGATCTCCTCCAATACCGATTGCAGTTGTTATACCGAAACCTTGTTTTACAACTTGATCAGCAGCTTCATAAGTTAAAGTACCTGATTTAGAAACAATACCTACTTTTCCTTTTTTGAAGATAAACCCTGGCATAATACCAACTTTAGCTTCGTCTGGTGTAATAACTCCTGGACAGTTAGGTCCAACTAGAGTACAATCTAATTGATCAATGTATGATTTTACTTTAACCATATCAGCTGTAGGAATTCCTTCAGTAATACAAATAATTACTTTAATTCCTGCCTCAGCAGATTCCATAATAGCATCAGCAGCAAAAGCTGGTGGTACAAATATAATAGAAGTATCTGCTCCTACTTTTTGTACAGCCTCATCAACTGTATTAAAAACTGGCTTACCTAAATGCTCTTGACCTCCTTTACCTGGTGTTACACCTCCTACGACATTTGTACCGTAATCGATCATTTGACCAGCGTGAAAAGTACCTTCACTACCTGTAAATCCTTGAACTATAATTTTTGAATCTTTATTTACTAAAACACTCATTGGTATATTTTTATTTAAATTTAAGCTTCACAAAAATAGTTTTTTGTAATTGATTTGTGAAACTTTTATTTCTTTTTTTGTTGTTTTATTAATCGTTTTATTTCAGCCAATTCTTTTAGCTTATTTCTTGATTCTGAAACTGGTGTTCCGAAGTACGATTTACCTCCTTCAACCGATTTTGTAACTCCAGTTTGACCAAGTATTACAGCTCCTTTACCAATGGTAATTCCGCTATTGGTACCTACTTGCCCCCAAATAGTTACTTCATCTTCAATTATAACACACCCTGCAATACCTGTTTGTGATGCTATCAAGCATTTTTTACCGATAATTGTATCATGCCCAACATGTACTTGGTTGTCTATTTTAGTTCCTGCTCCAATAGTTGTATCTCCGGTAACTCCTTTATCAATAGTACAAGAAGCTCCTAAATCTACATTATCTTCTAAAACTACCCTACCTCCTGATATTAATTTATCAAATCCTGTAGGCCTATTTTTATAATAAAATGCATCTCCTCCTAATACTGTATTCGCATGAATGGTAACATTATTACCTATAATTGTATTACTATAAATAGTAACGTTAGGGTGAATTACACAGTTTTTTCCGATTTGAACATCGTTACCTATAAAAACATTCGGCTGAATAATGGTTCTTTCTCCAATAATGGCGTTTTCAGATATACTTTCTTTTGATGCTATAAAGGGGTTAAAATGTGTTGTTATTTTATTGAAATCACGAAAAGGGTCATCTGATATTAATAATGATTTCCCATCTGGGCAATCAACTTCTTTGTTTATTAATATTGTTGTTGCTGCAGAATTTAATGCTTTTTCGTAATATTTTGGGTGATCGACAAAAACAATATCTCCTGATTCTACAACATGAATTTCATTAATCCCTTTAATTGGAAAATTTTTATCTCCAACAAATGTTACTTTTAATAAATTTGCTATTTGCTCTAAAGTTTGTATTTCTTTAAATTTCATTTTTAAAAAGAAATTCCCGCTAAAGCGGGAATCGTTTTATTCTTTAATACGTTCTTGATAGGTTCCTTTTGTAGTTTCTATCTTAATTTTATCTCCCTCATTAATAAATAAAGGTACATTTACACGAGCACCAGTTTCAACAGTTGCCGGTTTTGTTGCATTAGTTGCTGTATTACCTTTTACACCTGGTTCGGTATGTGTAACTTCTAAAATTACACTCGCTGGCATATCAACAGATAAGGGCATTTCATCTTCAGAGTTAATAATAATGGTAACTACTTCTCCTTCTTTCATTAAATCAGGTGCATCTAAAGCACTTTTTTCTAAAGTAATTTGAGAATAATCAACTTGATTCATAAAGTGAAATGTTTCGCCTTCTCTATATAAATATTGAAACTTGTGTGTTTCAACTCTAACATCATCAATTTTTCTTCCTGAAGGAAAAGTATTATCAACAACTTTACCGTTGGTTACACTTTTTAATTTTGTTCTTACAAAAGCAGGTCCTTTTCCTGGTTTAACATGCAAAAATTCAACAACTTTATAAATATCGTTGTTATATCTCATGCATAGTCCGTTTTTAATATCTGATGTTGTAGCCATTTTATAATTTTTATATTTTGTTGATAAACAATCAACTATTTAATTTTTATGTTTAATTTGATTTAAAATATCCTTTCATAATACCACGATGTGAGTCTTTTATAAACTGAATAATTTCATCACGTTCTGAAGTTGCCTCCATTTCTGCTTCAATAATATCTATTGCTTGTGAATTATTGTAATTCTGTTGAAATAAAATTCTAAATATATCTTGAATTTCTCTAATTTTTTCTGTCGTATAACCTCTTCTACGTAATCCTACTGAGTTAATCCCTACATATGATAAAGGTTCACGTGCTGCTTTTACATACGGAGGAACATCTTTACGCACTAAAGACCCACCTGTTACAAAAGCATGATTACCTACTGATGCAAATTGATGTACTGCTACCATACCTGCTAACACTACATTATCGCCTACAGTTACATGTCCTGCTAAAGTGGTATTATTAGAAAATATACAATTATCACCAACAAAACAATCGTGTGCTATGTGGCAATATGCCATTATTAAGCAGTTGTTACCAATAACTGTTTTCATTCTATCCGAAGTTCCTCTATTAATGGTAACGCATTCTCTTATTGTAACATTATCACCAATAACAACAGTAGTTTCCTCATCATTAAATTTTAGGTCTTGTGGAATTGCTGAAATCACTGCTCCTGGAAAAATTCTACAATTTTTACCTATACGAGCACCTTCCATAATTGTTACATTAGACCCAATCCACGTTCCTGAACCTATTTCTACATTAGAGTGTATGGTTGTGAAAGGTTCTATCACCACATTTCTAGCTATTTTTGCTTGAGGGTGTACGTATGCTAGTGGTTGATTCATATTTATTTTACTTTTGATATTTGTGCCATTAATTCGGCTTCAGCAACTATTTTACCGTTTGCATATGTATATGCTTGCATATGACAAATACCTCTTCTTATTGGGGTAATTAACTCACATTTAAAGGTTAAAGTATCACCTGGTAGTACTTTTTGCTTAAATTTAACTTTATCCATTTTCATAAAATAAGTTAAATAATTTTCTGGGTCAGGTACTGTATTTAGTACTAAAACCCCACCACATTGTGCCATTGCTTCTACTTGTAATACTCCTGGCATTACTGGAGCTCCTGGAAAATGACCTACAAAAAAATTTTCATTCATTGTTACATTTTTCATTCCCACTACATGTTTATCAGATAGCTCAATAATTCGATCAATTAATAAGAATGGTGGTCGGTGTGGAAGCACATCCATGATTTGATGAATATCCATTAATGGAGGAAGATTCAAATCATATTGTGGTACATTATTTCGTTTTTCTAACTTTATTATTTTAGCTAATTTTTTTGCAAATGATGTATTTATCGCATGCCCAGGTTTGTTTGCAATAACTTTACCTTTTATACGCGTACCCACTAATGCTAGATCACCAATAACATCTAATAATTTATGTCGTGCAGCTTCATTGGCCCAGTGTAGTTCTAAATTATCTAAAATTCCGTTAGATTTAATTTTTATATCATCTTTATTAAAAGCTTTTTTTAATTTTTCAGTTGTACTTTCTGATAATTCTTTATCTACATATACAATTGCATTATTTAAATCTCCTCCTTTAATTAAGTTATGTTCTAATAACATTTCTATTTCATGCAAAAAGCTAAAAGTTCTTGCTGCAGAAAAATGTTCTTTAAATTCAGAAATTTTATTTAATGTAGCATTTTGGGTTCCTAAAATTTTAGTTCCAAAATCAACCATAGTGGTTATTTGATATTCATCAGCAGGCATTAAAATAATTTCACTTCCTGTTACTTCATCTTTATATGAAATAATTTCTTTTACAACGTATTCTTCAACAGGAGCGTCTTGTGTTACAATTATTGCCTCTTCTAACGCTTTTATAAAAAACTTTGATGAACCGTCCATTATTGGTGGTTCAGAAGCGTTAATTTCAATAATTAAATTGTCTATTTCTAATCCTACCGCTGCTGCTAAAACATGCTCTGATGTTTGTATTTGAACGCCTTTATTTTCTAAATTAGTCCCCCTTTCTGTATCGGTTACAAATTCAGCTTTTGCTTGAATTATTGGTGCTCCTTCTAAATCAACTCTTACAAATGCAAATCCGTGATTTACTGGAGCTGGTTTAAATACCATTGTTACTTCATTACCTGTATGTAATCCTACACCTGATAATGTAATTTCGTTTTGTATTGTTTTTTGTTGCTTACTCATTTTTTATTTTTTGAGCATTTAACTCTTTTTCAATTTTATGTATTGTTGATGCTAGTTTTGGTAAATTTTTAAAGTAAACGTATGATTTACTATAATCACCATAACCAAAAGCTGGTGTTCCTTGAACTACATCATTATCTTTTATGCTTTTAGCAATACCTGATTGTGCTTGTATTCTAACATTATTACCTATAGTAATATGACCTACTATACCTACTTGCCCGCCAATCATACAGCTTTCTCCTACTTTTGCCGAACCTGCAATACCTGTTTGTGAGGCTATTACTGTGTTTTTTCCTATTTCTACATTGTGAGCAACCTGTATTTGATTGTCTAGTTTTACACCTTCTTTTATAATTGTTGATCCTAATGTAGCTCTGTCTATTGTCGAATTTGCTCCAATGTCAACATTATCTTCTATAATAACATTTCCTATTTGAGGTATCGTTTTATATATACCACTTTCAGTAGGTGCAAAACCAAATCCATCTGAACCAATAATGCTTCCTGAATGAATTTTACAATTTGTTCCTATTTCAGTTTCAGAATATATTTTTACCCCTGCATAAATTGTAGTATTATCTCCTATTTTCGTGTTATCACCAATATATGAATTCGGATAAATTTTTACATTTTTACCTAGTACAACATTCTCTCCGATATAACTAAATGCACCAATATATTCATTGCTTCCAATTAAAGCTGTTTTAGCTATAAAATGAGGATTTTCTCTTCCTTGTTTGTTATTTTTAACTTCATTATAAAAAGCTAATAATTTAGAAAATGCTTCATAAGCATCTTTAACTTTTATTAGCGTTGTTTCGGTTTCTTTTTCTAGCTCAAAATCACTATTTACAATAACTACAGTAGCTTTTGTAGAATAAATATATGGATTATACTTAGGATTAGATAAAAAAGTCAAAGAGCCTTTTTCACCTTCTTCTATTTTAGAAAGCTTAGACACTTCTGCTTCAGGATTCCCTATAATTTCTCCTTCAAGAATTTCTGCTATTTGTTTTGTTGTAAATTTCATTAAATGCAAAAGTAATTATTTTTGTTTAATTACCTCTTATTAGAATTGTTTAACAATTAAAGTAATTTTATTTTTTAGGATAACATAAGTAATATTTTACCACTGGTTTTGATAAAGCTTTTAAGTTTAATTGATCTGATGCTTTTGCTATATCTCTTAGCTTACCTTTTTTTGTATATATTTTTATTGGTTTATTAGTATTGTATGCTTGATGTTTTATTTTATTTGATAGTACAAAGTAATTTAAATCTTCTTTTTTAATTATATTATTTTCTAAAACTGCTTTATAAATTGTTTTTTTATAACTTTCTTTAAAAGGTTCATCTTGCATTTCAATTTTTAATAAATTTCTATGAATAATCATTTTGGATAAAGAAGATAAAATAAAATCTTTATGATGTATCCACTCTTTTATTGCTGACATAACATCATAATCATCTAATTCAGAAAATATTTTTAATGTATCGTTTGTAAAATTATCTTTTGAAATAGGATTGTACAAAAAATACCTCAAAGCTCTTCCTGCCGGTAAATCAATACCTTTTGTTGCTAATTCCTTGGCTCTTTTTAAAACATTAACCAAAGTATTTTCGGCTACTAAACCTGTTTTATGTAAATATACTTGCCAATACATTAAACGACGTGCTATAATAAATTTTTCGACAGAATAAATTCCTTTTTGCTCAATAACCAATTCGTCATTTACTACATTCATCATTGCAATTAAACGATCCGACGAAATATTACCTTCAGCAACACCTGTATAAAAACTATCTCTTTTTAAATAATCTAATCGATCAATATCTAATTGACTTGATATTAACTGATATAAAAATTCTCTATGATATTTCCCTTCAAAAATTTGAATAGCTAAACTTAACTGACCATTAAACTCTTCATTTAAAGCACGCATAAATTTTAACGAAATTTCTTCATGCGAAACTCCATTTACAATACTGTGTTCTAATG
The DNA here is from genome assembly GCF_030549005.1 of Tenacibaculum soleae. Lineage (NCBI taxonomy): Bacteria > Pseudomonadati > Bacteroidota > Flavobacteriia > Flavobacteriales > Flavobacteriaceae > Tenacibaculum > Tenacibaculum soleae. The sequence goes on from NZ_JAUOSW010000003.1 coordinate 198,377, forward strand.
CATGCGAAAAAGCACCATGTCCTATATCATGTAATAAAATAGCTAAGTATACAGCATTTGCTTCATCATCAGAAATAATAACATTTTTATTTCTTAAAACATATACTGCCTTTTGCATTAAGTGCATACAGCCAATTGCATGATGAAAACGTGTGTGATTTGCACCAGGATATACCATATTTGACAATCCCATTTGTGAGACTCTTCGTAACCGCTGAAAATAGGGATGCTCAATAATATCAAATATTAAAGAATTTGGAATAGATATAAACCCGTATATAGGGTCGTTTATAATTTTTAATTTATTCGTTTTTTGATTGTTCAAAATGTATAAATACTTCAATTTTAAACAAAAGAATCATAATTTATCAACAAAACCAAATTAACAAAAGCTTTATTAACGTATTTTTAGCTTTTAAAAACACAACAAATTAATTTTTGAGCGTTATTTTTATTGTAAACACACTAAAATTACATGAAAAACATACATATACTTTGGGTTGATGATGAAATAGATTTATTAAAACCACATATTTTATTTTTAGAAAAGAAAAATTACTTAGTAACTACATCTACAAACGGAGCTGATGCAATAGATTTTGTTGATGAGCAAAATTTTGATATTGTTTTTTTAGATGAAAATATGCCCGGAATTACTGGGTTAGAAACCTTGGCAGCTATTAAACAAAAAAACGCGAACCTTCCTGTGGTAATGATTACTAAAAGTGAAGAAGAGTATATTATGGAAGAGGCTATTGGATCTAAAATTGCAGATTATTTAATAAAGCCAGTAAACCCAAATCAAATATTATTAAGCTTAAAGAAAAACTTAGATCATTCACGCTTAATTTCAGCAAAAACAACGGCTAATTATCAACAAGAATTCCGAAAGATATCGATGGATTTAGCTATGGTAAACTCTTACAAAGAGTGGGTTAATCTTTATAAAAAATTAGTCCATTGGGAACTTGAGCTTGAAAACATAAATGATACTGGAATGTTAGAGATTTTAGAATCTCAAAAATCGGAAGCAAATGCTCACTTTTTTAAATTCATCAAAAAAAACTATCAAAAATGGCTTACCGCTGATGATAAACCTACCTTTTCTCATACATTATTTAAAAACTATGTAGTACCAACGCTTTCTAAAAATCAAGGTGTTTTATTGGTGGTTATCGACAATCTTCGATATGATCAATATCGTGTATTAGAACCTTTTATAAATAATTATTACAAAAAAGAAGAAGAACACTCCTATTATAGTATACTACCTACGGCTACTCAATATGCTCGTAACGCCATATTTTCAGGATTGATGCCATCTGAAATGGAAAAAAAACACCCTAGTTTTTGGAAAAATGATACCGATGAAGGTGGTAAAAATTTGTTTGAAGCCGATTTTTTAGAAGCACAAATACAAAGATTAAAATTAAATATTAAACACGAGTATTATAAAATTGTATCGCTTAAAAGCGGAAAAGAATTGGCAGATAATTACAATGGTACAAAGCAAAATGATTTAACCGTCGTTGTTTACAATTTTGTAGACATGTTATCGCATGCTAAAACCGAAATGGAAGTTATAAAAGAACTTGCTGGCGATGATAAAGCTTATAGATCTTTATCGGTTAGCTGGTTTAAAAACTCTCCTTTATATGAAATTATTCAAAAAGCTCAAAAATTAGGTCAAAAATTAATCATAACCACCGACCATGGTACAATAAACGCTAAAAACCCAACAAAAGTAATTGGTGACAAAAATATAAGCGCTAATTTACGATACAAAACAGGAAGGAGTTTAAGTTTTGATGATAAAGACGTGTATGCTGTTAAAAATCCAAAAGATATTTTTTTACCTAGCATCGGTATCAATAGCCCTTTTATTTTTGCTAAAGAAGATTTGTTTTTTGCTTATCCAAACAACTATAATCACTTTGTTAAATATTATAAAAACACCTATCAACATGGTGGAATATCCTTAGAAGAAGTAATTATTCCTTGTGCCATATATGAACCAAAATAGTTATTTGATATTTTAATTAAGAAACCTATTTTTGTAGTTATGAACAAAAATTATTCTTTAAACGAATTAACCCAAATAGCTAAAGATGTTTTAAAAAATGCTCCACAAAAAATATTACTTTTTTATGGAGATATGGGCGTAGGAAAAACAACTTTAATAAAGGAACTTTGTAACGTTTTAGGTGTTAAAGATGTAGCCCACTCACCTACTTTTTCTTTAGTTAACGAATATCAAACAAGCAATAATGATACTGTATATCATTTTGATTTTTATCGCATAGAAAACGAAGAAGAAGCTTACGATATGGGGGTTGAAGATTATTTATACAGCAATAATTGGTGTTTTATTGAGTGGCCCGAAAACGTTAAAAATTTATTACCTTTAGATGCTGTTGTTGTAAAAATTAGTCTTTTAGATAACGAACAGCGTAATATTCAACTAACAATCAAATAACAATTAATGAGCATAACTTCACCTTTTACCAAAGAGCAATTAATGCCACAACCCGAAATGCTTGAAATAAAAAGGCAGAAAGGTGAATTATTTATAGGTTTACCCAAAGAAACACATTTTGAAGAAAAACGCATCAGTTTATCTCCCGATGCTGTTTCTGCGTTAATAGCAAACGGCCATCGAGTAGTTATAGAAACCGGAGCTGGTAATGGCGCAAAATACAGTGATAAAGAATACGCTGATGCAGGGGCAAAAATAACCTATGACACTAAAGAAGCTTTTGGATGTAATGTTGTTTTAAAGGTTGAGCCACCATCGTTAGATGAAATTAAAATGTTAAATCCACAAACGGTTTTAATATCTGCATTACAATTAAAAACACAAAGTAAAAAATACTTTGAAGCCTTAGCTAAAAAAAGAATTACAGCCATTGCTTTTGACTATATAAAAGATGAACATGGCGTATATCCAATCGTAAAATCATTAAGTGAAATTGCTGGTATTGCATCTATGCATATTGCTGCCGAATTAATGACAACCTCAAACGGAGGTAATGGTTTACTATTAGGTAATATTGGTGGTGTTCCGCCAACTGACATTGTTGTTTTAGGCGCAGGTACCGTAGGTGAATTTGCTACACGATCTGCAATAGGTTTAGGTGCTCGTGTAAAAGTTTTTGATAATTCTATTACCAAATTACGAAAACTACAACACTGTGTACAATCACCAATTTACACATCAACAATACAACCTAAAACATTAGCAAAAGCGTTAATGCGTTGTGATGTTGTTATTGGAGCCATTAGAGGTAAAGATCGTTCACCTGTAATTGTTACTGAAACTATGATTGAACAAATGAAAGACGGCGCCGTTATTGTTGATGTTAGTATTGATCGTGGTGGATGTTTTGAAACTTCAAAAATAACTACACACAGTAAACCTACTTTTACACAGCATGGCGTAATCCATTACTGTGTACCAAACATACCGTCTAAATACGCACGAACTGCTTCAGTATCTATCAGTAATATTTTTACCCCATACTTATTAAATATTGCTGAAGAAGGTGGATTTGAAAACGCAGCACGTTTTGATAAAAGTTTACGCAACGGAATGTATTTTTACCATGGTATTTTAACCAATAAAACGGTTGCTGATTGGTTTGATTTACCTTATAATGATATTAATTTATTAATATTATAATAGGTTTTTTACTTACTTTTGCAATCTTAAAAAATTATTATGCAATTATTAAAACGTTTTGGATATTATGCAATTGGATTAGGCTTCGGAGCTATAATTGTACTTTTTATATGGAAAGGTAAAGATGTTTCTTTTGATTATGGAATGGATGCCAGAACGTTAAAAACAATTCGCATTAAAAAACGTTTATTTACTGATAAAGCAAAACAAGTAATGGCAACTACAGCTATTGATTCTGCTACTATATCTACTATTTTAAACAATGGAGATGTTAATTTTAGTAAAAGTAAACCGCGTATAAAACCTTGTCCAGAGTATTTTATTACAGGTAAAGATAGTTTAAATCATATTGTTTTATATATAACTCGATGCGATTCAACTGCTACAATTAATACAATTACAATTAATTAACAGTTTTTATACTTATCATAAAGTCCAACTCCATTTAAAATTCATCGGAATAATTTTTTTCTAATCTTTTTTGTTTGGCTGTTGTTCTTTTTGCTTCAAATATATAATTTGTGTATGCTATTTTTATTTAAAGTAAACTGATTAAAACTTTCTCTTAATTTTTTGTTACTGTCAAATTTAATTTGTAATTCTTCTGGAAGTTCTATTGGCTCGATATTTTTTTTAGGTTTTAACGCTTTTCCTTCTTCTGAATTTTTAATAGCTTCTAAAACATATTAATATCTTTCAAATTATAAAATCGCCATTATCGCATTGCTTTTGTTTTTCCTTCTTGAGCATTTTGCTACAATTTTTATCATCAACTAAAAAAAGAACCTTGAAAAAACTACAAGCCACAATAATTTTTAAAAGCAGATAAACCTACTATATTTTCTCTTTATTTACATAAACAGGTGCTTTCCATTTAATAGCCTCTTCTAATTTTAATCCTAATAAAACAGAACGCAAGAGGGTTACTCTTGCGTCCATTAATCATTTTTTGGTATGTAATTTGTAATTTTTTCGTCCATTTAATTGGCGATTTCACTGGTAAATTTAATACGCATCAATCGTAATTCGTCATCATCATAGTCCCCATCAAATTCATCTAAAGCTTCTTGAATTTTGTCTGTTTCAGACTCCATAAAATAATCATGTATTTCTTCTTGCTGATCTTCATCTAACAAATCTTCAACAGCATAATCAATATTTAATTTCGTACCCGAAAACACAATTGCTTCCATCTCTTTAATCAGTTCAGACATTTCTAATCCTTTTGATTTTGCGATGTCTTCTAAAGGCAGTTTTCTATCTGTATTTTGAATTATATATAATTTTAATCCAGAATTTACACCTGTACTTTTAACAATTAAATCATCTGGTCGTACAATATCATTTTCAGCTACATAATTGGTTATCAGCTTTACAAAATCTTTACCAAATTTTTTAGATTTTCCTTCTCCTACACCGTGAACTTTTGATAATTCTTCTAAATTCACTGGATATTTTAGTGCCATATCATCTAACGACGGGTCTTGAAACACTGCAAAAGGCGGTACACCTAAACGCTTACCTACACTTTTACGTAAATCTTTTAGCATTGCTACTAATTTAGTATCTACTCCACCTCCTTTTGATTTTTCTGTCGTTATTATTGTTCCGTCATCATCTGTTGCATAAACATGATTTTCAGTCATCATAAAAGAAGTAGGATTTTCTATAAATTCCTTTCCTTTATTGGTTAGCTTTAAAACTCCATATTGCTCAATTTCTTTTTTGATAAAATCAACTACTAATATTTGACGGATCAACGCCATCCAGTAATGATTATCTTTATCTTTACCTACACCGAAAAAAGGCTGACTTGTTGTTTTGTGAGATTTTAAAAGTGCATTTTCTTTACCTATAATAGTATTTACAACTTCTTTAGGTTTATACATTTCATTAGTATCTCTAATTACAGATAATAATGTTTTAACCTCTTCTTTTGCTTGATGCTGCTTTTTAGGATTTTTCATATTATCATCCATATCTGCACCATCTCCATTTATTTCATCAAATTCTTCTCCAAAATAATGCAACAAATATTTACGTCTATTCATTGATGTTTCGGCATATCCAACTACTTCTTGTAAAAGTGCGTGACCAACCTCTTGCTCTGCAACAGGTTTGTTTGCCATAAATTTTTCAAGCTTCTCAATATCTTTATATGAGTAAAAAGTTAAGCAATACCCTTCTCCTCCATCACGACCAGCCCTACCTGTTTCTTGATAATAACTTTCTAAACTTTTAGGAATATCATGATGAATTACATAGCGTACATCTGGCTTGTCAATTCCCATACCAAAAGCAATGGTTGCTACAATAACATCGCAATCTTCCATCAAAAACATATCTTGATGTTTTGCGCGTTTTTTAGCATCCAATCCTGCATGATACGGAAGTGCATTTATACCATTTACTTGTAAAACCTGTGCTATTTCTTCTACTTTTTTTCTACTTAAACAGTAAATAATTCCTGTTTTACCTATTCGTTGTTTTATAAAACGAATGATATCTTTTTCTATTTCTTTTGTTTTTGGACGAACTTCATAAAACAAGTTTGCTCTATTAAAGGATGCTTTAAATACGTTGGCATCACTCATTCCTAAAGTTTTCAAGATATCTTCTTGCACTTTTTCAGTAGCAGTAGCCGTTAAACCAATAATAGGTACATTATCAATTTGTTTGATTATATTTCTTAAATTACGGTATTCGGGTCTAAAATCATGTCCCCATTCAGAAATACAGTGTGCTTCATCAATGGCAACAAAAGAAATAGTTTGCTTTCTTAAAAACTCAGCATACTCCTCTTTTATTAATGATTCTGGCGCTACATATAACAGTTTTGTTATTCCTTCTTCAATATCAGACTTTACCTGAGCAACTTCTGACTTGTTTAATGATGAGTTTAAAACATGCGCAATACCATGCTCTTCAGATATTCCTCTAATGGCATCTACCTGATTTTTCATTAATGCTATTAATGGTGATACAACAATTGCAGTACCCTCTTTCATTAATGCAGGTAATTGGTAACAAAGCGATTTACCACCCCCTGTTGGCATTATTACAAACGTGTTTTCGTTGTTTAAAATGCTTTTTACAACTTCTTCTTGTAGACCCTTAAATTGGTTAAAACCAAATATTTTTTTCAATGATCCATATAACTCAGACTGCTCTATATTCATCTTCTAATATCAAAAATTAAAAATGCAAACTAATTTACAAAAAAACTTTACACTAACTCAGGTAAATTTTATTTTTATTAAAAAGTTTTTCTTCTTAAATATTCCTATTTTTACATTTTAAAAATTACTTAAAACTTTTTTAACTTGAAAGACGCAAATGCAATTCTCTCAACAGCAAAAGAAACCATACTTTTAGAAAGTAATGCTATTGCTAATTTAGCAAATTTATTAAATAGTTCGTTTGTTGAAGCTGTAAATTTTATTTTCAACTCAAAAGGTCGTGTTATTGTTACCGGAATTGGTAAAAGTGCTAACATTGCTAACAAAATGGTAGCTACTTTTAATTCTACTGGTACACCTGCTGTTTTTATGCATGCTGCAGATGCCATACATGGCGATTTAGGTAATGTACAAAACAACGATATCGTTATTTGTATTTCAAAAAGTGGAAATACTCCTGAAATTAAAGTGCTGGTTCCCTTAATTAAAAGTTCAAAGAATAAAATTATTGCTATTACCGGTAATCCTGATTCTTTTTTAGGAAAAAATGCCGATTTTTTATTAAACTCTTTTGTTGAAAAAGAAGCCTGTCCTAATAATTTAGCCCCAACCACAAGTACAACAGCACAATTAGTTTTAGGTGATGCTTTGGCGGTTTGTTTATTAGACCTTCGAGGATTTACAAGTAGTGATTTTGCTAAATATCACCCTGGTGGTGCTTTAGGTAAACGATTATACTTACGAGTGGCTGATTTAATTAAAAACAACCAATTACCAAAAGTTAATAGCACAGACAAAGTAACACAAGTTATTGTTGAAATTTCTGAAAAAAGACTTGGGGTAACTGCTGTTGTTGAAGACTCTAAAATTGTTGGAATTATTACCGATGGTGATATACGTAGAATGCTTAGTAAAACAACTAAAATTGATGAGTTAACAGCCAATGACATTATGAGTAAAACCCCTAAAACTATACATGTTGAAGCGATGGCTGTTGAAGCTTTAGATACGCTTGAAAATAGTAGTATTACTCAAATTTTAGTTACCGATAATGATAATAATTACGTTGGTGTTGTGCATTTGCATGATTTAATTAAAGAAGGTATATTTTAAAATGGCTGAAAAAGAAATGTCCTTTTTAGACCATCTTGAAGAACTAAGATGGCATTTAGTAAGAAGCTTTGCTGCAATTTTTATTGTTGCTATCCTTATTTTTGCTAATATTAACTTTGTTTTTAATGAAATTCTATTAGCGCATTTAAAACCAGATTTTGCTACTTATCAGTTTTTTTGTAAAGTATTTACAGCTGTTGGTATTGATAGTAGTTTTTGTAACATCAATTTTAAACAAACATTACAAGCTTTAAACCCTACACAGCAATTAATGACAGGAATATGGTCTTCATTAATTCTTGGTTTCGTAGTTGCTTTCCCTTATATATTATGGGAATTTTGGCGATTTTTAGCTCCTGGTTTACACGATTCTGAAAGAAAAAAATCAAAAGGTTTTATTTTTACCTCTTCTTCTCTTTTCTTTTTAGGAATATTATTTAGCTATTACATTATTTTACCAATGTCGGTTTATTTCTTTTATAATTTTGAAATTTCTGATGCTATTGAAAACAACTTTAAGTTAGAAGCTTATATTAGTTTAATTACCAACACATTAATAGGTGTTGCTGTTTTTTTTGAACTGCCTGTAATTATATTTTTCTTAACCAAAATAGGTTTAATAACTCCTGAGTTTTTACGAAAGTATCGTAAACACGCCTTAGTTATTGTTTTAGTATTATCAGCAATAATAACACCACCAGACGTTGCTAGTCAAGTAATTGTTTCGGTACCCATAATGATACTTTATGAAATAAGTATTTATGTATCACAATATGTCTTAAAAAAACAAAATAAAAAAAATGTCTCAAAAAGTCCAAGAGTTTAACGACTACCGAGCTAAAATGAATGATAAAATTTTAGCAGGTGATAATAAAATTATCAAACGTATTTTTAATTTAGATACCAATGCCTTTAAAGAAGGTCATTTGCCTACCAAAACAAAAGAATTGTTAGGTTTAGTTGCCTCTGCAGTTTTACGTTGTGATGATTGTATTGCATACCATTTAGAAAGTTCTCATAAAAACGGAGTAACTAAAGAAGAAATGATGGAAACTATGAGCATTGCCACACTTGTTGGAGGTACAATTATGATTCCTCATTTACGTCGTGCTGTTGAGTATTGGGAAGCTCTTGAAGAAGAAAATAGTTAACAAATCATTAAGCTATAAGTTTATAGTTTTTCTGTAATTTAGTATCGCTATTTATTAAAAAAAAGCAATATCAATGAAATTAAGAGCAGATAATATTCAAAAAGTTTACGGTAGCAGAAAGGTTGTAAAAGGAATCTCTTTAGAAGTAGAACAAGGAGAAATCATTGGTTTATTAGGCCCTAACGGAGCTGGTAAAACAACCTCTTTTTACATGATTGTTGGGATGATAAAACCAAATGCAGGACGTATTTTTTTAGATGATGAAGAAATTACCGATGACGCCATGTACAAACGTGCTCAAAAAGGTATTGGGTATTTAGCCCAAGAAGCATCCGTATTTAGAAAACTTTCTGTTGAAGATAACATCATGTCGGTTTTAGAGTTTACTAACAGATCTAAATCTGAAAGAAAGCAACGTTTAGAAGAATTAATTGATGAATTTAGTTTAGGTCATGTTCGTAAAAACCGTGGAGATTTACTTTCTGGAGGTGAGCGCCGTAGAACTGAAATTGCTCGTTGTTTAGCTTCAGACCCTAAATTTATTCTATTAGATGAACCTTTTGCAGGAGTTGATCCTATTGCTGTTGAAGATATTCAGGGAATTGTAGCCAAACTAAAAACAAAAAATATCGGTATTTTAATTACCGATCATGATGTGCAAGCAACCTTAGCGATTACTGACAGAACTTATTTGATGTACAATGGAGGTTTTTTAAAAGAAGGAACCCCAGAAGAATTAGCTGATGACGAAACTGTACGTAGAGTATATTTAGGTAAAGATTTTGAGTTAAAAAAGAAGAAATTTTAACGAACTTTACTTTTAAATCATATAAAAAAAGGAGCTTTTCAGCTCCTTTTTTTATATGATTTAAAATACAATTTATGCTTTTTTTAAATTATTAATTACCGACATTATTACATATAATACTATTATTAAAGGTACAGCTACAAATTTTAAAAACACTAATAACACCACAGATAACGCTAAAAAAATATATTTTAACGCATTTTCTTTAACTCCAAAAGTTTTAAACTTTAAGGCAAACAATGGTACTTCAGCATTCATTAAAAAAGTTAAGATAAACGTAATCGCTATTAAAAAATATTGATTATTTATTAAATCAATAAAAAATGATTGCTTTGAAAATTCAATAATTAGCGGTAACGAAATTACAAACAAAGTCATTGCTGGTGTTGGAATACCTATAAAAGAATCTGACTGACGTGTATCAATATTAAAATTAGCTAATCTATAACAAGCACCTAAAGTTAGCAACAAACCAATATAAGGTAAATTACTCCCAGTTGCACCGTACATATCGATTCCAAAATAACTTGCGGCATCAACATTTAAAGCACTTATTAATAACTGCAACATTACAATACCAGGCACTACCCCGCTGGTTACCATATCTGCTAAACTATCTAATTGTTTTCCTAATTCTCCTTGAACATTTAACATTCTTGCTGCAAAACCATCAAAAAAATCAAAAACAATTCCTGTTATTACTAAAATAGCGGTTCCTACAAAATCTCCTTTAATAGCAAAAATAGTGGCTATGGTACCACATAATAAATTTCCTAGTGTTAATAAATTTGGAATATGTTTTTTCATCAGTTTCAATATTTACAGCGAAAATAAGAAATCCTTTTATCAGTTTTAGCTTTTACTTTTTTTTTATCATATTTGTTTACACTTGATATAAACTAAAAAACATGCCTATTCTTGCTTCGGATTTTAATCCTAGTTTACCCTTTAAAAATGCGCATTTTAATACAATGTATCGTCCTTTATTTATGAAAGATACTATTAATTATAAACGCAAAAGAATTACAACTTGGGATGCTGATTTTATCGATTTAGATTTTTCAATAGTAGGATCAAGTTCTTTAGTTTTATTGATACATGGTTTAGAAGGCAGCGCGAACTCTAATTATATGATTTCAACATCTAATTATTTAAATAAAGATGGATTTGACACCGTTTCTATGAATTTACGCAGTTGTAGTGGTGAAGACAATTTACTTTTAAAAACCTATCATAGCGGCAAAACAGATGATGTTCATTTTATTATTAAACATCTTATTGCTAATTACAATTATAAAAATATTATCATTGTCGGTTTTAGCTTAGGAGGAAATTTAACGTTAAAATACTTAGGTGAATACAATGATATTCCTACCCAAGTTAAAGGCGGAATTGCTATTTCTGTTCCTATTGATTTAACAAGTTCGCAAGCAGAACTAATAAAACTAAAAAATAAAATTTATTTGAATGAATTTATAAAATCTATCAAACTTAAAATGCTTGAAAAAGCAGATAAATTCCCTGATTTTAATTTAAACAAAGAACTGTTATTTAAAGCTACAAAATTTCGTCATTTAGAAAAACAATATACCGTTCCTGTATTTGGTTTTAAAAACTCAGAAGATTATTGGCAAAAAGCAAGCTCTAAACCTTATATACCAAAAATAAAAGCACCCACATTACTCATAAATTCATTAGATGATAGTTTTTTATCAAAGGAATGTTATCCTTTTGATGAAGCTGAAAACTCTTCAAAATTTCATTTATTAACTCCAAATTATGGTGGTCACGTTGGCTTTATAAGTTCATTTAGTGATCAAGAAAAATGGATAGAAAAAAATATTACACATTTTATAAAAGAAAATATTTTAAATCATTCTTAATTATGATATTTGAAAGCATTTATACATTATAAATTATGATGAAAAAGACCATTCCTTTTTTGATAATACTTTTTTGTTATCAAATTATTTTTTCGCAAATAGTTACGACAAAAAAATTATCCGCAGCTTCGCAAATAAGTATTATCACCTCTGGGCCTGGTGAAGTTTTATATGAAAAATTTGGACATACTGCTATTCGTGTTAAGGATGCTGCCTTACAATTAGATTTAATTTATAATTACGGAATTTTTGATTTTGACAACCCTACTTTTTATGCCGATTTTACCAAAGGTTATATGAAATATATGTTGGCTAAATATCCTTTTTACTTAGCTTTAAAAAGTAATCAACAAGATAAACGCTGGGTAAAAGAACAAGTTTTAAATTTAACACAACAACAGAAGCAACAGTTTTTTACTATTTTAGAAACAAATGCACTACCAAAAAATGCTGGATATTTATACGATCCTTTTTTTGATAATTGTGCCACAAAACCTCGTGATATTATAAAAAAAGTAGTAGGCACTAATTTAATTTTTAATAATGATTTTGTTACTAAAAATTTATCTTTAAGACAATTGATGAATAAAGAAATTCATCCCAATACTTGGGGAAGCTTGGGTATTAATGTTGCCTTAGGAAACAGATTAGACCAAATAGCAACAGCAAACGAATATTTATATTTACCTGACTATGTTTTTAAAGCTTTAAAAAACTCTAAGATTTTAAAAGAAGGGAAAAAAGTAAATTTAGTCTCAAAAACAAGTATTTTATTAGATTTTGAAGAAAAAGAGTCAAAAAGTGATCCTTTTTCACCATTTTTAATACTCTCACTATTATCTTTATTTGGGTTATATATTACTTATAAAGATTATAAAAACAAAACAAGAACTAAATTACTTGACTTTACGTTATTTTTCACAACAGGTATCATAGGCCTTTTAATTGTTTATTTATGGTTTTACACCAATCATTCTACCGCTCCTAATAATTTTAATTTCTTATGGGCATTTTTACCTAATATAGTTGTGGCTTTCTTTTTATTAAAAAAAAATACGCCCAATTGGATTGCTAAATATTGTTTGGTATTACACCTTTTTTTAATAATAGCCATTATTATTTGGATTACAGCAACTCAGTTATTTTCAATAACCTTAATTCCGCTATTAATTTTACTAAGTATTAGATATTGGTTTTTACAAAAAACTCTGAATCGCTAATTCATAACTTTGCAAACCAAAACCTGTGATTACACCTTTTGCATTGGGAGCAATATAACTTACATGACGAAAATCTTCACGCGAATGTACATTTGAAATATGCACTTCAATTACAGGGGTTTCAATACCTTTAACTGCATCAGCAATACCAACAGATGTATGTGTGTAAGCAGCTGCATTTAAAATTATACCATCAAAATTAAAACCTACTTCATGTAATTTATTTATAATTTCACCTTCAATATTAGATTGATAATACTCTAACTGTATTGTGGTATACTCTTCTTTTAGCCCATCAAAAAAATCTTTAAAAGAATTTGAACCATAAATTTCAGGCTCACGTTTTCCTAATAAATTTAAGTTTGGACCGTTTATAATTATTATTTTTTTCATTCTTTTATTTTAAAAAGCTAAAATACTATTTTTAAATTTTGAGCATAAAAAAAGAGAAGCAATTTGCTTCTCTTTTTAGTAATTTATTTTGTTTATTTCTTAGAAATATAAAGCAAAACCAATTAATCCTTGGAATAATCCTTTTTGACCATCTTCTAAACCAATGTTATATCTTAAAGCTGGCTTAACCGCTACATTTTCTCCTAAAAAGTATGCATAACCTGCTTGTAAACCTAACCAGTTTACACTATGTGTATCATAAGAAGTACCTGTAAAGTCGATTCCTACTGGAAACTGACCAGCGATATAATACTCAGCACCTACTTTATAAGTAAAAGCTTCTTGTCCATCATTGTAACCTAAACCTCCTTTAATAGCTAAATCATCTTGAATAAAGTAACCTCCATCTAATCCAATAGCAAAATTTGAATCTCCATCAGAAGAAGCAAAAGAAAAAACAGTGTTTCCTGTAGCAGCAGAACCAGTGTTAGCTTCAATTACCCATTTTCCTTTAGCTGTTTGTCCGTTAGACTCTTGTGCGTTTGCAGTAAACCCAGCAGCAACGATAGCGATAACTAATAATAATTTTTTCATAATCCTTTAAATTTTTATTTTATAAATTTGAGCTGCAAAAATAGTGCTATTTTTATACTACACAACACTTTTTATAAAATAAATCTAAGCTAAACACACACAAAAAACCTAAGCATCAAATTATCAAAAACTTATAAATAAAATTATTGTTTTTTAATTTTAAAACATAAAAAAAGGAAGCAATATTGCTCCCTTTAACTTATTATATCTTATTTTTTTTATAATGCAAACATTAGTCCTGCACTAAAAGTCGCAAATGTTGAAGAACCTCCTAAACCTGAATCTACCGACATACCCATATATGAAGCTTGTACCATCATTGTTTCACTGATGTTATAACCTACCATTGGTCTATAAAAAAATGATGATCCTGATGCGTTAGCCATACCTAAAGCTAAACCTAAATCAGCTCCTACAACAAACTCGTCAGACACACTGTATCTTGCAGCCCCTCCTAAAGGTAAGAAAGAAGGTGCATCAAGACCGTCTTTTCCTAAAAAATGTACGTAAGATGCTGTTGGCCCTACTTTAAATTCGTCAGAAACTTCAAATAAATAATTCGCTTCAACTCCAAAAGCAAATGAAGATACATTAGAAGCATCACCTACTGGTAAACCTAAATTAACACCTGCATTAAATTGTCCTTGTGCATTTGCAGTAAATGATGCTGCAACTACTGCTACTAAAAATAATAATTTTTTCATAATTTTAATTTATGTTCTGTTTAATTGTTCCTGCAAATTAAAGCTTATTTTTGAAAAAAAAAAATCAGAAAACTAAATATACCCAATTTTGGGTATATTTTAAATTATTACGGTTTGAACTGGAAACAAGCAACATACGATTATATTAATTATTTAAAAATAGAAAGAGGGCTCTCTAAAAACTCTATTGATAGTTATCATAGAGATATAAAAAAACTCGTTTTATTTATTGATACTCTTAAAAAAAAATATGCTCCAATAAATATATCTTCTGACATTATTCAAACCTTTATTTATGAAAGTAGCAAAACAATAAACCCCAGAAGTCAAGCACGTTTAATTTCAGGCTTGCGAAGTTTTTTTGATTATTTGATTTTTGAAGACTATCGCCAAGATAATCCTACTGATTTAATTGAAAGTCCTAATATTACCAGAAAACTACCAGATACGTTAGAAAAAGAAGAAGTTGATGCTTTAATTGCTGCCATTGATTTAAGTCATCCGCAAGGCGAACGAAACAAAACAATTGTCGAAACTATTTTTAGTTGTGGTTTGCGTGTTAGTGAATTAATAAACCTACAATTATCTGATTTATTTTTTGATGATGGTTACATACGTATTTTAGGAAAGGGGAATAAATTCCGTTTTGTACCTATTCATAAAACCACCATTAATTATTTAAACTTCTATATTTATGATATTCGCTCTAAAATAACCCCAAAAAAGGATGATGAAGATATTGTTTTTTTAAACAGACGTGGCAAACGTTTAACCCGTCAGATGATTTTTATTATTTTAAAAGAATTGGCTATAAAAATAAATCTTAAAAAAAATATTGGTCCACACACATTACGACACTCTTTTGCTACTTATTTATTAAAACACGGTGCCGATTTACGAGTGATACAACAATTACTAGGACATGAAAGTATTACAACTACTGAGATTTATGTACATTTAGATACTAGCTATTTGAAAGAAGTAGTAGAATTACATCACCCAAGAAGTGATATTAATTTAAATGATGATAAAAAACAAGAAAAGTAAATAGTTTTACGAAACTATTGGGTACAAAAAATGGCAAGCTACCTACATCACACTGCTACAACCTAATACCCTTGCTGCGTTCCCACCCTGGGGGATTCAAAGGGAGCTAGTTGTGTAGAACTTGCCGCTGCAAATTTACAGCCTTTTTTGATAAAAACAATGAAAAAAAAAAGCTTTTTTTTGTAACTTTTTTAACTCTTTGAATACTAACCTATTGTTAAGAATCTTTTTTTTACAACAACCCGATTCGAAAACAAAATAATATATTTGTTAACTAACTAAACTCAAACAATGGAAAATCAAGCAAACAGTAAAAACATTATTTTAAATTATGGATTATACTTAGGTTTAATCGGCATATTCATTCATTTAATATTTTATGCAACAGGTAACTTAATTAAATTTCAATGGATAACCGGTGTTTTAGGTTTTGTGGCCATGATTGCCTTAATCATTTTAGGTATTAAAAAATTTAAAGCTAATACTGGAGGTTTTTTAACTTTTGGAGAAGCTTTAAAAGTAGGTGTAGGAATTGCCGTATTTAGTGCTGTTATTAGTGCTGTTTACACTTTAATATTTATCAATGTAATTGAACCTGGTTTTGAAGCACAAATGATGGAAATTCAAAAACAAGCTTGGTTAGATGCTGGCATGAATGACGAGCAGATTGAAGCATCTGAAGAAATGGCTAAAAAATTTGGAGGCCCAGCAATTACAATACCTGTATCAATTGTTGTTTCAGCATTTTTTGGTTTTATTATTTCTGCTATCGGAGGCGCAATCATGAAAAAAACAGAAGAAGATCAATATTAAGAATACTTTAAAAAGGTAAAGCTATAAAGTTTACAAAAGACTTTGTAACTTTACCTTTTTTAAATTTTGCACCTATAATATGGATATATCGGTAGTAATACCACTTCTTAACGAAGATGAATCTTTACAAGAATTACATGATTGGATTGCAAACGTTATGCAATCCAATCGTTATTTATATGAAATAATATTTATTGATGATGGTAGCACCGATACTTCTTGGCAAGTAATTGAGCAATTATCAACAAAAAACAGTGCTGTAAAAGGGATTCGTTTTCAACGTAACTACGGTAAATCACAAGCATTAGATGCTGGTTTTAATTTAGCTAAAGGAGCAGTTGTAATTACTATGGATGCCGACTTACAAGACAGTCCTGATGAAATTCCTGAATTATACAATTTAATAATTAACGAAAACTTCGATTTAATTTCTGGATGGAAAAAGAAACGTTATGACAATGTGGTAACTAAAAACATTCCTTCAAAATTATTTAATTGGGCTGCTCGTAAAACATCTGGTTTAAAATTACATGATTTTAACTGCGGATTAAAAGCTTATAAAAATGAAGTTGTTAAAACCGTAAAAGTAAGTGGCGAAATGCATCGTTACATTCCTGTTTTAGCAAAAAACGAAGGCTTTAATATTATTGGCGAAAAAGTAGTACAACATCAAGCAAGAAAATACGGCGTTACAAAATTTGGAATGGATCGCTTTGTAAACGGTTTTTTAGATTTAATTACTATTTCATTTTTATCAAAATTTGGCAAACGACCAATGCATTTTTTTGGCCTTTGGGGTAGCTTAATGTTTATCTTCGGTTTCTTTGCTGCTTTTTTTATTGGAGCTATGAAAATATACCGATTATCAACCGGAATAAAAACCATTTTAGTAACCAGTAATCCTTGGTTTTATATTGCTTTAACCTCAATGGTTTTAGGAACTTTATTGTTTTTGGCAGGTTTTTTAGGAGAATTAATTATTAAAAGTAATCCACAACAAAAACATTATAAAATCAAACAAAAACTAAATTTATAAAACGCGTATCTTTGTACGTTTTAATTTGACAAATGAAAGAGATTTTAAACAAAGCAAAATTATGGTTATCTGATACATTTGATACAGAAACCAAAAATGAAATTCAACAATTAATCGATACTAATTCTGATGATTTAGCAGATCGTTTTTATAAAAATTTAGAATTTGGTACAGGAGGAATGCGCGGAATTGTAGGTGCAGGAACCAACCGAATTAATAAATATACTTTAGGTAAAGCAACACAAGGTTTAAGTAATTATTTACATCAAACTTATCCTAATAAAGAAATAAAAGTTGCCATTGGTTACGACTGTCGTCACGATAGTAAATGGTTATCAAAAGTAGTTGCCGATGTGTTTTCTGCTAATAATATTAAGGTATTTCTTTTTGAAGACCTACGTCCTACTCCCGAGTTATCATTTGCGGTAAATCATTTAGGTTGCGATGTTGGTATTGTTTTAACAGCTTCTCATAATCCGCCAGAATATAACGGTTACAAAGTATATTGGAATGACGGAGGGCAAATTGTACCACCACATGATACAAAAATTATAAACGAAGTAAATTCATTAGCTTTTTCTGAAATTAAATTTGAGGCACAAGAAAACTTAATTGAATTAATTGGTAAAGAAGTAGATGAGGCCTTTTGGCAAGCATCTATTAAAAACGGAACTTTTGATGTAAAAGGGCGTGAAAATTTAAAAATTGTTTTTACTAATTTACACGGAACAGCTATTAAATTAATTCCAGAAGTTTTAAAACGTGCTGGTTACACGCAAGTTCATATTGTAAAGGAACAAGAAGCGCCTAACGGAAGTTTCCCAACGGTAAAATCTCCAAATCCAGAAGAACCAGCAGCTTTAAAAATGGCAGTTGAGTTGGCAAATAAAATTGATGCTGACATTGTTATTGGTACCGATCCAGATTCGGACAGAATTGGTATTGCTGTTCGTGATTTAGAAGGCAATATGAAATTATTAAACGGAAATCAAACCATGAGTATGATGACCGACTTTTTAATTAATGATTGGAAAAATAAAGGAAAGTTAAATGGTAAACAGTTTGTAGGATCTACCATCGTATCTACGAATTTAGTAAATGAAATTGCAGCATCATATGGAGTTGAAACAAAAGTTGGTTTAACTGGTTTTAAATGGATTGCTAAAATGATTAAAGACCACCCTGAACTAAATTTTATTGGTGGTGGTGAAGAAAGTTTTGGTTACATGGTTAGTGATTTTGTTCGCGATAAAGACGCGGTTACCGCTGCCCTATTGGCTTGTGAAATTGCTGCGCATTCAAAAGCAAATAAAAGTTTGTTTTACAACGAATTATTAAGCTTATACACCCGTCATCATTTTTATAAAGAACATTTAATTGCTATTGTAAAAAAAGGAATGGATGGTGCTGCGAAAATTAAACAAATGATGGTTGATTTACGTAACAATCCGTTTACTGAAATAGATAACGCTAAGGTGGAATTTTTATATGACTATCAATCATCTATTAAAAAGAATCTAATTACTGGTGAAAAAATGGTTATAGATCTTCCAAAATCTAACGTTTTAATATATCAAACTGAAGATGGAACTAAAATTGCGGCTCGTCCTAGTGGAACAGAACCTAAAATTAAGTTTTATTTTAGTGTAAAATCAAAATTAGACGCAATTGATAATGCTGTTGCTATCGAAAAAGAATTAGATATAAAAATTCAAAGAATTATAAAAGAACTTAACTTTTAAATGAATTATTTTAAAAAAATATTAGCGTACGCTAAACCTTATCGTAAATACGCACTATTAAATGTTCTTTTTAATATCCTATATGCTATTTTTAATGTGTTATCTGTCTTAGGATTTATTCCTGTGTTAGGTATTTTATTCGGAAAAACAGAAAAAACATTTACACAGCCCAAATACACTGGTCTTTCCTCTATTTCAGATTACGTGCAAGGTTCTTTAAACTTTAAAGTTACTCAAATGATTGAAAGTGGTGGTATTGAAACAGCTTTACTGTTTATTTGTATGCTATCATTTATTTTATTTTTCTTTAAAAATCTATTTAGATATTTCGCATCATATGTATTAGCTTTTTTAAGAAATGGTGTTGTAAAAGATTTACGTGATAGTTTATACGCTAAAATTTTAGAATTACCTATTTCTTATTTTTCAGAAAAGAGAAAAGGTGATACTATTTCTAGAATGACATCTGATGTCACTGAAATAGAATACTCTTTTTTAACTTCGTTAGAAACAATTGTAAGAGAACCTTTAACCATAGTTTTTACATTAGCATCTATGTTTGCTATTAGTGCAGAATTAACTCTTTTTGTTTTTATTTTATTACCTGTTTCGGGTTTTATAATATCATCAATTAGCAAAAAATTAAAAGCAAATTCGTTACTGGCACAACAAGAAAATGGCTTTTTTTTATCATTTATTGAAGAAACTTTGACTGGATTAAAAGTTATTAAAGGTTTTAATGCTGAAAATAAAATTGATAAAAAATTTAAAAAATCTACAAAAAACTATTCTAGTTTGATGACAAAAGTTATTCATAGAAAAACCTTAGCTTCTCCAACAAGCGAGTTTTTAGGAGTAACTACCATTATAGCTATTTTATGGTTTGGAGGTAAATTGGTTTTAACCGGAGAAGGAACAATGAAACCACAAGACTTTTTTGGATACATTGGTTTATTTTATTTAGTATTAAACCCAGCAAAAGCCATAGCAACAGCTTATTCAGGTATTCAAAAAGGCGATGCATCAGCTCAGAGGGTTTTAGAAATCTTAGAAACTAAAAACACTATTATTGATAAAGAAAATGCTCTTATTAAAAACAGCTTTGATAATGCAATCACCTTTAAAAATATATCATTTAAATATTTAGATGATTATGTACTAAAAAACTTTTCCCTAACAATAAAAAAAGGGGAAACTGTAGCATTAGTAGGACAATCTGGAAGTGGTAAATCTACTTTAGCAAACCTTATTACTCGATTTTATGATGTAAATGATGGTATTATAGAAATTGATGGAGTAGATATTAAAGAAATGTCTAAAAAATCGTTAAGAGGGTTAATGGGAATTGTTACACAACAATCTATTTTATTTAATGATTCTGTTAAAAATAATTTAACATTAGGTATTGATAGCCCGATTGACAAAACTATATTAGAGGCTGCTAAAATTGCAAATGCACATGAATTTATAAAAGATTTACCAAATCAATATGATACTAATATAGGTGATGGAGGTAACTCTCTTTCAGGAGGTCAACAGCAACGTTTATCTATTGCTCGTGCGGTTTTAAAAAACCCTCCTATAATGGTGTTAGATGAAGCAACTTCAGCTTTAGACACTGAATCTGAGCAATTGGTTCAACAAGCCTTAGAAAAAATGATGAAAAACAGAACTTCTTTAGTTATTGCACATCGTTTATCAACAATTCAAAACGCTGACTTAATTGTTGTAATGAAAAAAGGGAAGATAGTTGAACAAGGTAAACATGATGAATTACTTGCCAAAAAAGGAGAATATTTTAAGTTAGTTTCCATGCAGTCATTAACATAATAAAAAAGGGAAGTTTTAAAACTTCCCTTTTTTATTGATTTATTTTTTTAATCCTAATTGTTGCCCCTTAGTTAGCATATACTCATAACAAACCTCATGTTCATTAGCTATTTCGCCCTCTAAAATAGCTTCTTTTATAGCTTCTTTTATTACTCCTATTTCTCTACATGGGGTTAAATTAAAAGCTTTCATTATTTCCTCTCCTGTAATTGGTGGTTGAAAATTACGCACTTTATCTCGCTCTTCTACTTCTTTAATTTTTTTACGAACAAGTTCAAAGTTTTTATGGTAACGATTAAATTTCTTAGCGTTTTTGGTTGTAATATCAGCTTCACATAAAGTCATTAAAGAATCTACATCATCACCAGCATCAAAAACTAATCTACGAACAGCCGAATCTGTTACATCACTTGCTAACACAATTGGTCGTGAACTTAACATGACCATTTTTTGAACAAATTTCATTTTATTATTTAAGGGCATTTTTAAGCGTTTAAATAATTTAAATACCATTTTAGAACCTACAAACTCATGTGCATGAAACGTCCATCCTTGTTTTTTATGATAACGTTTTGTAGGTGCTTTACCTATATCGTGTAATAAAGCTGCCCAACGTAGCCAAACATCCTCAGTGTTTACAGCTATATTATCAACAACCTCTAAGGTGTGATAAAAATTATCTTTATGCTTTTGACCTTCAACTTCCTCTACTCCTTTTAATGCAATTAATTCAGGAATAATTCTATTTAATAACCCTGTTTCTTCTAAAAGTAAAAAACCAATTGAAGGCTTTTTGGCTTCTAAAATCTTATTCAACTCAACGATTATTCTTTCCTTGGTAATAATATCGATTCTTTTTGCATTTTTAGCAATGGCACTTAACGACTCTGCTTCTATTTTAAAGTTTAATTGCGTAGCAAAACGAATGGCTCTCATCATTCGCAAAGGATCATCAGAATAGGTAATATCTGGATCTAACGGTGTTTTTATAATTTTAGCTTGTAAATCAGCTATTCCATTAAAAGGATCTAGTAATAGCCCGAAATTGTCTTTATTTAAACTTAAAGCTAATGCGTTTATTGTAAAATCACGCCTATTTTGATCATCTTGTAAAGTCCCTGACTTCACTTCTGGATTCCTACTATTTTCTTTATAAGATTCTTTACGAGCCCCTACAAACTCTATTTCAATCTCTTTAAAACGTAACATTGCTGTTCCGTACGTTTTAAAAACTTGAACTTTTGGTTTGTTTGGTAACAAAGAAGCTACTTTTTCAGCCAACTCAATTCCACTACCAATAGCAACTACATCAATATCTTTTGCGGTACCTCTTTGTAAAATAAAATCTCGTACAAAACCTCCAATCACATAACTTTCTAATTGTAATTCTTCGGCTGCTTTACTTATATATTGAAATATTTCAGCAGAAATTGCTTCTTTAAAATATTGTTCTTGCATTTAATTATTCTCTAATAACCTTTATTTGATCATCTTCAATTTTTAAAATAGTAGACGACTTTTTATTAATTCTATTTTGATGTAAAGGTACTGTATAATCAACATTATTTAAAATAGCTTTACTTATTTCTGAAAACGATTTGGGTGTTGGTTCTCCACTTACGTTTGCCGATGTAGAAACAATAGGTTTACCAAATCTTTCAATCATTTCAATACAAAACTCATCTTTAGGTATTCTAATAGCTATTGAATTATCAGAAGCAATAGTATTTTTAGCCAACCTTATCGGATTATTATATATTATAGTTGTTGGCTTTTTAAATCTATTTAAAATTTTAATAGCTTCATCAGGAATTTCTAAAACATATTCCTTTAACATATCTATTGAAGAAACTAAAATTATAAGGCTTTTAGACTCTTCTCTTTCTTTTAGTTGATAGATGTTTTTTACAGCTGCTTCATTTGTAGCATCACATCCTATTCCCCAAACAGTATCTGTTGGGTACAAAATAATTTTTCCTGCATTTAATTTTTTAAGAATGTTTTTAAACATCAGAAATTAATTATTTTTTATTGTTAAAATAAAGATATTTTGTACTCTGATAAAAGGCATTTAATAAACTATCCATTTCTTTATTTTTATTTGGATGTTTATCACTTATATCATTTAAACTTGTATCATTAAGGTTTATTAATTTTGACTTTTTGCTTAAAACCGTTTGATAATAAAATAACGAATCCTGAACAACCCCAGAGGCAGGTTCTCCGTTTAAATATCTGTATATAAAAGAAAAATTAGTACGTGGTATTGTATCTAAAACATTAACACCTAAAGTATAGTTTGTATAATTAATTTTTGCTAACGCCATTGTTGTTGGAAACATGTCTACTAAGTTCATGTGTTTAGTAAATACTCTTGGCTTTAGTAATTTAGGAGCATGTATAAACAAAGGTACATTATGTGTTAAAACGCCTAATTTACTTTCAGTTGGTTTGTAATGTTTTACTAAGCCTACTCCCATCTGATGATCTTGATGATCACCAAAAAAAACAAATATGGTATTATCATGATAACCTGATTTCTTTGCTCTTTCTAAAAATCGTTTTATGTTAAAATCTAAATAACGAATACCATTTACTTGAGCTAAAGTACGCGAGCCTGCTTCTTTTAATACTGATTCATCAATTTCTTTTATAGGTACAAAACTATCTCTTTTTTCTGGTACTGTAAATGGTTGGTGATTAGTGGCTGTTTGTATAAAAGCAACAAAAGGTTCTTCTTTTTTGTGTAATTCTTCAAGCTCTTTATTAGACTCTTTAAATAAATCATAATCATCTATTCCCCAAACATCGGCTCTATCTTCATGCTTATAAGCTCCTTCTTCATAAATTTTTAATCCTTTTATATTAGACTGGAAAACCGCACGTATATTAGCCCAATTTGCACTTCCTCCAATAAAATATAGCTTCTTATAACCTTTAAACTGATCAAATAAAACACGTTGGTTTATAATCATTGGGTTTCTTGAAGCTGTACGTACATTAACAACATCAGGTAATCCCGTAATACTCCCAAAAACTGATGCTGCCGTTGATACCTTAGGTACATAATGATTCGTAAAATTAACACTATTATTTAATAGGCTATCTATTGTTGGAGTAACTTTAAGTGGGTTTCCGTAATATCCCAATGAAGCATTTCCTAGGGATTCTAACATTACAAAAACCACATTAGGCTTTTTTACTTTAAGGCTATCTGAAAAAGTAAAACTCTTTTTAAATAGTAAACTATCAGATGGTATTCCTAAATGTTTATTAATTACTCCAGCATATTTTTTTGTTTCGTTTATATCATAACTTTCGTTTCTAAATTTAAAGCTATCAAAAAAGTACAATACAGGATTTAAAGTAAATTGATTTACACTTTTATTTTTTGAAAAAAAAGCCTGGCTCCAACGTAATGGGTAATGCTGCACACTACTAAAAATACCAAAAGCTAAAAGAAGTGTTGTTATTATTGAAAATACTATTTTACTTTTTTTTGAGGATATAAAATCTCTTCTCTTAAAAGCTTTATAAATAAAATTATTAATTTTTATTATTATATAAATGAATATAATAAAACCAATAGCCCCTTTATATACCGGATATGTATCAAAAACAAATTGAGTTGAGATATTTAAATTACCTAAAAAACGCAGAGCATTAGCATTTAAGCGTAAATCTAAATAAGCATAATGCCCATAATCAAATAGATAAAATGCTAATAGTATTATATATATGACAGTTGTATATACTATATATATTTTTTTGAAAATTCCTTTTTTAAAAAAATTCCTTACTACTATGTAAAATAAAGCTAATGGTATAAATGCAATTATAGCCAACTTTAAATCAAAACGCAATCCTAAAAAAAGAGATTTGTTAATTTCATCTGAATTTATAGTTAAATCACTTATAAATAAAAAGTAAAAAATTATTCTTAATAAGAATAGAAATCCAAACAAACAAAAAATGTTTATGAATAAAAATCTTAAATAATTAGGGAGTTTAAAGCGCATAAATTGTTTTTTTATCTTTTTCGCAAATCTACTATATATTATACAGTAATTAAAATGATATTAAAAGACCAAATCATACCATTTAAAATAATAATACTTTTAAGTATATACATTATTCTTCTAGCTACATCTTATAAATATATTTAATATCTTAAAGATTAAATCCTTATTTATTTTCAAGTATTTTCTTCTTTTATAATATAAAATCTACTTAAAAATAATTAATATCTAGTAAAAAGCTTAATGAAAATAATCTATTATAATTTAAACTCTCCTAAAAAGAGATAAACTAATTCTTTTTAAAATTTCTATTGTTTTGAGAAAAGTACGGACATAATTAATAACTTTTGTAAAAAAAGAATCTTTCTTTTTTCTTTTTTTTAAATAATATCCTTTCATAAATTTTATTAAACCTAAAAAAGTAATTTCCTTTACAGGTACTCTATCTCTAATAATTTTAAAATATTTTTTATGCAACTCTCTTGTATTTTGATATCGTGAAGCTCCGTCATCAATAACGCGGTATTTATAAGTAGACATCGGTAAATATTTAAATTCTCCTCCCTTAACAGCGCATTGAATCCAAAAATCATAATCTTCAAAAGTCTTTAAGTTCTCATCAAATCCTTCAACTTTTTCCCAAAGGCTTCTTCTAACAAAAGAACACATAGGTACTATGTTATTTTCAAACCATAATGCTATCTTATTAAATTCATGATTTTTTTCTACTTTATTTACATCTCCAAAATATAATAAATCTCCATACAATACATCTACACTATCGTTTTCTTTAAGGTAAGTAACAAATAAACTAAAATCGCCATTTAGTATATCATCAGCATCTAAAGGAAAAATATATTCTCCTTTCGCTTTTTTAATTCCTACATTTCTAGCCGAGCCTGGTCCTCCATTTTTTTTATAAATTATATGATACTTTTTTTTATCTAAATTTGATAAATAATTTAGTGTATCTTCATTTGTAGATTCATCATTTACAATTATGACTTCGTAAGCAATTGACAATGGAATGTGATCTAAACTTTCAATACATTCACTTAAAAAAGCTATAGGCGTATTATAAACAGGAATAACAATAGATAAAAACATATATGTATATTAAAAAGTGTTTTTTTATTTATCTTATAAATTATTTATTAGATAAAAACTTTTTTTAAAAAAATTAAATCTTATCCTATTTAACAAAATTAGCGGCAATTTTTGTAATTTTCTACTTAAACTATCTAAAATATACGTCCCTCCTTTTTTCTTATTACCCCAAGAATCTTGCCACCAATGAATACAAATTGTTTCAGGTTTAATACAAGTTTCTGTAAACTTTTCAGTAATATAAAATGGGTAAAAATATTTTTTATCCAATACTAATACATCTTTTATAGTTTGCGTTTTATATACTTTTAAACCATAATCTTTTAATACTTTTGTTAAAATAGGAGGCCCTCCCATTCCATTAAATTTCAAACGTTGCTTCTTTTCCGTTTCTTTAATACAATCCAATATAAAAGAATTACCTTTTTTTGCTCCAATAATACCAGCTGCTACAGGAAAAGGAGAAGAAATCATATCTGTTTGAAAACCTGTAAAAGCTTCTTCTTTATGTAACTCATCAAATCTTTTTAACATCTCTATATCTGTATCCATATAAACTCCTCCTTCTTTATACAAAGCATATAACCGAACATAATCGGTAATAAAAGACCATTTTTTTTGCTTGTAAAGCAATCTTAGAAAAGGAAGTTTATCAAACGGTGTATTTGTTTCATCCCATCTTTTAATTGTATAATCAGGTAACTTTTCTTCCCAAGAAGCTATGCATTTCTTTATTGTTTCGTTGTACTCTCCTTTTCCATACCAACAGAAGTGAATAATTTTTGGAATCATTTATATAATTGTATTTTTGACCACACAAAATTACAATAATATTTATGAACATAAGCGGGTTAGTAATTACTTTTAATGAAGAGTCAAACATTAAAGACTGTATAATTTCTTTAAATAGAGTTTGTGATGAAATTATTATTATTGATTCTTTTAGTAAAGATAAAACTATTGAAATTGCTGAATCTATGGGAGCAAAAGTATACTCTCAAGAATTTTTAGGTGACGGATTACAAAGAGTACACGGATTACAATTTTGTAAAAACGACTGGATCTTAAATTTAGATGCTGATGAACGTTTAGATGAAGATAGTTATCAGTTTATTAAGAGTGAAGATTATTTAAAAGAACCTTATGATGCTTATAATTTTAGAAGAAAAAATTTCTTAAAAAAACAACCTATTAGTTTTGCTGGTTGGTATCCTTCATATACTTGTCGTTTTTTTAATAAACAAACTGCTAAACCAGCTACAACCAAGGTTCATCAAAGTATACAAGCTACAAATTTAAAAACAACAAAATTACATTTATTACATTATGGATGGAAAGACTTTCATCAGATTATAGGTAAATATAATTTATACACTACCTGGCAATCAGAAGAATATTTTGAACAAAATAAAAAAGTTAACTTCTTTACGCCTATTACTCACGGAATATGGTCTTTTATTCGATGTTATATTCTAAAAAAAGGGATTTTTCATGGTTTAGATGGAATAACATTTTCTATGATGCAAGCATTCTTTTCTTATATGAAATATGCCAAACTTAGAAAACTATATGAAGAAAATAAAAAAGGTACGATTTAAAATATCGTACCTTTTTATTCATCCTCTTATATAACTTATTATACCGCTACATCATACTCTCTAAGAGCATCATTTAACGAAGTTTTCTTATTAGTACTTTCTTTACGTTTACCAATAATTAGCGCACATGGTACTTGATACTCACCTGCCGCAAATTTTTTAGTATAGCTACCTGGAATTACTACTGAACGAGCAGGAACAACTCCTTTAGTTTCAACAGGCTCATCACCAGTAACATCAATAATTTTTGTACTCATTGTTAATACAACATTTGCTCCTAAAACAGCTTCCTTTTCTACCTTAACACCTTCTACAACGATACAACGAGAACCTATAAAAGCACCATCTTCAATAATTACAGGAGCAGCTTGTAAAGGCTCTAAAACACCACCAATACCAACACCACCAGATAAGTGTACATTTTTACCTATCTGAGCACATGATCCTACGGTTGCCCAAGTATCTACCATAGTTCCTTCATCTACATATGCACCTATATTTACATAACTAGGCATTAAAATTGTTCCTGCTGAAATGTAAGCTCCATGACGTGCTACGGCATTTGGTACTACACGAATACCTTTTTCTTTAAAGTTTCTTTTTAACGGAATTTTATCATGATACTCAAAAATACCAGCTTCTAAAGTTTCCATTTTCTGAATTGGAAAATACAATACAACTGCTTTTTTAACCCATTCGTTTACTTGCCATCCATTTTCGGTAGGCTCAGCTACTCGTAATTCTCCTGCATCTAATAAATCAACAACTTTTCTAATGCTGTTTATAGTAGTCTCTTCTTGTAATAAATCACGGTTATCCCATGCTTTTTCTATAATAGATTGTAATTCTGTCATCTTTTAAATTTTCTACAAATATAAAATCTCTATCTCAATATAATGCGAAGATACATTTTTTAAACAGATGTATTATCATTGTTTAAAATGCTTATTTTTGCTAAAAAACAACACACTTGGGAAGAGTATTAGCCATTGATTTCGGAAAAAAAAGAACAGGAATTGCTGTTACTGATGAATTACAAATTATTGCTTCTGGATTAACAACAATTACAACTAAAGAACTAATTCCTTTTTTAAAAGATTATGTTAAAAAAGAAAACGTTGAGTTATTTATTATTGGTAAACCTAAACAAATGGATAATTCTGATAGCGAAAGTGAAACTTTAATTATTCCTTTTTTACAAAAACTAAGTAAATCAATTCCAAACATTCCTATAAAGCGTGAAGATGAACGTTTTACCTCTAAAATGGCTTTTCAAACAATGATTGATAGTGGTTTAAATAAAAAACAACGTCAAAACAAAGCTTTGGTTGATGAAATTAGTGCTACAATTATTTTACAGTCATATTTATATAACAAATAATTTTATTGCAAAACGATTCTTTGTATTTTCGCATTCCTTAAAAAATTTAAAAACATGATTTTACCCATTGTTGCTTACGGAGATCCCGTATTACGTAAAGTAGGAAAAGAAATCGATAAAGACTATCCGCAGTTAGAAAAATTAATTGCCGATATGAAAGAAACAATGTATAACGCACAAGGTGTAGGATTAGCAGCACCACAAATAGGAAAAGACATTCGTTTGTTTTTAATTGATGCTTCTCCTTTTGCCGATGATGAAGATTTATCTGAAGAAGATAGAGAGGTGTTAAAAAACTTTAATCGTGTATTTATCAATGCTAAAATTATTAAAGAAGAAGGTGATGAATGGGCTTTTAACGAAGGGTGTTTAAGTATACCTGATGTGCGTGAAGATGTTTTTCGTCAAGAAACAATTACGATTGAATATCAAGATGAAAATTTTGAAAGTCATACCGAAGTTTTAGGCGGATTGGCAGCACGTGTTTTTCAACACGAATACGATCATATTGATGGAGTTTTGTTTACCGATAAATTATCTTCATTAAAAAAACGATTAATTAAAAAGAAATTAGAAAACATAGCTAAAGGAAAAGTTAACGCAGGTTACAGAATGCGTTTTCCTAAAGTTAAAAGAAAATAGTCTATCAAGACATTAAAAATATTATAATATGGAATTTAACAAAATTATTGCCGTTACTGGTAAACCAGGATTATTTCAAATCTTATCACAAACTAAAACAGGTGTAATCGTAAAATCGATTGTAGACGGAAAACGTTTTCCTATTACCGCTACACACAATGTAAGTTTATTAGAAAACATAGCTATTTATACTTATGAAGAGGAAGTACCTTTAGCAATTGTTCTTAAAAACATTGCTGATAAAGAAGATGGTAAAGAAGCTATTTCTCATAAAGAAAGTGCTGCTAAATTAACCGCTTATTTTGGTGAAATTTTACCAGGTTATGACGAAGAGCGTGTATATGCTTCAAACATAAAAAAAGTAATTCAATGGTATAATACATTAGCTTCATCTGATTTTGATTTTAGTGCTTTAACTAAACAAGAAGAAGCTACAACTACTGAAAAAGAATAAACCGTGAATACTCGTAAGCAACAATTAAGCGCCTTTAACCGTTTGTTAGATATCATGGACGACCTTCGTGAAAAGTGTCCGTGGGATAAAAAACAAACCTTAGAAAGTCTGCGCCATTTAACAATTGAAGAAACTTACGAACTAGGAGATGCCATTCTAGACAATGATTTACAAGAAATAAAAAAAGAATTAGGCGATGTGTTATTACACATCGTCTTTTATGCTAAAATAGGTAGTGAAAAACAAGCTTTTGATATTGCCGATGTTGCCAATGCAATTTCTGATAAATTAATTGATCGTCATCCACACATATATGGAGATGTTGAAGTTAGAAATGAAGAAGAAGTTAAGCAAAACTGGGAAAAACTAAAGCTCAAAGAAGGTAACAAATCGGTTTTAGAAGGAGTTCCTAAAAGTTTACCTGCCCTTGTTAAAGCAAATAGAATTCAAGATAAAGTTGCTGGTGTTGGTTTTGATTGGGAAGAGCCACAACAAGTTTGGGAAAAAGTACAGGAAGAACTTACCGAACTAAATGACGAAATTAAAGCGGGAAACCAAGAAAATATCGAAAAAGAATTTGGTGATGTATTATTTTCAATGATAAACTACGCACGCTTTATTAAGGTAAATCCAGAAAATGCATTAGAAAAAACAAATAAAAAGTTCATTAATCGTTTTCAGTATATAGAAAAAGCTGCTAAAAATGAAGGTAAAGATTTATCTGACATGTCTTTAACTGAAATGGATGTATATTGGGAAAAATCAAAAGAATTTTTTAGATAACATTTTGTCATTGCCAACGTAGTGAAGTAATCATTCTATTAATAAACAAATCAACTTTCTTTAAACCGTTCTTTTAATCTTCTCTGGTAAAAAGATTTCCTCCTTCTTCTTTCTCGTAATAAAGTTTCATTTTGTATTTTTACTTTTATGAATATTATATTAATCACGGGAGCAAGCAAAGGAATTGGAAAAGCATTGGCTAAAAAATATGCTAACAAAAACTACAAGGTATATTCTTTAGCAAGAACATCATCTGGTTTAGAAAACATAACTGATGTTGCCATAGATTTATCAGACATAACAGCTACAGAAAACACTTTTACACATCTTTTAAAAGAAATTATAACGCCTAAAATAGCCTCAATTACTTTAATTAATAATGCAGGCCGTTTAGGCCAAATATCAAATTTAGAAAACTTAAAAGCTAACGATATTTCTAAAACCATACAATTAAACACCACTACTCCACTTATTTTATCTGGTTTATTTATCAAATTAACACAGCAATTAATCTGCAAAAAACAAATTATTAATATTTCATCTGGCGCAGCGGTAAACCCGTATCAAGGTTGGGCTATTTATTGCACATCAAAAGCCGCTATTGATATGATGACCAAGGCAATTGCTACTGAACAAACTGAAATAGAAAACGGTGTAAAGTGCGTTTCAATTTATCCTGGCGTTGTAGATACCAATATGCAATCTCAAATAAGAAACACTAGTAAAACTGATTTTAATAGCGTACAACGTTTTGTTGATTTAAAAGAAAGCAATGGTTTATACACTCCTGATTTTGTTGCAGAAACAATTTATAAAATTGATACTGAAAATCAATTACAAAACGGAGCTGTTGTTGACATTAGAAACTTTTAATATAAACAACAAGCTTAAAAAATAATATCAATGAAAATAGCATTAATTAGCATTCCTGTTCAAAATCAAGAAAAGGCTTTAAAATTTTACACTGAAAAATTGAGTTTTATTAAAAAACATGATATTCCTGTTGGTGGAGAGAATAGATGGTTAACTGTAGTTTCAAAAGATGCTATAGATGGCCCTGAGTTATCGTTAGAACCTGCTCCGCTGCACTTTAAACCTTCTGAAGCTTATCAAAACGCATTAATGGAAGCTGGCATACCTTACACGCAATTTAATGTTGAAAATCTTAATAAAGAATACGAACGACTTACTAAACTTGATGTAGGTTTTAGCGTAAAACCAACCGAAACACCAACTGTAAAATACGCTATTTTTAATGATACTTGTGGTAACAACATCCAACTTGTAGAAATGTTATAAAACAATTATTAATAAGCATCTACATCAATAATAAAACGAATAGGTCTAAAATCTTTTACTGCTTCAAACGTATTTTTAATTTTATGTAACTGTTCCTTTGTTTTAACTAACGATTGTTTTGGAGGGATCTTAATCGTTAAATTTTTAATATATAAATTCCGAACTCTGGAAACTGCTGGAGCTGTTGGACCTAACACGTTATCTTGAAATACGTTTTGCAACGATTTTGCTAACCAATTTACACCGTTTTCTACACGATTATAGTCTTTGTGTTTTAAGGTTATTTTTATCAATCGATAATAAGGCGGATATTGAAATTGCCAGCGTTCCTGCAACTGTTCTTTATACATTTCTGCATAGTTTGTTGTAGAAACCTGCTGTAAAATTTGATGATACGGATTATACGTTTGTATCGCTACCTTACCTTGTTTTTTACTGCGTCCTGCCCTACCCGATACTTGCACCATTAATTGGTACGCTCTTTCATGCGCTCTAAAATCGGGGAAATTTAGCATAGAATCGGCACTTAAAACCCCTACTAATGATACGTTTTCAAAATCTAATCCTTTCGATAACATTTGCGTACCCACTAAAATATCAATCTCTTGTGCTTCAAAAGCGCCAATTATTTTTTGATATCCATATTTACCGCGTGTCGTATCTAAATCCATTCTTCCGATTTTATATTTCGGAAAAAGTTCTTTTAATTCTAACTCTATTTGTTCTGTTCCAAAACCTTTGGTATCTAAAGTATTACTACCACAAGCTCCACAATTATTTGGCATTGCACGTTGATAATGGCAGTAATGACACTTTAATTCTCGGCGGAATTTATGAAATGTTAAACTAACATCACAATTTGGGCATTGTGGAGAAACACCACAAGTGGTACACTCAACAACTGGAGAAAATCCGCGACGATTTTGGAATAAAATTACTTGTTCCTTTTCTTCTAAAGCCTCGGTAATCATTTTTAATAATCGATCAGAAAAATGACCTTTCATTTCCTTTTTTCGATGTTTTTCTTTTACATCTATCAATTCAATTTTTGGTAATTGAATATTTCCAAAACGTCTTGTTAACTCAACAAAACCATACTTGTTCTGCTTCGCGTTATAATAACTTTCTAATGATGGTGTAGCCGAACCTAATAAAACTTTTGCTGTATGTAAATGTCCCAAAACTACTGCTGCATCACGAGCATTATAACGTGGCGAGGGTTCAAATTGCTTGTACGAACTTTCGTGCTCCTCATCAACAACTATTAATCCTAAATTATTAAAAGGTAAAAAACCTGACGATCTAGCTCCTAAAATTATTTGTGCTTTGGGTTTGTTTTCTAACATATTATTCCAAACTTCTACCCGTTCATTCATCGAATATTTTGAGTGAAAAACTGATATAAGCTCACCAAAATAATGTTGTAAACGGGTAATTATTTGTGTTGTTAAAGCTATTTCAGGTAATAAAAACAAAACTTGTTTTCCTTCTGCAATAACCTCTTTTATCAGTTTTACATATATTTCTGTTTTTCCAGAACCTGTAACACCATGTAATAAGGTTACATTTTGAGTTTCGAAAGAAGTTTTAATTTCGTTGAAAGATTGCTGTTGAAATTCATTCAATTCTTTTAATTGATTCGCTTCTCCCTTAAAATTAATACGATCTGTTTGAATTTCGTAAAACTCAAAAATATCTTTACTAACCAACGCTTTTAAAACTGCGGATGAAACCCCTGATTTTTCTTCTAAATCTTTTGCTTTTATCGGTTTTTTGGAAACCGCCAACTGAAAATAAACTAATACCGCTTCTCGTTGTTTTTTTGCTCTTGAAAGTTCCTCTAACAAACCCTGAAGTGCCTCGTTTGAGGTATATTTTGCATTTAAACGAACATATTTAACCAGCTTAGGTTTATATGTTTCGTAAATTTCTTCTTTAATAAAAGCAGCTTCTTTATTTATTAAACCATTAATAATTGGTAAAACTGTTTTTTTGCCTAAAATATCTGAAACCTGATGAATGGTTAATTGCGAATGATGATGTAAGGCTTCAAAAATTAAAAACTCTTCATCAGTTAAACTTTTTTCATCCGAAAAAGTTTCATTTTTATAAATAATAGTTTCACTTTCTAACAAAAATGCTGATGGCAATGCAGCTCTATAAACATCACCTAAAGAACACATATAATAGTTAGAAATCCATTGCCAATGCTTTAATTGACGTTCAGTTACAATCGGTTTTTCATCTAAAATTTGATGAATATCTTTTGCTTCGTATAATTCTGGTGCATTTTGATGAATATTAAACACCAAAGCGGTATAAATTTTACTTTTTCCGAAAGATACTGCTACGCGCATTCCTTTTTTAAGAAATGAAAATTCTGCTTCATTTACCGAATACGTAAATGTTTTTTTTAACGGAATTGGTAATATAACGTCGATGAAATATGGTGTCACTTCGAGTGATTTTATGATTGAAATGAATAAAATTATATCGAGAAGTTTTTTATTTAGTTCTCAATATAAATTTAATTTTCTCTTATCTGTTCAAATATTTTTTACTGGAACTGATAAATTCAAAACTACACAAAAATCACTACATTGTAAACAGAAAAACAAAGGTATTTATGACTTCAATTATGTAAAATCCAAAATAATGGAGTGAAATTGGTTTTAAAAGACAAAGTTATTTAGATTCTAAATGAAATTTATTTATGATTATCCTTTATTAACGATATACTGAATGTATCAACCTGAACTTATTTCAGCTTCTCTTAACAAATAACAAGCTTCTTGTCAAGTTATGATTCCGAAATAAATATGGAATGACGCTGAAAATAAGAAATATGACTTAAATTAACTAATATACTCTAAATACAACTTTTCGACTTTAGCCCTTGCCCAAGGAGTTGTTCTTAAAAATTTTAAGCTCGATTTATACGTTGGATTCTTTTTAAAGGCATTAATACTTAAAATTTCTCCCATTTCTTCCCAACCATATTCTAAATATAGTTCTTCTAACATGGTAGCTAATTTAATTCCGTGAAGCGGATTATTAGGTTGTTCTTGACTCATAATTTATATAAAGCTACAAAAGTAAAGCTTCTACTTGATTAAATTATCTAATAACGCTCTAACTTTAGCACTGTTCCAATTGGCAGCACCTTTTTTATCGGTAACAATATTTCCTTTTTTATCAATAATAAAAGTAGCAGGAATCGAATTACTTTTTAATTGTTCAGGTATTTTACTTAACGAGTTATAAGTTGGTAAATTATAATTGTTTTTTAGGTAAAAATCATTAATAACCGTCCATTTTTCATTACTTACAAAAACAAAAGTTACTTTATCTTTATAATCGTTATATAATTTTTGGACACTAGGCATTTCGGCAATACAAGGCGGGCACCAAGTTGCCCAAAAATTTACAAAAACCACCTTATTTTTAGTGTCGTTAAAATCGATATTTGAGGTATTTAATCCTTTTAAATTCCAGTTATAATCAGTTAAATTTACTTGTTCATCTTCAGTGATAACTGAAGGTGAAAAAGAAATTAATCTTATAAAATAAACTTTAGTTGGCGGATATAATAACAATCCTATTATAATTACAAATGCAATATTAAATATACTTTTTCTTGATAATTTCATTTAATTATTTTCTTAATATGTCGCTAATTTAACATCTAATTTACACAAAAAACAATTTATCTAAAACAGGTAGTATAAATTTAATTAGTACTCAAAAATAAGACTCTTTAACAAGAACTAGAAAATATTAGCACTTTTTTGGTTAATAAATCATCAAAATATTAAACAAAATCACGCTATTTGTTTGTCATATTTTCAATATTTTAGCAATTACTTTAAAACAAACAATTTTAAAATGAAAAATACTGCATTAACACATATACATGAAGCATTAGGTGCTAAACTAGTTCCGTTTGCGGGTTATAACATGCCTGTACAATACGAAGGTGTAAATTTAGAACACGAAACCGTAAGAAACGGTGTTGGTGTTTTTGATGTAAGCCATATGGGAGAGTTTTTTTTAAAAGGAGAAAATGCATTGGCTTTAATTCAAAAAATAGCTTCTAATGATGCTTCAAAATTAACACCGGGAAAGGCTCAATATAGCTGTATGCCAAATGCTGATGGCGGAATTGTAGATGATTTAATTATTTATATGATTGCCGAAAATGAGTATATGCTAGTTGTAAATGCGTCTAATATTGAAAAGGATTGGAACTGGATTTCTTCTCATAACGACTTAAAGGTTGAAATGGAAAACCGTTCAGAGGAATGGTCATTACTTGCTATTCAAGGGCCTAAAGCTGTTGAAGCAATGCAATCGTTAACTTCAGTAAATTTAGAAACTATTAAATTTTATACTTTTGAAATTACTGATTTTGCTGGTTTACCAAACGTTATAGTATCGGCAACTGGTTATACAGGTTCTGGTGGGTTTGAAATTTATGTTAAAAATGAAGATGTAGAAGCTGTATGGAAAAAAGTTTTTGAGGCTGGTAAAGATTTTGGTATTAAACCAATAGGTTTAGCAGCAAGAGACACTTTACGTTTAGAAATGGGTTATTGCTTATATGGTAATGATATTGATGATACTACTTCTCCTTTAGAGGCTGGTTTAGGTTGGATTACCAAGTTTACCAAAGATTTTGTAAACGCTGAAGCTTTAAAGGCTCAAAAAGAAGCTGGTGTTACTAAAAAATTAGTTGCTTTTGAATTGACAGAGCGTGGAATTCCTCGCCAAGGTTATGATGTTGTTAATAGTGAAGGTACTGTAATTGGTCGTGTTACTTCTGGTACTATGAGTCCATCTTTAGGTAAAGGAATCGGTTTAGGATACGTTACTAAAGAAAACTCTAAAGTAGATTCTGAAATTTTTATTCAAGTTCGTAAAAAACAAATACCAGCAAAAGTAGTTAAATTACCTTTTTACAAAGGATAAGCTTAAAATATTTAAATTTAAAAAAAGCAACTCATTTGAGTTGCTTTTTTTATGATATTAAACTAAAATCACTAGTTATTTCTATTTGTTTTATTTTCTTCTTTAGAAACTTTGTTCCATATTTTTATCTCATCTGTAGCGGTAACTCCTTCTAAAATTTCAACATTAACTCCGTCAGACAATCCTAATTTCACATCTTTCTTTTCATATTCCTGATCGCCAGTTTTTATTTCAACATAAGGTTTTTCAGTTTTCCTATCGAATTGTAATAATGCTTCTTTAATTGATAAAACGCTATCTTTTTTAGCTAAAACTATTTCTGCATTTGCACTGTAACCAGCTCTAATAAAATGAGATTCATCTAAAGTAACATCTGCTTTAATTTTAAACTGTACAGCTCCTCCTTCATCAGTTCCTTTAGGTGCAATAAAGTTTAAAACTGCTGGAAACTTTTTATCTTCAATAGCTCCTAAAGCTACTTCAATATTTGTTCCTTTTACTAGTTTACCAACTTCTGACTCATCAACTTGACCTTCAAAAATCATTTTAGTCATATCTGCAATGCGGGCAATAGTTGTACCTGCATTAAAATCGTTTGTTTGTGTTACTTGATATCCTTTTTTAACAGGAATTTCAACAATCATACCTGATGTGGTAGCTCTAATACTAGTGTTTGCTGCATTCCCTAAACCTGATGTAGTACCTTTTTTAATAATATCCATATCAGATTGTGCATTGGCTAAGTTTTGTCTTGAATTGTTATAACTTAATTCTGCATTTTCAAATTCTTGGCGAGAAATTACTCCTTTATCAAATAAATTTTTTGTTCTCTGAAATTGTGTTTTTGCATTATTAAATGACAATTTTGCATTTTTTACAACTCCATTTGCTCTGTTTAACGATGCTACATTTGGTACAACTCTTACCGTAGCTATTAAATCACCTGCCTTAACAATTGCCCCTTCTTCAACAACTATTTTATCTATAATACCTGCTATTTGTGGTTTAATTTCAACTTCTTCTAAAGGAACAACTTTACCAGTTGCTACACTTTTTTTAACAATCGTTGCTTTAAATGCTTTTTCAGTTTTATATTCTATTGGTGAAGCGCTGTTCTTTTTTCCAAACCATACTAACACTAGTATTAATGCTAACGCTATTCCGCCAAAGATGATTACTTTTTTCATTTTTATCTATTTATATTCTTGTTAATTGATTTTGTTTTATTCTTCTCTTAATGCTTCAATTGGTTGTATGATTGTTGCCATGTATGCAGGTATAAACCCTATAAAGGTTCCTAATATAATTAATACTGCATAAGCAATTAACACAATTGGTATATTTACTGTTGGGTTTGTTAAAATATCTGCTTTATCGATAATCATTAAAATTAAACCTCCTGCAATAATACCTAATGACCCTGCTAATAAGGTTAAAAAAATTGATTCTAGTATAATCTGTTGACGAATCATAATAGGTGTTGCTCCTAATGCTCTTCGTATTCCTATTTCTTTAGTACGTTCTTTTACCGTAATTAATAATATATTACCAATAGCAAATACTCCTGCTATTAAGGTAGCTATACCAACAAACCATGTTAAAAATTGCATTCCGGTTAAAAAACCTGTGACTTTAGCAATTTCTTTACCTAAGTTAAATCCGTTAAAAGCTCTAGTATCATCTGGATGAATTTTATGAATACTTTTTAACAAACCTTTTATATCTATTTCAACTTGTTCAATGTCAAAACCAGCTTTACCTGTTACCATCATCCACTCAAACTTATTACCTGTGTTGTATACTAAACGAAAGGTACTAAATGGAATGTGAACTGTATTTCCTCTACCTCCAATTCTACCAGGTTTATAAACACCTATAACTTTATAACCAATGTTATTTATTTTTAAATAAGTGCCTAAAACCTCTTCATCTTTATCATATAACTGTTCATAAACATCATCACTAATTACACAAACTTTTTTGTTTTGGTTAATATCATTTTGGTTAATAAAACGTCCTTCAATTAAGTTTTTCTTTTGTACTTTATCTAGTAACGGGTAATCTCCAAAAATAGTAAGATTTGCTGTTTTTAATCCGTTTACAACTAAACCTCCTGTAGCGTTTCTTGGCACTACAAACTCTACACCTTTAACCTCACTGTTAATTTTTTCAACATCGCTAGTGGTTAATTGTATTTGTCGTCCTTCTTGAAAACCTTTAAAAGCTTTAGAGGTTCTGCCACCAGCCATAAAAACACTGTTAGTGGCAAAATCACCAAACATGCTATTAAAACCATTTTCAATTCCTTTGGCGGCTCCTAATAACCCTACAAGAAGTAAAATCCCCCAAAAAGCTCCAAAAATAGTAATTGCAGTTCTTGTTTTATTTTTACGAATACTTTCGTAAATTTCTTGCCATACATCTTTATCAAATAGAAATTTCATAACTAATCTGCTCTTAAAGCTACTATTGGTTTAATTTGTGCTGCTCTTTTTGCTGGTAAATATCCAGCTATCATACCTGCTAATATCAAAGTAATTGTAGCACCTATTACTACGGGTTGTGAAACACCTGGGTTTAAAATAAAATATTGTTCTAAACTTGGTCCGGCTATTTTTAAAATACCTACACCAATCACCAATCCTAAATAACCTGCCAAAGCTGTTATTAAAATTGACTCTAACATAATCATTGTAATAATCGATTTTGGTTTAGCTCCAATTGCTTTTCTAATTCCTAGTTCTTTAGTACGTTCTTTTACAACGTATACCATTATATTACTAATACCTACTACTCCTGCGATTAAAGTTCCTAAACCGATGATTAAAATTAAAATACCTAAACCAACCATCATACTAGATACCTCTTTATTATCTGAGGCATAATTATTTACTCTAATTCCTCTTTGATCGTTTGGATCTATTTCGTGCTTCTTTTTTAATTCTCTTCGCATTTTATTTCCAAATGCAATAGCTTCATCTATACTTAATTTAGGATTATATGTTAATCCAAAATCTCCAATATAATCGTTATTACCATAAATTTGTTGTATGGTGGTAAATGGCATATAAATATAACGCTCATCACTATCGCCCCCTGGATCAGAAAAAACACCGATAACTTTATACATAATTCCACCAATATTTAATTGCTTGCCAAAAGCACTTAATTGACCGAATAAATCTTTTTCAACCATACGACCAATAACCACAACTTTTGCTTTTTCTTTTAAATCTCTTATGTTTAAAAAACGTCCTTCAGTTACTTCGGCAGATTCTAATATGTCATATTTAG
Organism: Tenacibaculum soleae; assembly: GCF_030549005.1. Classification (NCBI taxonomy): domain Bacteria; kingdom Pseudomonadati; phylum Bacteroidota; class Flavobacteriia; order Flavobacteriales; family Flavobacteriaceae; genus Tenacibaculum; species Tenacibaculum soleae. Next base: position 239,114 of record NZ_JAUOSW010000003.1, read on the forward strand.
GATATACACCTCTAATTGTATAATTATCTTCTTCTGTTTTGTAAACAACTTTTGAACTTCTTTGAATACGCGGACTGATCATTTGAATTTTATCAGAATACTCTTCCTTTATAAATTCAAAATCATCATTTTTAAATTGAATTCTACGTCCTACCTGATGTCCTTTATATGCCTTTGTTGTTAGGTTTGAACTGATGTAGATTGAATTTATAGCGTCTTTTGCAAATTCATTTTTAAATGTATTTTGAAGTCCATTACCAATACCAAAAAGTAATGTAAACAATAAAATAGCAAAGGCTACTGTAAATCCTGATAAAATAGAGCGTAGTTTATTTTTGCTAATGCTTTGAAAAATTTCTCTCCAAGTATCTATATCAAACATAATTAAATTGCTTTTGCATTGGTGTACTCATCACTAATAATTACACCATCTTTTAAACGTACAATTCTGTTTGTTTGCTCTGCTACTTCTTCTTCGTGAGTAATTACAAAAACCGTCATTCCTTCATCATTAATTTCTTTCAACAAATCCATTACCGAGTCGGTTGTTGATGAATCTAAAGCTCCTGTTGGCTCATCTGCCAATACTACTTTTGGTTTGGTTGCCAAAGCTCTGGCAATTGCTACACGCTGTTTTTGTCCTCCTGAAAGTTCATTTGGTAAATGATGTGCCCAATCTTTTAAACCTACTTTATCTAAATAATTTAAGGCTATTTCTAAACGTTCTTTTCTAGCTACTCCTTTATAATATAAGGGTAACGCAACGTTTTCTAAAGCTGTTTTATAGGATATTAAGTTAAATGATTGAAAAATAAAACCTAAAAATTTATTACGCAAGATAGCGGCTTTTTTTTCATTTAAATTTTCAATTAATTGTCCGTTTAAATAATAATTACCTTCATCGTGTGTGTCTAATAACCCTACTATATTTAATAAGGTAGATTTTCCAGATCCTGAAGATCCCATAATCGATACAAATTCACCTTCTTTAATGTGTAAATCTAATCCTTTTAAAACATGAAGTTTATCTTTTCCTATTGGATAAGATTTGTGTAGGTTTTCTATTCGAATCATAGTATTGGTTAATTGTTATATCAAAATAAATATTGATTTTATATTTAAAATCTTTATTTACTTACCTACTAGACGCTTCTTGTTTTAAAATGTTACATAATTTATCTATATTTTTGTTTTAATCTTTTTAAAAAAAATATAATGACTGATTTACCAAGAGATAAAAAAATAATTTTATTTGATGGAGTATGCAATTTTTGTAACCAAGCGATATTAAAAATTATTACTCTTGATAAAAAGAATTTATTTATTTTTGCTTCCATACAATCTAAAAAAGGAAAAGAAATTATTGATTATTTAGGCATTGATACTGCTAAAGTTGATTCTATCATTTTATATGAACCAAATATTAGTTATGATATAAAATCGTCTGCAGCTATAAAAATTATGAATCATTTTAATGGCTTATGGAAACTAACATCAATTTTTTGGCTATTTCCTGAAAGTTTTAGAAACTTTATTTATGATTTTATTGCTAAAAATCGTTATAGATGGTTTGGTAAAAAAGATGCGTGTATGGTTCCTACTAAAAACATAAGCGACAAATTTTTATAAAAAAAATCCCACCAAATAAGGTAGGATTTTTTCTTCTTTTTCTATGTTTATGCTTGCAATTCTCCCTTTAATTATAAACTGGTAATATTGTTTATAATTAATTATTAAAATAAATTTTTGAGGCTCCAATACCTACTAAAGAAGTATAAACTTCTGACTTTGTATTTAAATCATGAACTTTAAATTTAGATAAAGTTGTAGTTGTAGAAAACTCGTAACTAACAGTAAAAAGATTATTATCTCTAACATTCATTCCATAAATACCTCCTACATCTATACCTTCGGTTGCTAAAACTGTAGCACTTTCATCAATTGTATATACCTTACTATCAGCTCCTTTATAATAATATACTTTTCCATTTTGGTAAGTCATATAAGCAGCGCTTTCCATTGAAGGAAATTCTAATTTCTTAGAAATAGTATTACTTGATAAATCAATAAAAGAAATAGCAGATGTTGTTTTATCAACAACATTAAAATCTGCATCATAAGTTGTATTACCTTCCGATAAAACAATTAAATTACCTGCATTGTCAAAAACCATTTCATCAGGATTATCATCAACAGTAATCGTTGAAATACTATTATTAGCATTTAAATCTACTACAGAAACAATATTGTTTGAACCATAAGCTCCTTTATGTGAAATATATAATTTATTGTTCTTATTTAATATTTGTTCAGGACCAATAGCTACATCTATTTTAGAATCAACTTCTAATGTGTTTAAGTTAATAACTGTGACATAATCATCATCTATATCATCTCCCCATTTTGTTTCTCCCCAATTCGTAACATATCCTTTTCCATTAACAATTGTCATGTATCTAGGATTTTTTAAATCAGTAGTAATTTGCCCTTTTTTCTCAAAAGTATATCTATCTGCAACTACAATTGTATTCACATCATTTAAAATAACATACGCTTCTGTATCTGTAAACGTAATTGATTGTATTAAACCTCCTAATAAAGCCCCATTTTTACCTGCATAAATAAAATTATGAGATTCAGTTAAATCATTACTTACATAAGAAATAGAACCATCCTTGTCTTCAAAATTTCCTTCAGCACTTATAATAATACCTTTGGTATATTCATCTTTTAGCACTTCAACTATTTTCTCATTATCAGAACAAGAAGTAACAAGTATACTAACTAAAAAAAGTTGTAAAATTAATTTTGTAATTTTCATTTTGTTTAAAATTTGTAATTTATGTTGATGTTAAAGTTTGTACCAGGCATAGGGCGTAAATTTGAAAAATAATATGCTTTATTAAATATATTATTTACGGTTAGCCCAATTATTGGTAATTTTATTTTTTTTGTTGATAAATTATAAGTCATTCCTATATTCTGTACATTAACAGGCTCTAGAGAATAAAAACTTAAATTTGTTTCGTTAGTATATGTTTTACTTTGGTATAAACCTTGTAAAAAAATAGTTGCTCGTTTGTATTTGTAATTGACAGTATAGTTTAACAAATGCGAAGGAGCATATGGTAATATTTTAGCCGTTTCTTTATTTGTTGCTTTTGTATAGGTGTAGTTAGATGAAATATCAATAGTATGTTCTCCTATTTTTTTTTGATAACTAATAAAAGATTCTACCCCTTTATTTACTACATCACTTACATTTTTTGGTATCCATAAATTACTTCCTCCTGCTGGCAACCAAAGGATTTTATCATTTGTATGTATATAAAATACGGTTGATTTTAATACTACGTTTTTATTTTTATATGAAATACCTATTTCTCCCTGAAGTGAATTTTCTGGTTTTAAATTTAAATTACCTACAATAGGCCAGTAACTTTCATTATAAGTAGGTGTTCTATAATTTGTAGAAAAATTACTTAAAACAGTAAATTTGGGTGATACTTTATATTCACTTCCAATAAATATTGAAGTTGGCACATTAAAATCAGAGTTTAATTCTTTTCTTACTTGTAAGTTTGTAAGTAACTTTTCAAACGGTTTATATTTTATATTTCCAATAAAAGCTACCGAATTTCTTTTTTTAGTAGTTATTTGAGAGTTACTACCTGTTATGTTTTCAAAAGTTGTTTTGTAATTAAAAGATATTATGTTAGAAGGTTTGTAAGTTAATGAATAATTAGCGTGAATGGTTTTAGATTTCCCAAAACTAAAATTGTCAGCATTTTTATTATCATAATATCGATACTCTTGTGTTAAATAAGCAATATTTATTAGTTGTTTAAATTGTGATGAATAACTATAATTCCACTGTAATAAATTACGTTGATTAAAATCTTCATTTCTTTCACTACCAGCTGATGGATTAGGTAATCCATCTGAAAATAAACGATTACCATAATAGCCAGTTGTGTAAAAGGCTAATGTATTTTTTGAACTAAATTTATGAGCTATATTAAAACTAACGCCATAATTTTTATAAGTCCCGTTTTCGTTTTTTAATAAATTACCATTAGTGTCTTTATATCTATCGTCAATAAACGTATAATTATTATCAGAATAATTAACTGTAGAAGCTAATTTTACACTCCATTTTTCATCTCCAAAAGAGCTTTTAAAAAAATTAGACGTTGTATTGTAACTTCCGAAAGAAGAAAATAAATGGAACTTTTTATGCTTTTTAAAATTTAACTCATCATTTAAACGAACTGTTCCACCAATAGCTCCCGAACCAAATTCGGTACTATTACCACCACTTTGAACAATTATATTATCACTAATATTGGCTGATAAAGAATTAAAATCTGTTTGTCCGCTTCCTATTGCATTAATCGGTATCCCGTTCCATAACACTAAGGTATTAGAAGCTGAAGTTCCTCTAAATCTAGCTGTGCTAACTCCTCCATTACCATAATCTCTAAATGAAATAGGGCTATTATAACGTAAAAGATTTGTAAAATTAATTGGGTTTTTAACTACTTGTTTTTCATCAATTGTAGTTGACTCTGCACCAATACGTTTTCCAATTGTTCTTATTTTTCCGTTTACAATAACTTCTTTAAGTTTATTGACAGAAATTGTGTCTTTTTGAGAAAAAAGAGTGTTAACAAAAAATAACAAGAAGATACTTAATATTGTTTTCATAAATATACTAAACCTTTATCCCGAAAGTTTGAATTATTTAAAATCTAGGCAGGTCTCCTGGCTTGCGTCTTGTAATTGGTCTTCCCATTTATAAATAAACAGTGACTTAAAGATTAATTACAAGCTTAATAGCTTACAGTTGCGGGAACAGCTTCGGTATTTAACCGAATTCCCTTTTAATTTGATGCTATGTTGCTAAACATCAAAACCTAAAATTTTGCGCAAATGTATGTTATTTTTTTAATTATCTAATACCAATAAATCATTATAATTAGAAAATTTAACTTTTAAATTGTCTGGTATATTAAAGTTCTTAGGATGAATCATTGCTGCTAAACACGCTATTCCGTCAACTAAAGTACTTGCAGACGATTGCGTAAACATGGCAAAATCGGCAATATAAACCTCGCCATTTTTTACAGCTCTTAAAGAACTCCATTCAGGTTTATCTTCTAAAAAACGCATATCCTCCATGGTTCTTTCAATACCATAACCACAAGGAGCAATAATTAAAACTTCAGGATCATATTTTACAATTTTATCCCAAGAAATAACAATACTATCTCCTGATGGGTGCGATAATAAATCAACTCCACCAGCATACCCAATTTGATGCGGAATCCAATGTCCGCAGTTAAATAAAGGATCTATCCATTCTAAAAGCATCACACTTTTAGATTGCAGTCTGTTTGCGCGTTGTGTATCTACTATTTTATAAATACGTTCTTTTAAATCATTCACATATTTAACACCTATCTCCTCTTTGTTCATTGCCTTTGCAATTGTTAAAGCATTATCAAAAACATCTTCTAAAGAATTTGGTGTTATTGATATTAACTCTGGTGTTTTAGCTAATTTTAATGCAGATTTAGCTACAGACTCTGTATCAATCTGGCAAACATCACATACATCTTGTGTGAAAATAATATCAGGTGCGATGCTTTCTAAAACAGGTTCATCAACATAATATAAAGTACCGCCTTCAGCTTTAGTTTTAGAAAAAATAGTATTTATTTCTTCACTAGTTAAGGTTTGTCCTTCTAATTTATAACGTACAGCAACTTGTTTTTCATCAAGCGCAATTGCAGGGCACTCAAAGGTAATACCTTGTAAATAATCTTGTAATCCCATATCATAAATCATTTGGGTTACTGCAGGCATAAATGAAGAAACTTTCATAAAAAATATTTTAAGCTGCTAAAATACATAGTTATCTAGTATTATTTTCTTTTTCTAAAAATCTTTCTAATCTTTGCTTTTAAATTACTTCTTTATTATGATGTATTATATAAGTGGCGGAGAGCGTTCAGGAAAAAGTAGTTACGCACAACAGTTGGCTGAATCATTATCGGATTCACCTTTTTACTTAGCTACTTCAAGAATTTGGGATGCTGATTTTAAAAAACGTGTAGATAGGCATATTTCCGATAGGGATGAACGTTGGATAACTATTGAAGAGGAAAAAAATATAAGTACCGTAATTCCTAAAAAAGCAACCGTAGTTATTGACTGTGTTACTTTATGGCTTACTAATTTTTATATTGACACTAAAAATAATGTAGAAGAAAGTTTACGTTTAGCTACCCAAGAAATAGATAAATTGATTGAAATAGATGCCAATATTATTATTATTTCTAATGAAATAGGAATGGGTTTGCATGCTGATACTAAAATTGGCCGAAAATTTACTGAATTACAAGGTTGGGTAAATCAATACATTGCTAAAAAAGCAAATAAGGCTACTTTTATGGTATCTGGATTACCTTTAACTTTAAAATAAAAACATGTATTCTACTAGCATATTACCAGTTTCTGCAACCATAAAAAAAGCACTACAAGAAAAAATAGATTTTAAAACGAAACCAATCGGCTCTTTAGGAGCTTTAGAAACGATTGCTTTACAAGTTGGGCAAATTCAAAACACCCTTACCCCTATTTTAAAGAAACCTAGTATTGTTGTTTTTGCAGGAGATCATGGAATTGTAAAATCAAAATCTGTAAGTCCTTATCCACAAGAGGTAACCCAACAAATGGTGTTAAATTTTTTGAATAACGGAGCTGCTATTAACGTGTTTTGTAATCAAAATAATATTGATTTAACTATTGTTGACGCTGGTGTAAATGCTGATTTTAAGGAAAATGAGAATCTAATACATGCTAAAATAGCAAAAGGCACAAAAGATTATAGTATTACACAAGCCATGACAACAAATGATTGTTTGTTAGCTTTAAATAAAGGGAAACAAATAGTAGCTAAATTATTTAAAGAAGGTACAAATACCATTGGTTTTGGCGAAATGGGAATCGGTAACACTTCATCTGCTGCTTTATTAATGAGTTATTTTACCTATACGCCAATTGAAGATTGTGTTGGTAAAGGAACAGGCTTAAATGATGATGGTGTTACTAAAAAAGGACAAATTCTTAGAGGTGTATTAGATTTACATGAAAAAAACATTAAAAACCCGATGGATGCTTTAGCTACTTTTGGTGGTTTTGAAATTGTAATGATGTGCGGAGCCATGTTAGAAGCTGCATCTTTAAAAATGACCATTTTAATTGATGGTTTTATTGTTACTGCCGCTTTATTAGCTGCTCAAGCCATTAATAAAAACATTGTAGATTATTGCTTATTCTGCCATACTTCTGGTGAGCAAGGCCATGAACAAATGTTGTCTTTTTTAAATGCAAAACCATTATTAAATATTGGATTACGTTTAGGTGAAGGAACTGGTAGTGCCATTGCTTTTCCGATAGTACAAGCAGCTGTAAATTTTTTAAATGAAATGGCTACTTTTAAAAGTGCAAATGTATCTGAAGCTTAATTTTATGAAAAATCAAATCCATTATTTTTTAACTGCTGTTTTATTTTTCACTCGAATTCCGTGCCCTAAATGGGTAAACCATTCTCCTGAAATATTAAATAAAAGTAGTCGTTATTTTTCTTTAGTAGGTATTCTTGTAGGTACAATTTCAGCACTTACTTTTTACGGAGCTTCTTTTATTTTTAATCCTCTAATAGCTATTATTTTAAGTTGTATCACTTCTGTCTGGACAACTGGTGCTTTTCATGAAGATGGTTTTGCTGATGTTTGCGATGGTTTTGGTGGCGGATGGACGAAAGAGAAAATATTAACCATCATGAAAGACTCTCGCTTAGGAACTTATGGTGTTATAGGCTTAATTTCTATTTTATCAATAAAAATAGTCAGTTTAAACGAGTTGCATAATCACTTAAATAAAATTCCGTTAATACTTATCTCTGGTCATGCTATTAGTCGGTTTGTAGCCACCGTTTTACTATATACTCATGAATATGTTAGGGATATTGACACTGCTAAAGTGAAGCCTACAACACAAAAAATGAGCACAAAAGCATTGGTTATTTCAGGTTTTTTTGGAATATTACCGCTTATTTTCTTTCAAGATATTAAAGTATTCGGAGTTTTAATTCCATTATTTTTAACCTATTTATACATGAGTCGTTTATTTAAAAAATGGATTGGCGGACAAACAGGCGATTGTGCTGGAGCTTTACAACAAGCTTCTGAAGTTATATTTTATTTATCATTACTTGCTATATGGAAATTATTTTAGTTAGACATACTACTCCCGATATTGAAAAAGGAATTTGCTATGGGCAAGCTAATATTGGTGTTACTAATACTTTTAATGATGAAATTAAACCTATTTTAAAAGAAATTCCTATAAACGATATAGAAACACTTTATTATTCTAGTCCACTTAAAAGATGTAAACTTTTAGCCGAACAATTTTCTGATATTATTATTTATGATAACAGGCTTAAAGAACTCGATTTTGGAAATTGGGAGTTAAAAAAATGGGATGACATCAACAAAAAAGAATTAGATATTTGGATGAAAGATTTTGTGAATGTTACTACCACAAATGGCGAATCTTATTTAGATTTACACGCTAGAGCTGTTAAGTTTTTAGAAGAAATAAAAACTTTAAACAAAAAACGCGTTGTAATAGTTACTCATGCAGGAATTATTAGAAGTTTATGGTCATATATTAATAAAAGAGCTTTAGAAAACTCGTTCGATTTAAAACTTAATTATGGACATATTATAAAATTTACCTTATAACAATCATGAAACATTTATTATCCTTAATAATTTTTTCTTTATTTTTTATTCAATGTAAAAAATCAGAAAAAAAAGAAAATTTAGCCATAAAAACCCCTTCATATACTATAAAATATGCCAAAGGTTTTGACATTATTTCTGAAAATAATCAAAAAAAATTAATCATTAAAAAAGTATTTCAAAACTCTGAAAAGCAGTTTAAATTTACACTTACCAACAAAACTAATATTGCTAAGAATCAAATTAAAGTTCCTGTAAGTAAATTAGTAGTTACCAGCACAACTCATGTGCCAATGTTAGAACTTTTAAATAGTGAAGATAAGTTGATTGGTTTTCCACATGCAAAATACATTTCATCAGAAAAAACTAGAAAAAGAATTGAAGCTGGTAAAATAGTTGAACTTGGATCTGAACAAAGTATGAATACCGAAAAACTAATGGATTTACAGCCAGAATTAGTTGTTGGTTTTTCTTTACATCCAAACAGTAAATTATATGATAATATTAAGAAAGCAGAAATTCCTGTAGTTTTTAACGGCGAATGGCTTGAAGAAACTCCGTTGGGTAGAGCCGAATGGATTAAATTTTTTGGTGTTCTTCTTAATAAAGAGAAAGAAGCTGATAGTATTTTTAATGCTATTGAAAAAAATTATTTAAAAGCTAAAAAAATTGCAGCTAAAAACACTAACTCTCCAACAATATTATCAGGAAGTATGTTTAAAGATATATGGAATGTTCCTGGAGGCGAAAGTTTTGTTGCTACTTTTTTTAAGGACGCTAACTTAAAATATTTATGGGAAAATACTAAGGGAACTGGAAGTTTACAATTAAGTTTTGAAAGTGTTTTAGACAAAGGTAAAAATGCTGATTTTTGGATTGGTTGTGGTTTATACGAAACAAAAGAACAGCTTTTAAGTGCTAACAAACATTACAAAGAGTTTGATGCGGTAAACAAGGATAAAGTTTTTACTATTGGAACAAAAAAAGGAAAAACTGGTGGACTTATTTACTTTGAGTTAGCACCTATAAGACCAGATTTAGTTTTAAAAGATATGATTAAAATTACCAATCCAGAATTACTACCTAATTACGAATTAACTTTTTTTAGAAAAATGAAATAATCTATTATTTATTTTCTTCAATGGTTCGAAAAGTTAAATTAATTCGAGGTCGATGTATTTTTTTTGTTGGTGGTAAACGATGTAACCAATGCGTTTGTGTTTCGTCCTTCATCACCAACAATGATCCATGTTCTAACACCTTATAAACTGTTTCTTTGGTTGTTTTATGTTTAAAACCAAACTTACGCTCAGCTCCTAAAGTTAATGATGCAATTGCACCATTTTCTTTTAGGTCTTTTTCTCCATCACTATGCCATGCCATACCTTCGGAACCATCGTGGTATAAATTTAACAAACATGAATTGTAGGTTTCTTCTGTTTCTTTTTCTACTATTTTTTTTAACTCTAATAGTTCTTTTGTAAAAATTAACGCTCTTTTGGTTCGATTAGAATATGAATATTCAAAAGGATTTTTGGCATACCAAGCTACCTTTCGTTTAGTTTCTATTAATTTTCCAAAAATAATAGCTTCATCATTTTTCCATTCTATATTTTTTAAAAGATGACTGTAATATTCATCAGCTTTTTTTCTAGATAAAACAATCCCATAATAATTTACAGTTCCATCTTTAGGAAGTAAATTTTGAGGCTCTTTATCAAATTGTGAAAATAAATCCATAATGGCTAAAAATAAAAAATCTCCTGTTTATAAAAGGAGATTTTCTATTTATTATTAATTTCTAAATTTATTTCGTGTAATAATATATTTTAATTTTTCTTTTAAATCACTACCAGTATCATATACCATTTGTTCATTTGATGGAAAACCTACAGATTTTAATTTTGTTAAACCATAAAAAGTTTTATCTAAAGCTCTTCTATCTCCATCGTAATCAGCATAGCTATGTTCAAAAATAAATTCACTTTCTATAGGATAACTCTCTAATAATTGATTTGTAGTATTATTAAAATATTTAACAACCCCAGATACTCTACTACTTTTAAATTGAGTAAAACGATATAATTTACATCTTATTTTTCTAAAATTATCAACTTTAATTTTATTTCCTAAACTATCTTTTACATAAACACCTTTATTATTTTTTAAATACTTAAAGCCATCTTTAATTTGTTTTTCTTTTATAATTTCTTTTTCATGAATTTGCTCAGGAGAAATATCAATTCTTCTAATATTTAATTCCAAATCAAAATCATACTTAATCTGTCTTATTTTTTCAGAATGATATACTGTCCATAAATCATTTAAACCATAAGTATCCATTGCTAACAAATCATCTTCTAACCTGCTAGGAATTATCAAATCAGTTTCATTACTTACTGATAAAAATACATAATCTGTTCCTTTTGCATGTGCCTCTTCAAGTAAATCTCTTGTATTTTTATAATTTGAATTTACTTTATCTAAATATTTAAATTCGTCAAAAGCTTTTCTATAATTAATTTTATTTTCTCTTCCTTTACTCAATAAAGCAAGTCCTTTATTATATAAAAAATCAGCATAATTTTCTTTTGCTTTTATAATTTCATCATTATAGTTTACCAAATAAAATTTTGCGTTTTTACCTGTTAAATTATTTTTAAGAGGCAATAACGGTTTTATTTTTTCTTGTCTATTATTTAATCTTTTATATAAATTATATATTGTTTCTAAATTTTCTGGTTTGCCTTCTTTTTTTAAAAATGAAATTTTAGAAACATCTCTATCTGTTGCTTTTTTAAAAGCATTAGATAACATTACAACATAGGGCTGATTTTTTTCTTTATTTTTATTTTTTATTAAATTTTTAACTGATAAAGATATTGCCTTATCATAATCGCCTGAATTTATAGCTTTTTCTGTTGTTTTAATGCTACTACAAGAAATTGTTATAAGTGAAATAAGAATGAGTAGTAAAGTAGTTTTTTTCATGTTTTTTTGATTTTATTAGAACAGACAATTATAATGCCAATAGTTAATTTTTTTAAATTACTTATTCTAATAATTTTGCCATTGCTATTTTAACAACTTCAATATTGCGTATTTTATTAGTAGCGCTAACATTTTTTTGCTTTTGTACTATTTGTCGTAATAAATTGATTCCTACTTTATCAAAATTATATTGTTTGTATTGAATACCTTTTGCTACAATATCATCCGCTAAATTTTTAATAGCTTCAGTATTATTGCTTTTTGCAATTTTTTCAAACGCTTTTTTATACAACGATTGTATTTTTTTATTTTGACTTAAGTACATTCCAGCCATAACATTACCTGCAATAAAGACCAACTCATCATCGTCATTCTCTTCTAAATAAATACGAGTTAACGGGGTTGCTATAATATTTTTAACTGCTACTGGCAATGTTTTTGATTTTTGAATAGCCAATACCTTATCTATGTAATACATGCTCACTAACGACTTACCTAGCACTGCATATGATTTACTTTGCAAACCTTTTTCAAAAACCGCCTTTAATTCTGGATCGGTTAATTTTCCTAGCGTTTCAATAGCAGCTGCTTGTACCAAAGTTTTAGGATCATTCATTGCTATTCGCTTAATATTATCAATAACCTTTTTCTTTGATCCTTTATAGATTAAATTGATGTTTTTTAAGGCTAAAATTCTAATTTTATAAAAATCATTATTCATTGCATTTGCGATGGCTTCAAAAGCTTTGTTATCATCTTGTTTTTTTGCAACTTCAAGTAACGCTTCTTTTTTATGTATATAATTATCGGCATATTTTAGTTGATGTATATAATCGCTTAACACTTTATTTTCAACAATATCGCATAACAAAACCCCGTCTGCATTTACTTGAATTAAAGTAGGTTGTTTTCTAAAAGGAAAGGTAAATGATGCATCTTTACCTGTTACAAAAACGTTGTGACGTGTACGCTTACTTCCTTCAAAAACATCAATAGCAAAAGGAAATTTAAATTCATTTGCTTGGTTTTGAATAATATTTACCGTTACTGTTTTTCGTAATTTATTATAATCATACGAAATTTCTAAATTCGGGTGTCCACTACTAAAATACCATTGATTAAAAAACCAATTTAGGTCTTTTCCACTTACTTTTTCAAAAGCTAAACGTAATTGATGAGCTTCGGCTGTACTGTATTTATTATCAGTTAAATATTTATTTAATCCGGCATAAAAAGCTTCATCACCTAAATAGTTTCGTAGCATATGTAAAATTACACCACCTTTGTTATAGCTAACTGCATCAAACATATCTTCTTTATCATGATACTTAAAACGAACTAAATGTTTATCGTAATTTTGTCCGTTTTTATACCCTTCAATAGTTGCTAATAAATGAGCATCAGCATCCTCTTTACCGTACTTATATTCGCGCCATAAATACTCACTATAATTAGCAAAACTTTCATTAACGGTTAAATTACTCCAACTTTCAGCAGTTACTAAATCGCCAAACCAATGATGAAAAGCTTCATGAGCAATGGTGTTTTCTTGTATGTTTTCATCAATCAATTGCCCTGGCATTTGATAGGCATTTTCACCATGAATAACAGCTGTTGTGTTTTCCATAGCACCACTTACATAATCGCGTCCAACAATTTGCGCATACTTATTCCAAGGATATTCTATTCCAGTAATTTTTGAAAAGAATGCTAACATTTCAGGTGTTTTTCCGAAAATATCTTTTGCATAAGGTGCATATTTTTTTTCTACATAATAATCTACCGGAATATTTTTATACGTGTCTTTTATTATTTCATACTCCCCCACTCCCATAAAGAATAGATATGGTGCATGTTTTTGCGTAAAATTCCAGTAATCGGTTCTTGTTCCGTTATTGTTATTTGTTTGTTTTTCTAGCTTACCGTTTGAAAGTGTTACGTACTTATTAGGAACAGTTATATAAATTTCTTGTGATGTTTTTTGATTTGGTGCATCTATTGTAGGAAACCAACAACTGCTTGCTTCAGTTTCTCCTTGTGTCCAAATTTGTGTAGGTTTATTTTTATCCAACCCTGTTGGATTGATAAAATACAATCCTTTAGCTGATGTTATCGCTGCACTTCCTTTTTGTTTTACTTTTTCAGGACGTGCGGTGTACTTAATATAAAGTGTAAAGTTTTCATTTTTTGTATAAGCACGAGGTAAATCAATTATCAACTTAAAATCATCGTAATTATAGTCTAAATTTTGGTTATTCATCGTTATTTTATGAATAAGCATTGCTTTAGCATCTAAAGTAACTTTATTCGTTTTATAAAAGTGTGGCTTTAATGTTATCCATGCTTCACCATTTAACTGCTTTTCCTTAAAGTTAAAATCAACTTTTAATTTTGTGTGAATTAAATCGTGAACTTTATCTTTTTCTGCTCTATAATTATTTTCAGACTGTGAAAATAATGTAAGTGAAAAAAAAAGTATTGTTAAGGTAAGGGCTTTTTGAAGCTTCATAAAATATTTTCGTTTGAATGTCAAAAATAGGAAAATCTATTGGGAGGCTTGTTAATGAGTCGTTAAAAAGAAAAAGCCATCAATAAATTGATGGCTTTTTTATACTTTAACTATTAAGATTACTCCACAGTAACTTATTCAGTTTGATTTGTTTGGTTTTTATTTTTTCCTAAAAGAGATTTAAACTGACTTAAATCTAAATTATTTGCATCTACTTTCGATTTTTTCATCATTTCCATAATCTTACCAGGGTTCATGTTATCTCCTAAAATACGTGCAATACCAACGCCCATTTCTTTACCATAACCAAAAGCTATAATTTCGTTAATAGCATCGGTTTTTCCTGAATAGTAAATTGCAGCATGCATGCCATCTTTTTTAAAATTGATTAATTTTTTGTAGTCAGAATTTTTTAAAATTACTTTTAATTTATTTTTTTCTTCTTCATACATTTTTACGTCAGTATCTTTATATGGTAAACCGGTAATGTTCACTTTACGAATACTTTCAAATGCCTTTTTATCTTCTTCTGATGCTTTATCCATACTTAATTGAAGTACACTTGCAGGAACATCTAACGTTATAAATTCTTTTTTATCTTGACTTTCTACTAAATATCCTTGTAACGATGTTTCTTTTTTACAAGAAACAGTAGCAAAAACAACTAATAATAATGAGTACATAAATATTTTTTTCATATTGATTCTTTTTTAGGGTTTATAAAAAAGGAGTAAGAAATACATTACTTACTCCTGTATAAAAGTGATTTTAGTTATTACTAACCTTTACATTTTTTTCTTTTGAAAATGTTTCAACTAATTTCGACATTTTATTAATATCGATTGTTCCTGTTAAAGATACAATAACCGATTCTGCCGCCCCTTTTTTAGAACCTTTGTCTTTTACAAACATTAAAACTTCGCTAACAAAATCTTTATTTTTTGTTGATTTTACATAAATTTTAACACGTGATCCTTTATCCTTTACACGCATTAATTCTATTAAATTATTTTTAGTAACTGATGATTTTACCATCCCTTCCATCTGTGAAGAAATAGCAGAATCTTCTGTAGTAAAAACTTTTAATTCTTTTAAGTCTTTTATCATATTAAAAACTTCAATAGCTTCGTTGTCTCCTGAACCTACATTAAATTTTGATAACATTTCAAAAGCATCTTTATTTACTACTACTGATGATACTTCATCGATGTCTTCTAATTTATCAAACATTGATTGCCCAAAAGTTAAGTTTGCTGTGAATATGAATACGAATATTATAATTATATTTTTCATGATTGTCTTGGTTTATTAAGTACTTGGTTTTACTTTGTTTTTTTATTAATTTACTTTACTAATTACTTTATTTACTGTTTTTTCGTAGGTGTTTAAATGCGCTAAAGCTTCATTTCCTTTGTTTAAGTTGTTTGAAACGGCATACAGTGCCTCGTTTCCTTTGTTTAAATTGACAGAAAGTAGTTGTAACGCTGCTGTTACCTGCGCAAACTGTTTTCTTTGTTGATGCTCTTGATACTTTTCATTACCTACAAATACACTAAATAGTAAAACGACTGACGCTGCTACCGATAACCATTTCCAGTTCTTTTTAGTTTTCTCAGGTTTTAACTGAATGGTTTGGGTAAAGGTTTCGTTTTTACTTTGTTTAAAATAACTAAATAACATACTGTACTCTTGCAAATGAGGTGCCACATCATCAGAAGTAAAGTATTCTTGTAATACTTTTTCTTCTTGCAAGCTCGTTGTTGCTTCTAGGTATTTATGTACTAATTTTTCTATGTTAGCTAACTCCATAGTTATGTTGTTTTATTAATTGTTCTCGTATTGTTTTTCTTGCTCTTGATAAAGCTACTCTAACAGCAGTTGGTTTCATGTCTACCATTTTACATATTTCATCAAAATCATATTGTTCTATATCTCTTAATTGAATAATTGTTTTTTGTTGCTCTGGTAATTTTTCTATTAATTTATGTACTAAGCTTACACTATCATTATGCTCAACCTTTTTATCTAAAGACGTTTCCTTTTCTTTATAATTACTATGAACTAAAGTTAAATTACTAGCTTGTTTCGATTTTAATCGGTCATAACAATAATTCTTTGTCATCGTCATCGCAAATGCTTCTACATTTTTATAACCTGATAATTTCTCTTTATTTCTCCATAACTTAAAAATTAACTCTTGTGTAGCATCTTCAGCTTCTTCTCTAGAAACTAAAAGTCTTTTTGCTAAACGAAAAACTTTGTCTTTAAAGGGTAATACAACTTTTAAAAAATCTGATTGATTCATTGTTTAGTTAATTAATTTGTAAGCCATACTTTAAAATTACATCTTTATTAGCTGGTTTACATAACTACGACGACGTAGTTTTAAGTTTGTTACAGCAACAATCAAAAAAAATAATAATATTGATTAAATTGCGTTGACATTATAACTAATATACTCCTTATGAAATTATATAAAACATTACTTATTGTATTTTTAGCTTTTGCTACTATTTCTTGTAGCGATAAAGAAAATATTCCTACTGACATTCAAGTTCAAAATTTTGTTTGGAAAGGCTTAAACGCCTATTATTTGTGGCAAAAAGATGTACCTGATTTATCTGACAGACGTTTTAATAACAATCAAGAGCTTTTTGGATATTTAGATAATTATAATAATCCCGAAAATTTATTTTACAATTTATTACACATACCGAGTGAATATCCCAAAGATCCTAACAGAACTTATTCTTGGATTGTTGATGATTACATTGCCTTAGAACAATCTTTTGAAGGTACACGACAAACGACAGGAATAAAACTTAAAGGAGCTGATTATGCCGATGGTTCTGGAAATTATTATGTGTATGTATATGACGTTGTAAAAAATTCTGATGCTGAAACCAAAGGAATTGTTAGAGGAATGCTTATTACTGAAGTAAACGGAACCATACTAACAAGAGCCAATGTAAATGCTTTATTTAGTGCCGATTCGTTTACAATTCAATTAGCCGATTATAATGCAGGAAACCCTGTAAGCAACGGCACAACCATAACACTAAATAGCGCAATAATAACTGAAAGCCCAATTAAAAAAACTACTGTTATTGTTGATGGTAGCCATACTATTGGTTATTTAATGTACAATCAATTTTCACGTGATTTTGATGGAGATTTAAATACCGAATTTGCTAATTTTAAAACCGCTGGCATTACCGATTTAATTATCGATTTACGATACAATGGTGGTGGATCAGTGCAAACGGCTGTGTATTTAGGAAGTATGATTGCTGGGCAAGGTAATAATAAGCTGTTTTCTAAACAAGTTTGGAATAACAAAGTAATGGCTGGTAGAAACCCAGATGATTTTATTAATAATTTCACGGATAAAATTTTAAATAAAGACAGTAATGGAAACACTATTTTAGATGAAAACATTAATAATTTAAACTTACCAACAGTATATTTTATTGTTTCAGAAAATACCGCTTCGGCATCTGAGTTAGTTATAAATGCATTATCTCCTTACATCAATGTAAAACTTGTAGGATCGCAAACTTACGGTAAACATGTAGGCTCAATAACCTTGTACGATTCTGATAACTTTTCGCGTAACGGCCCAAATTTTAAAACAAATCATGCTTGGGCAATGCAACCAATTGTTTTAGAAATTCAGAATAGTAATGGAGAAAATAAACCTGAAGGATTTATTCCTGAAGTAATTATGGAAGAGGATCCTGGTAATTTAGGCATAATTGGTGATATTACCGAACCATTATTAGAAAGAACCATACAATATATTACCACAGGTGCTAAAGGTGTTTCTGCAACTAAAAAAAGAAAATCGAACTTTGCTCCACAATGGAACTCTAACATGAAATATATTGATTATAACAATATGTATATCGATTTAAAATAAATGATTGAAACCAATACAAAAATCCAGCTTTAAAGCTGGATTTTTACTTTATAACAAGCTCATTTTTTGTATTTTTATTAGAAACTTTTAAATATGTCCTAAATTCTTGGTTAGATTTTTTAATCCTAAATCACACCACTCTTTTAAGCAATAACTTGACGGACGATTTGCTCCGACAGATTTTATTAAAATTTTATTTAATGGCTTGCAGAATAGTACTATTTTTATAAAAAGAAAAAAGGATAAAGAACAAAAACTATGAAAAAAATTATTTTTATTGCTATTCTACTTCGTCAAATAATGGTTTCAGCTCAAAATTGGAGCTTTGAATCTGGTGGAAATGTATTTGATGGAAAGTATAAGACATCAAGTATAAAAGGAAAAGGAACCGACTTCCCTTATAACAACCCATTACTTGTAATCAATCTTTTTAAAAATGAATCTTTAAATTTTTATATTGCTGATGCTGGTTACTTTCAAAATTTATCAGAAACAAATGTATTATGGATTTTCAATGATGAACTTGACACCCTCTACAAATCAGTTAATATTTCAAAGTCAGATAATAATAAAATTATATTTTTCAATGATTTTATAAATACTAAATCAAATGAAAGTATAAGTAAACTTGAATTTATTGAAAAATTAAAAACCGCTAATAAAGTAAATGTTAGAATTAAGGATAATTATGGAAAAAACGATATATCTTTTAGTTTAAGAGCAAGTACTAAGGCCATTAATTATGTTATTACCAAAGCATATAAAGAGAAAGTATTAGCTGAACAAAAAGAAGTTAAAAAGTTAATTGAAGAAGAAAAAAATAAAAAAATTGCAGAAGTAAATCGAATTAAAAAGTTAAAAGAACAAGAGAAAAGAAAAAAATTAGATAAACAGAATAAAATTAATAATAAAACTATTGAACTACTTTCAAGTTATGACCTAGATGACTCTGAAAAAAAAGTAATTATTAAGGAAGTTACGTCTGTTATTCAATCATATTCTATAGATATCAACAATATAAAAAAAATAAATATTAATATTCCTTTGGAAGGAACGACTACTTTAGTTTTGCTATATAAGTATAACAAATTCATAGCCGAAAAAAATATAGATATTCCTAATTATAGAAAAAAAATTCTAGACGCATTAGAAAAAAAAGGCTTTAATAGAATGTTATCATTATTAAGTAAATATGATTTTTCGGATATTGAAATAGATCGAATTTTGAAAAAAATTAATAAAAAACAATTTCAAGAAATAGAAAATAAAAAAATAATTTCAATAAAGTTTGAATATTTATCATACGCAACAAAAATAAAGCTTAATAACAAGGGTGAATCTGTAATTATTTCTTTTTTTGACAAACCTTTTTCAAAACAAATTAAGAAAAAAACAAGAAGAGTAAAAAACAATTAACTATACTTCTTTTTACAAGTGTTTTGTCACCTACTCAAAAAAGAAATACCAACTTTACTCCGCTTCAATAAATAAAAAATCCAGCCTTATCGTTGGATTTTTACTTTACAACAAACTCATTTGTTGATTTATACTTTCATTCGGTATTTTTAAATCTGCTCCTAATGCTTTGTTCACTTTCTTAATAAAATAAGCCGCTAATAAAGGTGATTCGACTTCTATATTCTGATGAATAAAAAAATGAATATTTTTCAACCCTAAATCGCTCCATTCTTTTAATCTATAAACCCAAGCATCTAAACGTTCATAATCCGTCGGATGATTTGCACCTACAAACCTAATAAAAGCTTCGTTGTTTGTTAAACGCATGTGCAGCATATCGCGCCTACCCGCAGTGTCTACTAATATATTTGCTATATTATTTTCTTCTAATAACTGCGTATATTCATTAAAAACAGTTAAATTATTAAACCAGTTTTCATTTCTAACTTCTATTGCTAGCTTTATTTCTTTTGGCCAACTAATTACAAAATTTTGTAAACTATCAAAATTACTAGAATTAAACCCTTCATGCATTTGCAAAAAAATAGTACCTAATTTTTCTTGTAAATGAACTGCGTTATCTAAAAACAAATTTACAGAATCTTGAACACCTTGTAATCGTTTAAAATGGCTAATATCTTGCGTTAATTTCGGAAAAAACTTAAACACTTTTGGTGTTTTTAATTGCCATTTTTCAAATTGTTCAGCTGAATATTGGCGATAAAATGTTGCATTCAACTCAATTGAATTAAATTGTTTCGAATAATACCCCAATTCATCTTTAGTTCCCTTCGGATAAAACCCTTTTAAATCGGCTTTATTCCACTTAGCACATCCAACATAAATATTTGGAGTATCAACTTTATTAAAAGAACTTAATAGTTTTACTGTTTTTTGATGTGTTTTTGCTAATGTAAAATCGATTAACTCAGGGTTGAGTACTTTTCCAAATTTCATAAAATTATGCGTTTTCTAAACCCTCTTCTATTTCTTTATTATCAATCATTTCTGGTCTAAACTCGCTCATTTTCTCATCATCTAATTTTTTAGCATAGCTATAACCAGATTTCCACCATTTTTTCATTTTTTCTTTATCAAAAACTAATGAATTGGTTGTTAAAACAGTTGGTGTATAATATAAGTTCAATTTTACACCATGTTGTTTAGCAGATAATTTTCCAATAGTAATATTATGACGCTCCACATTTTCTAGCATAAAATCAAACGTATCCATCATTAACGAAAACGGATTTTTAGCTGGCAATCTATTAATCTGTGTTACTTCAGTGGCTAAAATAACAGCATCAACTTCGGTAGCACCTCTTTCAATAGCTTCTCTTATCGGAATTAAACTTCCAAAACCACCATCTGCATATTGGCAGTAATCTTTTTCTAACAAACTCATAAACGGCACATAATTACACGAACCCCAAATCCAATCACAAAAATCATCATATTCACATTCTAAAATCGATTTATATTCAATCTGGTTTGCTGTTAAATTAGAAACCGTAACTACCACTTCTTTATTTTTTGCACGAATTTCATCGTATATTTCTTTGGTAACTTTTTTCTTAATTAACTTTCGTAAATTCTTACTTTCTCCAAAAGTTTTACGTCCATTTAAAAAGTTCCAAAATGTATTGGTATGTCGTATAGATATAACTTTTTCTCCGTGAACAGATTTTACTCTAAACGGACTGTTACTAAAAATAGATTTTTGATTTACCGATGTATACAATTCTTTTAACTCATCAACCATTCCTAACGCTAAATGAGAAACCATTAAACTACCGGTTGATGTTCCTAAAAACATATCGTATTCTTTCTTCTTTTGTTTCATCAAAAACTGTGCAACACCTCCTGCAAATGCGCCTTTACTCCCACCTCCAGAAATTACCAATGCTTTTTTCATTGTTTTAATTTGATTTACCTATTTTTAGAATTGTAAAAATATCATAAAAAATGAAACGATTCTCACTTTTAATTTTAGTTCTTTTAATTTCTTTTTCTTGTAAAAAAAAACAGCTAGCAAGATCTTTTGATACTATTAAAATTACTGAATTTAAACAAGATAGCACAAGTATTCGTGCAATAAAAGCAATTACTAAAAATGAAATTATTTTTGCTGGTTCAAAAGGAGATATTGGTAGTACCAAAGATGGAGGAAAAACTTGGAGTATGACATATGTTAAACACCAAGATACTATCACTCCACATTTCAGAAGCATAGCTTTTAATGGCCAAAATGCCTATGCGTTAAGCATTGGTAATCCTGCTTTACTTTATAAAATAGATGATTCAACTAAAAAAACAACTTTAGTATACAAAGAAACTCATGAAAAAGTGTTTTACGACAGCATGAAGTTCTTTGCTGATGGAAAACACGGAATCGCAGTTGGTGATCCTACCGAAAACTGTGCCTCTATTATTTTAACTTCGGATGGTGGAACTACTTGGACAAAACTTCCATGCAATAAACTACCTAATTTCGAAGAAGGTGAAGCTTTTTTTGCTGCAAGTAATACCAATATAAAAATTGTAAACAATACGGTGTGGATTGCTTCTGGTGGAACTAAAGCTAGAATTTTAAAATCTGTTGATTTCGGAAAAACTTGGGAAATATATAACACGCCTATTATTCAAGGTGATGGATCACAAGGGATTTATTCTATCGATTTTTATGATGAAAATAACGGGATTGCTATTGGTGGTAATTATGCAAAACCTAATGATAATTGTGCCAATAAAGCCATAACTACAGATGGAGGAAAAACATGGACTTTAGTTGCCGATAATCAAAATCCTAATTACAAAAGTTGTGTCCAATATGTACCTAATACTAACGGTAAAGAAATTTTTGCTGTGGGTAAAACCGGAGTTTCATTTTCTAACGATGGCGGGCATACATGGACAGAAGTAAGCAGCGACGCTTATTATACTATTCAATTTGTAGATAAAAATACTGCGTGGTTATCTGGACACCAAAAAATCGGGAAATTAGTCCTAAACAAATATTAATATTTTGTTAAAACAAAGACAACTTAATATTAAACAAATACCTTTATCACATAAACTAACTTAATTATCAATGAAAAAAATCCTCATGCTATTAGTATTCTTGTGTGTAACAACACTTTATGCACAAGAATACTTTCCAAGTAACACCGGAGTTAAAACTTCAAAAAATAAATTATTTGCGTTTACAAATGCAAAAATTTATGCTAGTCCGACTTATATTATTAAAAAAGGAACATTACTTATTAAAGACGGAAAAGTTTTAAACATAGGTAAATCTGTAAAAATCCCGAAAGGAACAGAAATTATTAATTTAAAAGGTAAAACTATTTATCCATCTTTTGTAGATGTCTACAGTACTTTTGGTGTAACAGCTCCAAAAAGAAAAAGCGGTAGAGGTCCACAATACGATGCTAGCAGAAAAGGATATTATTGGAACGATCATATTCGTCCTGATACTGATGCTTTTGAAGTTTTTAGTTTTGATAACAAAAAAGCTAAAGAATTAGTTAATTTAGGTTTTGGGGTTGTAAACACACATCAAAACGACGGAATTATGCAAGGTAACGGTGTATTAGTTGCTTTAAACAGCGTATCATCTGATGCATATCGTATTTTAAATAAAAAATCTGCAAACTATTTATCGTTTAGTAAAAGTAACAAATCTCGTCAATCCTACCCTACTTCTCGTATGGGTGCGATGTCTTTATTACGTCAAACTTACTCAGATGCAAACTGGTATGCTGGTGGAAATATCGATAATACAGATTTAGCTTTACAAGCTTTAAATGATAAAAAAGACCTTCCTCAAATATTTAGAGCCGGAAATTATTTAGATGATTTACGTGCTGATAAAATTGGTGATGAATTCGGAATTCAATACACAATTGTAGGTGGAGGAAACGAGTATGAACGTGTAAACGATATTAAAAATACGAATGCTACTTTTATTATTCCTATTAATTTCAGAAAAGCATACGATGTAAGTAATGCTTTTTTAGCGGATAAAATTGCGTTAAGCGATATGCGTAAATGGAATCAAGAACCTGCAAACCCTGCTGTTCTTGCTAAAAATAATGTACCATTTGCTTTAACTACTTTTCAATTAAAAAAAGTAGAAAACTTTAAGATCAACTTATACAAAGCAATAAAATTTGGATTGGATAAAACTACTGCTTTAAAAGCCTTGACTAGTGTTCCTGCTAAAATTTTAAAAAATGATAAAATAGGAAACTTAAATAAAGGTAGTTATGCTAACTTTTTAATTACTTCTGGTGATATTTTTGATAAAAACACTACACTTTACGAAAACTGGGTACAAGGAAACAAAAATGTTGTAAACGATATTACTATAAAAGATCTTTCTGGTGAATATACATTGGCAGTTAATGGTAATACCTATAAAATGTCTATCAGCGGAAAAGGTACAAAGCAAAAAGCTATCATTAAGAAAGACGGAAAAAAGGTAAACTCTAAATTTTCTTTTAAAGATGATTGGATGTCTATTACTTTAAGAGAAGGTGATGCTTTTACACGTTTATCTGGAATAGTAGATGCTAAAAACATTAAAGGTAAAGCTGTTACCAATACTGGTGATGAAACCAATTGGACAGCTACTTTCAACTCTAAAAAAGAAGGCAAAAAGAAAAAGAAGAAAAAAGAAGAAAACGTTAATGTTGTTGCTGTTTCTTATCCGAATATCGGGTATGGGAATTATACTAAAACTCAAAAAGAAACTATTTTAATCAAAAATACAACTGTTTGGACTTCTGAAAACAAAGAAATTTTAACCAATACTGATGTTTTAATTAAAGATGGAAAAATTTCTGAAATAGGTAAAAACATTTCTGTAAGAGGAGCTAAAGTTGTTAACGGTGAAGGAAAATGTTTAACCGCTGGTATTATTGACGAGCATTCACATATTGCAACTTCTGCAGTAAACGAATCTGGTCATAATTCTACTGCCGAAGTTACTATTGAAGATGTTGTAGACCCGGATGATATTAATATTTACAGAAACATTGCTGGTGGGGTTACTTCTATTCAAATTTTACATGGTTCAGCAAATCCAATTGGTGGTCGTTCTGCAATTATCAAACTTAAATGGGGAGAAAATGCTGATGGATTAATCTATAAAAACAGTCCGAAATTTATCAAATTCGCCTTAGGTGAAAATGTAAAGCAAGCCAACTGGGGAGATTTACAAACCGTTCGTTTCCCACAAACACGTATGGGAGTTGAACAAGTGTATATCGATTATTTTCAGCGTGCTAAAGAATACGATGCTAAAAAGAAAAGCGGACAACCTTATCGTAAAGATATCGAGCTAGAAACGTTGGCTGAAATTATTAATAAAGAACGTTTTATTTCTTGTCACTCTTACGTGCAATCAGAAATTAACATGTTAATGAAAGTTGCTGAAAAATTTGATTTCAACATCAACACATTCACACATATTTTAGAAGGATACAAAGTAGCTGATAAAATGAAAGAACACGGTGTTGGTGGTTCTACTTTTGCAGATTGGTGGGCTTATAAATACGAAGTTAACGATGCAATACCTTACAATGCTGCAATTATGCATAACCAAGGAATAACGGTTGCTATTAATTCAGATGATGCTGAAATGTCGCGTCGCTTAAATCAAGAAGCTGCTAAATTGATAAAATATGGTGGATTAAGTGAACAAGAAGCTTGGGAAACTGTAACCATAAATCCTGCTAAATTATTACACTTAAACGATCGTACTGGTAGTATTAAAGTTGGTAAAGATGCAGATGTTGTTTTATGGAGCGGAAATCCTTTATCTGTTTACAGCAAAGCTGAAAAAACAATTATTGATGGAGCTGTTTATTTTGATATCGAAAAAGATAAAAAGAAACGTGTTACAATTAAGTCAGAACGTGCTAAATTGATTAACATGATGTTACAAGAAAAACTAAAAGGAGCTAAAACACAAGCACCTGTTAAGAAGTCTAAAAAATTATTTCACTGTGATACAGAATAAGAAACCTAAAACATTAAACATGAAAATTAAAGTTATATATAGTTTATTATGTTTCTTATTTATAGGAAATATAATGGCGCAACAAACACCCGCCGCAAAACAAACACAAGATTATAGTATCGAAGGAGCGACTGCTCATTTAGGAAACGGAAAAGTGATTGAAAATTCATTAATTATGTTTACTAATGGTAAAATTTCTTTTGTTGGTAATGCAATGATGAAAATTGCCAGAAAAGGCAAAGTTATAAATGCAAAAGGAAAACATGTGTATCCTGGATTTATTGCTGCAAACACTTCTCTAGGATTGGCAGAAATTGATGCTGTAAGAGCTACTGTAGATGCTGATGAAGTTGGTGCTATGCTACCTCACATTCGTAGTATTATTGCTTACAATGCAGAAAGTAAAATAGTGGAATCTATGCGTCCAAACGGGGTTTTAATGGGGCAAATTACACCTCGTGGTGGCGTTATTTCAGGAACATCATCTGTAGTACAATTTGATGCATGGAACTGGGAAGATGCTGCTTTAAAAACAGATGATGGAATTCACATGAATTGGCCAAGAGTTTTTAGTCGTGGTCGTTGGTGGTTAGGAGAAGATCCTGGCTTAAAACCAAACAAAAACTACGCTAAAAACATCAATCAAATTACTGACTACATTAACAATGCAAAGACGTATTTAGTAGGTGATAAAACTGCTAAAATTTTACCTTATGAAGCTTTACAAGGAGTCTTAAACGGTTCTCAGAAAATGTTTGTGCATGTAAACGGACAAAAAGCAATTACTGACGTAATTAAAACGTTGAAAAAAGTAGGCATTAAAAACATCGTTATTGTACAAGGAAGTGAAGCTGAAAAAGTAGCCGATTTATTAAAGGAAAATAATATTCCGGTAATCGTATTACGCTCACATCGTCTACCGGGTGCCGAAGATGAAGACTATGATTTATCATACCGTACAGCAAAAGTACTAGTAGATGCAGGTATTACTGTCGGTTTAGGTATGGAAGGGGAAATGGAACGTATGAGTACACGTAACTTACCTTTTTACGCAGGAACTTATGCTGCTTATGGTTTAGGTAAAGAAAAAGCATTGCAGTTAATTACACAAAACAATGCCAAAATTTTAGGCATTGATGATAAAGTAGGTACTTTAGAAGTTGGTAAAGATGCTACTTTATTTATCTCGGAAGGAGATGCGCTAGATATGCGAACCAATATTTTAACAGAAGCTTTTATTCAAGGTAGAAAAATTAGTTTAGAGACCCATCAAACAAAACTTTGGAAACGTTATTCTAATAAATATAAAAATCAATAAAAATAAAAAAGCTCGGTATCACTACCGAGCTTTTAATTCAAATCAATTTGTTAAAAATTATTAATAATAAATTTTAACCACAAAGTTTACGTTAACAAATTCATTATAAATATATACGAAAATCAATAGTATAAAATACTCAATATTGGGTATTTTTGTATTTATGAAACAAATTAGCAGCATACAGAATCCTTTTATTAAAGATTTATTAAAACTTCAAGATAAATCCCGAGAACGTAAAAAGAAAGGATTGTTTTTAGTTGAAGGCCAACGTGAAATATCCTTAGTAGTTAGCGGTGGCTATCAAATAGAAACTATTTTATTTGTAACTGATATGTTTTCTAACGAAAGTTTAGAAGAGCTATTGAAACATACTAAAAACTGTATAGAAATTACAAAAGAAATCTATCAAAAAATTGCTTATCGCGATACTACCGAAGGTGTGGTTGCTGTAGTAAAATCGAAAGATTATACTTTAGAGAGTATTCAATTTAATACCACTACTCCACTTGTTTTAGTTTTAGAAGGCATTGAAAAACCCGGTAATATTGGTGCTATGTTACGCACTGCGGATGCCGCAAATGTAGATGCAGTTTTTATTGCAAATCCAAAAACCGATTTATTTAACCCTAATATTGTGCGCTCTAGTGTTGGTTGTTTATTTACCAATCAAATCGGAGTTGGAACATCCGAAGAAATTATTGATTTTTTACAACAAAAAAACATCAATATTTACAGCGCTACGCTTCAAAATTCTAACGAATATCATAAAAACGATTATACCAAACCAACTGCTTTAGTTGTAGGTACCGAAGCAACCGGATTAACACAAATTTGGAGAGATAAAGCAACGCAAAACATCAATATACCTATGCAAGGACAAATAGATTCGATGAACGTCTCTGTAGCCGCTGCCATTTTAACTTTCGAGGCCAAAAGACAACGAGGGTTTTAAATATACTTTTTACTCTATAATTTTATTGGCGTAACTCAAGTTTTTTAGTAATTTCGATTTTCTAAATAGTTTTAATGAAAGTCTGTATCGCCGAAAAGCCGAGTGTAGCACGCGAAATTGCTAATATATTAGGAGCCAATACCAAACGAGATGGTTATTTCGAAGGTAATGGTTATGCTGTTACCTATACTTTCGGACATTTATGTACACTTTTAGAGCCTAAAGACTACAAACCGCATTGGAAAAGTTGGGATTTAAACAACTTACCCATGCTTCCCGAACGTTTTAACACCAAAGTAACCAACGATGGCGGTATAAAAAAACAGTTCAATATCGTTAAATCGTTATTTGAAAGAGCTGACGTTGTTATAAACTGTGGGGATGCCGGTACAGAAGGTGAACTGATACAACGTTGGGTAATAAACCAAGCAAATTACAAAGGAGAAGTACAACGATTATGGATTTCTTCGCTAACCGAAGAAGCTATTAGAGATGGATTTAACAATTTAAAACCTGCCGAAAAATACGATAATTTATATTACGCAGGTTTTTCTCGTGCCATTGGCGATTGGCTTTTAGGCTTAAATGCAACACGATTATATACTGTTAAATTTGGTGGCTACAAGCAAGTATTATCGGTAGGTAGAGTGCAAACTCCTACCTTAGCAATGTTGGTAAATCGTTTTAATGAAATTCAAAATTTTAAACCACAACCTTATTGGGAACTGCAAACTTTATATCGCAATACGCTTTTTAGCTACGAAGAAGGACGTTTTTTAAAAAAAGAAGAAGGTCAGGTTTTTGCTGATAAAGTAAAAGAAAGCGATTTCGAAATTACTTCGGTTACCAAAAAGAAAGGAAAAGAATATGCTCCTAAATTATTTGATTTAACGGGCTTACAAGTATATTGCAATAATAAATTCGGGTTTTCTGCGGATGAAACCTTAAAAATAGTTCAGAAACTTTACGAAATGAAAGTAGTTACCTATCCTAGAGTTGATACTACTTTTTTACCGAATGATGTGTACCCTAAAATAGCAGGAATATTAACCAAATTAACAGACTACAGCGAGTTAACAAAACCGTTATTAGGGCAAAAAATAAAGAAATCTAAAAAGGTTTTTGACGATAAAAAAGTAACCGATCACCACGCTATTATTCCTACCGGAATTCAAAATAATTTACAATATAATCAACAACAAGTGTATGATATTATTACGCGTCGTTTTATTGCTGTTTTTTATCCAGAAAGTGAGGTTGCAAATACTTCGGTAATTGGTGAGGTTGACAAAATAGCTTTTAAAACAAGCGGAAAGGAAATTGTATCTAAAGGATGGCGTGTTGTATTCGAATACGGAAATGATACTAAAAAAACAGAAGCAAACACCTTACCTGCCTTTGTAAAAGGTGAAAAAGGACCGCACGAACCTAGTTTTTTAGAAAAAGAAACCAAACCTCCACGTAATTATACCGAAGCAAGTTTATTACGTGCTATGGAAACTGCTGGTAAACAGGTTGATGATGATGAAATGCGTGAATTAATGAAAGAAAACGGTATTGGTCGTCCGTCAACTCGTGCAAGTATTATTGAAACGTTATTCAGAAGAAAATATATCGAGCGTCAAAAAAAATTAGTAATTCCTACCCAAACAGGAATTGATTTAATTGATTTGATAGATAATGAATTACTAAAATCTGCTGAATTAACAGGTCGTTGGGAAAAACGCTTGAAAGAAATTGAACGTGGTGATTTTAATGCCGGTATTTTCATCAATAATATGAAAAAAATGGTGGATGAATTGGTGTATGAAGTCCGTTCTAGCAATAAAACAAAACGACTGTCTTCTGAAAATGAAACTCCGAAAGTAAAACATAAAAAAGCTACTTCAAAGAAGAAAACAGTCGTTGCTAAAGAGTGTCCGAAATGTAAAAAAGGACAATTATTAAAAGGAAATACAGCCTACGGATGTTCTAGTTACAAAAATGGATGTGATTTTAAATTGCCTTTTAGTTTTATGGATAAAAAAATATCTGAAACGCAACTAATTCGTTTAATCGATAAAGGATGTACCACTAATTTAAAAGGTTTTAAACAAGGCAAAGATAAAGTTGAAGGTTTGGTTCGTTTTGATGCTAATTTCAATTTAAAGCTAGAGCAAAAACAAACGTCCGTTAAATCACAATCGAAAATATCTGAAGTTGCTGACATTATTACTTGTCCTAAATGTAAAAAAGGAACTATTTTAAAAGGAAAATCTGCTTACGGATGCTCTAATTATAAAAATGGGTGTGATTTTGTTTTTACGTTTGATAACATCAAAAAAATAGCTAACGGACAAGCATTGACTAAAGAGTTGGTTTTTAAAATTATAAGTTCAAATTAGTACTTAACGTCATTCTTAACTTGTTTCAGAATCGCATCCTATAAACAGAAATAAATCTGTTTGTATGATAACTTAAAATATATTTAGGTTGACATAAAATATCCGCTTTTAAAAATCAAGAAA
This sequence comes from Tenacibaculum soleae, assembly GCF_030549005.1. NCBI lineage: Bacteria > Pseudomonadati > Bacteroidota > Flavobacteriia > Flavobacteriales > Flavobacteriaceae > Tenacibaculum > Tenacibaculum soleae. The sequence continues at coordinate 269,612 of NZ_JAUOSW010000003.1, forward strand.
TATTAAAATTCATCTTTCTGAACTTGTTTCAGAATCGCATCCTATAAAACAAGAATCTCCTTCTGAAGATTTGAAACGAATTCTAGCTAACAATTCTTTCTATTTATTAAGCTCTTTATAATAATGTGCTGTTAACTTATCAGGGTTTTTAATAGTATTTTTAATCCATTCGAAATACAACTCTTTCTTTTCTGAATCACTTAATTGCCATTCGACATTTGTTTTCTTCAATCGAGAAGTTACATCATTTAAAGTAACTGCAGCTGCAACCGAAATATTTAAACTTTCGGTAAAACCAACCATCGGAATTTTTAAAAAACCATCAGCTTCTTGTTTAATATAATCTGATATTCCGTCTTTTTCAGCTCCAAAAACAAAAGCAGATTTTTTAGTAACATCAAAATCGGCCAAAACACACGAATCGGTATGAGGAGTAGTACCAATTATTTGATATCCTTTTGCTCGTAAGTCTTCTAAACAAGTTTTGGTATTATTTCCATCTTCTTTATAACGGTTAATATTTAACCATTTTTGACTTCCTTTTGCTACATGTCGAGAAACTTTATTGGTAAATTTATTTTCAATAGCATACACATCTTGTACTCCAAAAATATCACAACTTCTTACCACAGCACTTGCGTTATGAGGCTGAAAAATATCTTCTAATACAACTGTAAAATGACGTGTTCGTTCATTTAAAACTTTATAAAATGTTTCTTTTCTTTTATCTGTAATAAAACCTTCTAAATACGCAAATAATCCTTCGTCAATCATAGTACAAACATACTAAAATTTCATATTTTAGTAATACGTTTTAAAATTGCTATTTATGAAAGAATATATTAAACATTTTCAGTATGAAATTAAAAACACTGTCAATTTAAAAACTAATATCAAAAAGTATTTTGACACTTATAATTTTAAACTAGAAAAAGAAAATGAAAATCAAATTATTTTTATAAAAAAATGGTCTTTTTTTAGCGGATATACCTTAAACCCTCTAAATTTAAAAACAAAAATTGATATTAATATACATGAAAGTAAAAGTATTTCAATTAATTACCAAGTAACTTCTGACGGCTTTGGGTTTATTACTCCCATTGCATTTTCGTCATTTTATGAATGCTTTTTATCTAATTTAAAGCTGTTTTTGAGCACAAAAAAAAGTTATGTAACCAAAAATGAATTATTGATCAAATCTGCAAAGAAAAAAATGCTTTTTTACATTGGTTTAATGCTTATAGGAACAAGTGTCAGCTTTTTTTTAGGCCATCGTTTATCTAATCTTAGTGGAAACAAATTACTATATTATTTTGGATTTATAATTGGTGTAAAAATTACCACTGTACTTATAAATAAGTATTTAATTAAAACAAATACTTTAAAGAAACAATAGTTATAATGAAAAAAAGAGTCGTAGTATTAACTGGTGCGGGAATTAGCGCTGAAAGCGGAATAAAAACCTTTAGAGATGCTGATGGTTTGTGGGAAGGTCATGATATTTATGAAGTTGCTACCCCTGAAGGATTTGATAAAAACCCTGAACTAGTGCTTGATTTTTACAATCAACGAAGAAGACAATTATTAACTGTTTCACCTAATAAAGCACATTATAATCTTGTAAAACTAGAAGAAGATTACCATGTTAATATAATTACTCAAAATGTAGACGATTTACATGAACGTGCTAAAAGTACCAACGTTATACATTTACACGGCGAATTATTAAAAGCAAGAAGTTCAAAAAATAAAAACGATATTTTTGAATGGAAGAAAGATATAATTTTAGGTGATTTAGCGAATGATAAAAGCCAATTACGACCACATATTGTTTGGTTTGGTGAAGATGTACCAATGTTAGAAAAAGCTATTGAAATTACTTTAAAAGCCGATATTTTAGTTATTATTGGTACTTCGATGCAAGTATATCCTGCGGCTAGTTTAATTGATTATATTTCAGAAAACACGCCTATTTATTTTATCGACCCAAAACCTGTGGTAAACAAAAACGCCTTTAGTAATTTAACAATTATTAAAGACGTTGCTAGTTTAGGAACCAATAAGTTACTTACGATGTTAAGCGATTAAAATACTCGTAAATTTCGCCTTTAGAAATAGTACTTCCTTTTTCTATCAAATCGAAAATTTCGGTATTTCTTTCTTGATCATATTTTTTTGTTCCTGTAAAAAACTCTATTTTTTCGTCATTTGGGTTTTTCATCAACCATTCAAAACCTTCTTGCTGTAATAAATTTATTTCTTTATCAATTTTAATAACAATACGGTGAATTTCTTCTTCATCACATTTAAATAAATTCACCACTTTTGGAGAAAAATGTTCTAAATGTGTTGTTTTGGTAAGTACATCATCCCAAACAACATCGCTAAAAACATTCATTTCATCCTCAGCCACTTTAGGTTTCTCCTCTTTTAACTCCTTCCATTCTTTGGCATCAATACTTTGTGAGGCTAAAAAACGAGCAAATTCTTCATGTAATCCTTCAAATTGTTCTTTGGTAAGTTGTCTATACTTCATTTGGCAATTTTAATAATAAATTAGGGTCTGGACAATTATTTTTATAAAAGTCTAATGTTTTTATTGATGAAACTCCCGGATAATCACCAAGCTTACCTTCCATATCAATTATAAGTTGAAAATGTAAATGCGGTGCATAATCTCCATTTACTGAGTTATCACCTAACACTGCTATTTTTTCACCTTTTGATACTTTATCTCCGATATTTAAATTTTTAAGTGAACTTTCAGATAAATGACCATAAAGTGAATAAAAAACACGATTATCAATAACGTGTTTTAGAATAATTGTTGGACCATAATCACCGTGATTTTTATTGTTTTTAAAGCTATGTATTTTGCCATCTAAAACAGCTAAAACAGCGGTATTAGCATCGCACCATAAATCGATACCTAAATGAATATTGCGTTGATTTTCTTTAGATTGTTTATTAAAATATTCACTTCTATTATAAATATCTCTAGTTTCTAAATAGCCTCCAAAAGCAAGTAATTTATCGTTTACTTTTAGATAGTTATTAATATAAACCTCCCATTCATCAGAAGAAGAAACATCAAAGGTTAAATCTTTATTTGTACTTGCTATTGAAATAGGAATGTATTTAGTAATTGGTATATTTTTATCAATTACGAATAGTGGTTTTTCTGAAATGTTATTTAGCAAATTTATCATTTAACAAAAATAAAAAACTCCAGATAAAATCTGGAGTTCTTTCAAAAGATTAATGATGACTATTTTAAGCGTTTTGTTTCTTTATTAAATTCAAAGCAGAACCTTCATTATACCATTCTATTTGTCCTTCATTATATGTATGATTTGCAATAATTATATTTTTTGATCCATCAGCATGAACAACTTCAATAGTTAAAGGTTTATTAGGTGCAAAATCTTGTAAATCAATAAAATTAAAGGTATCATCTTCCTGAATTAAATCGTAATCTGTTTCATTTGCAAATGTTAACCCTAACATTCCTTGTTTTTTTAGGTTTGTTTCATGAATACGGGCAAATGATTTTACTAAAACTGCTGCAACTCCTAAATGTCTTGGCTCCATTGCCGCATGTTCTCTTGATGAACCTTCACCATAATTATGATCTCCCACAACTATAGAATATATTCCTGCAGCTTTATATTTACGTGCTATGTCTGGCACCCCACCATACTCGCCATTTAATTGATTTTTAATAAAATTGGTCTTTTTACCAAAAGCATTTACAGCTCCTATTAAACAGTTATTAGAAATATTATCTAAATGACCACGAAAACGTAACCATGGCCCTGCCATAGAGATATGATCTGTCGTACATTTTCCGTAGGCCTTTATTAACAATTTTACACCATTTAGTTGGTTTCCTATAGGGGAAAATGGTGTTAATAATTCTAATCTTTCTGAAGTTGGACTGACTTTAATTTTCACACTACTACCATCTTCTTCAGGTGCTAAATAACCATCATCTTTTACTTCAAAACCTTTTGGAGGTAATTCCCATCCTGTTGGTTCATCAAACATTACTTTTTCACCTTTTTCATTTATTAACGAATCTGTCATTGGGTTAAAATCTAAACGACCAGCTATAGCAATAGCAGCTGTTAATTCAGGCGAAGCAACAAAAGCGTGGGTATTTGGATTACCATCGGCACGTTTTGCAAAATTTCTATTAAATGAATGTACAATACTGTTTTTTGGTGCATTTTTAGGATCACTATATCTTGCCCATTGTCCAATACAAGGACCACAGGCATTGGTGAAAATTTTCGCATCTAATTTTTTAAATAAATCTAAAATCCCGTCTCTTTCAGCCGTATATCTAACTTTTTCTGAACCAGGGTTAATTCCCAATTCTGATTTCATTTTTAACCCTTTATCTAAAGCTTGCTTTGCTATTGATGAAGCTCTTGATAAATCTTCATAAGACGAGTTTGTACAAGAACCTATTAAACCCCACTCTACTTGTAAAGGCCAATCATTTTTATTTGCGATTGCAGTCATATCAACTCCTGCTTTTGTAGATAAATCTGGTGTAAATGGTCCATTTAATAATGGTGTTAATTCTGACAAGTTAATTTCTATAACTTGATCAAAATATAATTCAGGATTTGCATATACTTCGTCATCTCCTGTTAAGTATTCTTTTACTTTATTTGCTTCATCAGCAACATCACTTCTATCAGTGGCACGCAAATAACGCTCCATAGATTCATCATAACCAAAAGTTGATGTGGTTGCTCCTATTTCAGCTCCCATGTTGCAAATAGTACCTTTACCTGTACAAGACATATTTTTAGCTCCTTCACCAAAATACTCTACAATTGCATCTGTACCTCCTTTTGCAGAAACAATACCAGCTACTTTTAAAATAACATCTTTTGGTGCTGCCCATCCAGAAATTTTTCCTGTTAATTTTACACCTATTAATTTCGGAAACTTCAATTCCCAAGGCATCCCTGCCATTACATCTACTGCATCCGCGCCACCAACGCCAATGGCTACCATTCCTAACCCACCAGCATTTACGGTGTGAGAATCGGTTCCAATCATCATTCCTCCAGGAAACGCATAATTTTCTAACACTACTTGATGTATAATTCCTGCGCCTGGTTTCCAAAAACCAATTCCGTATTTATTAGAAACCGACTCTAAAAAATTAAAAACTTCGCTACTAACATTGTTTGCATGCTTTAAATCTTTTACAGCGCCTTCTTTTGCTTGTATTAAATGGTCGCAATGTACCGTTGTTGGCACGGCTACTTTCTTTTTACCTGCTTGCATAAATTGTAGTAACGCCATTTGTGCTGTTGCGTCTTGACATGCAATACGGTCTGGAGCAAAATCTACATAATCTTTACCTCTTACAAATGTTTTTTTTGGATTACCGTCCCACAAATGAGTATAAAGTATTTTTTCAGAAAGTGTTAAAGGTTTTCCAGTAATTTTTCGAGCTGTATCAACTCTGTCAACTACTTTAGCGTATACTTTTTTAATCATGTCAATGTCAAATGCCATAAGAATTTAATATATTTAAATGGTTATACTTTTTCTATTTCACCAAGATACAAAATATATTATTTATTTATTTTTTATGATATACGTAATACTGATAGTTTTATAGGATTTTTTGATTGAAATTTATTGTAACAAACATCTTAATTTTAAAAAATTACTATTGCTCGGGTTAGGGATTGACGTGAAAATCCTTTTTGTGAAGTATGAATAAAAAGATTGTAACAAAAAGCCCGACCGCGCCTCTTTTTGGCGTGGTAACCTCCAAATTATAACGAACTTGTTTTAAACAAAAAAAGCCTGAGTTTAAAACTCAGACTTTTTATAGTTTGTACCTTTTTAATTATCGTACTAATTGTTTTGTAGATGGTTTAAATTTTGTTAAAACAATATTATCAACCGCTGCTTCATATTCTGCCATGGTTGGTGTTCTACCCAAAATTGTAGATAAAACTACCACTGGTGTTGATGATAGTAACGATTCTCCTTTTTTCTCGCCAGTATCTTTTACAACTCTACCTTGAAATAAACGTGTTGATGTTGCCATTACTGTATCTCCTGGTTCAGCCTTTTCTTGGTTACCCATACAAAGGTTACACCCTGGGCGCTCTAAATACAACATGTTTTCGTATTTGGTACGTGCTAATCCTTTTGGTGCGTTGTCATCAAACTCAAATCCTGAATATTTTTGTAATACTTCCCAATCACCTTCTGCTTTTAACTCATCTACAATATTGTATGTTGGAGGAGCGACAACTAAAGGTGCTTTAAATTCTACTTTACCTTGTTGGGCTTCAATATTCTTTAACATTTGTGCTAATATTTTCATATCGCCTTTATGTACCATACAAGACCCTACAAAGCCTAAATCAACTTTTTTAGTTCCTCCATAATAAGATAGTGGTCTAATATTATCATGTGTATAACGTTTAGATACGTCATCATTATTTACATCTGGATCTGCAATCATTGGTTCAGCGATTTCATCTAAATCAATAATAACTTCTGCATGATAAACAGCATTAGCGTCTGGTCTTAAAGATGGTTTGATACCTGTTTTAAGCTCTACAATTCTATTTTCTGCTTTTTCAACAAGTCCTTTTAATACTTGTTTTGCATTATCCATTCCTTTTTCAATCATGATTTGGATACGACCTTTTGCAATTTCTAACGATTCAATTAAAGTATCGTCTTCAGAAATACAAATAGATGCTTTTGCTTTCATTTCGGCGGTCCAATCTGTAAATGTAAAGGCTTCATCTGCAGTTAATGTCCCGATATGAACTTCTATTACACGACCTTGGAATACGTTTTCACCTCCAAATTGTTGTAACATTTGTTGTTGTGTTGCGTGTACCACATCACGGAAATCCATATAAGATTTCATTTGTCCTTTAAAGGTTACTTTAACAGATTCAGGGATTGGCATTGAAGCTTCACCTGTAGCTAAAGCTAAAGCAACGGTTCCTGAATCGGCACCGAAGGCAACACCTTTAGACATACGTGTGTGTGAATCTCCACCTATAATAATGTCCCAATCACCAACTGTAATGTCATTTAATACTTTATGGATAACATCTGTCATTGGGAAATACTTCCCTTTTGGATCACGACCGGTAATTAAACCAAAGTCGTTCATGAAGCTCATTAATCTTGGAATATTCGCTTTTGATTTATCATCCCAAACTGATGCTGTATGGCAACCCGATTGGTATGCTCCATCTACAATTGGAGAAATAACAGTTGCTGCCATCATTTCTAATTCTTGAGATGTCATTAACCCTGTAGTATCTTGCGAACCTACAATATTTACTTCTGCACGTACGTATGAACCTGCATGTAAAGTTGCTCCTGAAGTTCCTACGGCATTTTTATTAAATATTTTTTCTACAGCTGTTAACCCTTGTCCTTCAATAGATACTTCTTTTGAAGTTGCATATACTTTAGGAACATCAATACCTAGAGTTTTGCAAGCAAATGTTTGTAATTTTTTACCGAAAACAACAGCGTAAGATCCACCTGCTTTCATAAACTCCATTTTTTGTGGTGTAAATGCTGCTGAGATATCTTTTAATTCTGTTTTTCCGTTATATAATTTTTTCTCTTTTGTGTTAATTGTAAGTACTGTTCCTGTTGCTACAGAATATTCTTCTTTTAAGATTGGTTCGCCATCTTCATCACGCATCGTTTTTCCTTCGGCATCTTTTTGGATAACCCAGTTTTTTAGGTCTAAACCTATACCTCCAGTTACACCAACTGTTGTTAAAAAAATTGGGGCAATACCATTAGTACCAGCAATTACTGGTGCAATGTTAATAAAAGGAACATATGGACTTGAAGAAATACCTGTCCATAAAGCAACGTTGTTAACACCTGACATTCTTGAAGATCCTACTCCCATAGTTCCTTTTTCTGCAATTAGCATTACACGTTTATCAGGATGAGCTTCTTTTAAAGCTAATAATTCGTTTTGCATGTCTTTATTATGCTCAAACATACATTGACCATGTAATTCACGGTCTGATCTTGAATGTGCATCACCTCCTGGAGATAATAAATCTGTAGAAATATCTCCAACACCTGCAACGTAAGTTACTACTTCTATTTTTTCTTCGATTTCTGGAAGTTTTGTAAAAAATTCTGCTTTTGCATAACTTTCTATAATATCTGTAGCAATTTCATTTCCATTTTTATACGCTTCTTCTAAACGGTCTGTATCTGCTTCGTACAAGAAAACTTGTGTTTTTAACACTTTAGCTGCTTGATTTGCAATTGTTTTATTATCTCCTAAAGCAAGGTCAATTAACACTTCAACAGAAGGTCCTCCTTTCATGTGTGATAATAACTCAAAAGCGAAATCGATAGAAATCTCAGAAACAATAGATTCACCTAAAATAATTTCCTTTAAAAATTTTGCTTTTACACCAGCAGCACTTGTTGTTCCTGGTAAAACATTATAGATAAAAAAGTTTAAAGATGCTTCGCGGTGCTCATTATTCTCGTCCTTTATCTGAGAAATTATGTTATTCAATAATTCGCTTCCATCAATAGGTTTTGGATGTAGTCCTTGTTTTTTTCTTTCTTCTATCTCTTTAAGGTAGTCTGAGTATATATTCATAATATAAAAGGTATATTTTTAATAAGAAATAGTTTTATAACACAATTTTATATTTAAAGTGTTTTAATTTAAAAACTGTTTTTCTGTATAAATTATATTGTTTTTTTTGCTAGGCAAAAATACAATTTTAGCTTCATATTTAAAAATAAACAAGAAAAGGCATTAAAAAGTAAATAAAAACTAAATAAAACTTAATTTGTTTTAATTTAACACATAAAAAACATTAAAAACAAACTATATATTACGAATATGATAATTAAAAAATGGTTATACATAAAAAAAATACATATAACCATTCTAAATAATAAAAAAAGCAACCCTATAAGCTGGATTCTGTTCCCTAAAAAATAAGGCTCTTATCATTTATCTAGTTTTACAATTGCTTGTAAAATCAATCTGCCTACCCCTTAGAATCGCGCGAGTAGCGCTCGAACTCTAATGTACATGGCATTGCACCGCATAGAGTTTACCTGGTTTCACTACAGCATTACCTGTACATACTTTCTGCTGCACTTGTCCTCGGTTTACACCGGACGGACGTTATCCGCTATGCTACTCTATGGTGTCCAGACTTTCCTACTTATACTAAATACAAGTCGATAAGATTGGGTTGCTTTAATATTTTATAAATTTGCTATTTTCATAAAAAAACCCACTCAATAAATTGAGTGGGAAAATTGCTATGAAAAAGAAAAAGTGTCTAGAACGTCTCCTAGACGGTACAAATATATGAATGTTTTTTTGTTTTCATATACTTTTTTTAAAAAAAATATAATAAAAAAGCTTTTCATTAAAATGAAAAGCTTTTTTATCACACGTAATTAACTAATAATAAGTTTTTTAAGTGTTTATGAAAACATATCTTTAACTTTATCAAAAAATGACTTGTCAGATGTTTGAGGATTGGGACTAAAATTTTCATCTTCTTGCATAGCTTCAAAAAATTTACGCTGTTCTTTTGTCAATTCTTGCGGTGTCCAAACGTTTATATGGATTAAAAAATCTCCTTTTCCATAACGCTCAATACTTGGTAATCCTTTTCCTTTTAATCTTAAAATTTTACCTGATTGTGTACCTGCTTCAATTTTAATTTTTACCTTACCAGTTACTGTTGCTACTTCTTTAGAAACACCTAATACGGCTTCAGAAAAATTAATATATAAATCATAATGAATATTACTTCCTTCTCTTTTTAAAGTTTCATTCTGTACTTCTTCAATCAACACTAATAAATCTCCAGGAATAGAATTTTTACCTGGGGCTTCATTTCCTTTACCTCCTACTTTTAATTGTACTCCTTCAGTAACTCCTTCTGGAATATTAATTGAAACTGTTTCTTCTTTTACAATTAAACCCTGAGCGTCTGATCCGTTTGGTTTACTATTAAGTATTTCTCCTGCTCCTTGACAAGTACCGCAAGTAGTTGCTGTTTGCATTCTTCCTAAAATAGTATTGGTTACACGCATTTGTTGCCCACTACCATTACAAGTTGTACAGGTTTTATAGGTTACTCCGTCTGCCTTAACTTTTCTACGAACTTTAACTTTCTTCTCTACTCCATTTGCAATTTCTTCTAAAGTAAGTTTTACACGAATACGCATATTAGATCCTTTAACTCGGGCTTGTCGCTGACCACCGCCACCACCAAAACCACCAAAGCCACCGCCTCCAAAGATATCTCCGAACTGACTAAATATGTCATCCATATTCATTCCGCCACCACCGAAACCGCCACCACCTTGTGTACCATCAAAAGCTGCATGACCATATTGATCATAGCGTGCTTTTTTATTATCATCACTAAGTACTTCGTAAGCTTCAGCACATAGTTTAAATTTTTCTTCAGCATTTTTATCATCAGGATTTTTATCTGGATGATATTTTATCGCCATTTTACGATATGCTTTTTTTATTTCAGATTGTGATGCTGATTTTGAAATACCTAATACTTCGTAATAATCTTGTTTTGCCATTTTATTGTAATTGACAACTATCAATTGATTTATTATTGATAATTGGGAATTATTATTTTTACGCCTGTCCTACCACCACTTTTGGGTGACGAATAATTTTATCTCCTAACTTATAACCTTTTTCTACACAATCGATAATTTTTCCTTTTAAATCATCAGATGGTGCAGGAATTTGAGTAATTGCTTGGTGTACTTCTGCATCAAAAACATCACCTGCTTTTACTTCAATTGCAGTTAATCCTTTTTGCTCTAAAGTTTTTACCATTTTTTGATAGATTAATAAAACTCCTTTACGTAACTCTTCTGCTTCTTTATCATCTTCAATATGTGTCAAGGCGCGTTCAAAATCATCTAAAACTGGCAGTAAAACTGTCATTACTTCCTGTCCTGCAGTTTTAAAAAGCTCGATACGTTCTTTAGAAGTACGTTTTTTGTAGTTTTCAAACTCTGCAAATAAGCGTAAATATTTATTCTTTTCAGCCTCTAACAACTCTTCACTTGTTGGTACTGATTTTTCTTCTTCTTTTGCCTCTACCTCTTTATTTTCTTGAGTTTCTTCTTGATTTCCATCAATTTCAAGATTATCAATAGTATCTTTTAACTCGTCTTCTTTTGTATATTGATCTTTACTCATTGTAAATCGTTTCTTTAAATTCTTCAGCATACTTTTATCAATAATATTGCCAATAAAAAAATCGTGCCAACATGACACGATTTTTTTATTTATTTTGTGTTTTTATTAATCTTCTATTCTTTCAATCTTTGCTCCGATAGATTTTAAACGAGCTTCAATGTTTTCGTAACCTCTATCAATTTGTTCAATATTATTAATTATTGAAGTTCCTTTGGCTGATAATGCTGCTATTAATAATGAAATTCCGGCACGAATATCAGGTGAAGTCATTTTTGTTGCCTTTAATATCGATTGGAAATTATGTCCAATGACTGTTGCTCTATGCGGATCACATAAAATAACTTTTGCGCCCATATCAATTAATTTATCAACAAAAAACAAACGACTTTCAAACATTTTTTGATGTATTAATACGGTTCCCTTCGCTTGAGTTGCGATTACTAGAACGATACTTAATAAATCTGGTGTAAAACCAGGCCAAGGAGCATCAGCTACTGTTAACACTGACCCATCTATATAATTTTGTATTTCATAACTTTCTTGTTCTGGAATAAATATGTCGTCTCCTTTTTTTTCTAATTTAATTCCTAACTTACGAAACACGCTTGGTATTTGCCCTAAATTTTGCCAACTAACATCTTTTATTGTTAATGCCGAACGAGTCATGGCTGCTACACCAATCCAACTACCAATTTCTATCATATCTGGTAAAACTCGATGCTCACATCCTCCTAGTTCAGTTACTCCTTCGATAGTTAATAAGTTTGAGCCAACTCCAGATATTTTTGCCCCCATAGAGTTCAACATTTTAGATAATTGCTGAATGTAAGGTTCGCAAGCTGCATTGTATATTTTAGTAGTTCCTTTTGCTAAAACAGCTGCCATAATAATATTGGCTGTACCAGTTACCGAAGCTTCATCTAAAAGCATATCGGTACCTGTTAAACCGTTTTCAGCTTCTACTCCATAAAAATACTCTTCTTTATTATATCTAAATTTTGCTCCAAGGTTAATGAAACCTTCAAAATGTGTATCTAAACGACGACGTCCTATTTTATCACCTCCTGGACGTGGAATATATCCTTTACCAAAACGTGCTAATAACGGACCAACTATCATAATTGAACCTCTTAGTGAGCTTCCATCTCTTTTAAATTCGGCAGATTCTAAATATTTTAAATTAATTTCATTAGCTTGAAAACTATATGAATTTGTTCCTAACTTTTCTATTTTAACACCTAACTCTCCTAAAATAAATATTAGTTTATTTACATCAATAATATCTGGAATATTATTAATTATTACTTTTTTTGGAGTTAATAATACGGCACATATAATTTGTAGTGCTTCATTTTTTGCTCCTTGAGGTGTTATTACTCCGCTAAGTTTGTGACCTCCTTCAATTTTAAATGATGCCATTATTTTTTTCTATGTTTATTATTACTATAATTAGATTTTCCTTTTGAAGCGTTTTTATGGTTTGTTTTTCCTTGTTGGCTACTTCGTTTTCTAAGTAAATTTTTACTTTCTGATAATTTTTCGGTAGATTCTCTTAAATCTATTTTCTTCTCTGATAAATCATATAAATGCTTAAAAATAACAGCATCATCAACGGTATCTTTATTCCAATTTAAATAGCATTTTTTCATGTGATTAGCAATAGTAAATACTAAAGCTTCTCTTTTATCTCCTTCTTCCCAAGTTAGTGCGATATTTATCATGGTTTGAATATTGTTACCATAATAACGATATCTCGATGCTGATTTTGGATAGTCCATTTTTGCTGGCTTCTCCGTTAATTCTTCTTTTGATGGGTTTTCATAAGGTGAATCTACATCTAGTTTAAAATCGGCTATTATATGTAACTGATCCCAAAGTTTGTGTTTAAAGTCTGGCACATCTCGTAAATGAGGCTGTAAATTACCCATTACATCAATAATTGCTTTTGCCATTGTATTTCGTTCTTCTTTAGTTTCTAAAGCAATACAATGATTTACTAGTTTTTGTATATGTCTTCCATATTCTGGAATTATTAAGTGATCTCTTTCTGAATTATACTCTAAATCAAACGTCATTTCTCTGTATTTATATGCAAAATAGGTAATTATTATGGATTATTTAGCTATCCGATTACCTTTAGTTTTGCGAATTGTAATAATAATTTCTTTTTACCTACTGTACCAAATTTAATTTCGGCTTTTTTGTTTGGCCCTTTTCCTTCTAAACCTATTACTTCTCCTGTACCAAAGCGATTATGTTCTACAAAGTTACCAACAACAATATCTCCTTCAAATAAATTCATTTTAGAGTTTACTTCTGATACCTTTTTCATTTTACTTTTAGGAGGTACCATACTTGGTTTTTCTTTTTTAGCTAAAAACTCTTTTCGTTTTTTTTGAATTGGTTTTTGAAAGCGTATTTTTTTAGGAGAATCGTCATCAAAAATACTTGCATCAATAAATCTATTTGCCAACCCTTTTGGCTCTTTAGGCGCTAAATGTTCGACATATTTGTCGTCTATTTCTTCTAAAAATCTACTTGGTTCACCATCTGTTAATTTACCCCAACGATAACGAGTTTGCGCATAACTTAAATAAGCTACCTTTTCAGCTCTTGTCAGGGCTACGTAAAACAAACGTCGTTCTTCTTCTAACTCACTACGTGTGTTCATACTCATTGCCGATGGAAATAAGCTTTCTTCTAAACCAACAATATACACATACGGATACTCTAACCCTTTTGATAAGTGAATTGTCATTAACGAAACACGTGGTGTATCATCTTTTTCACTATCAAAATCTGTTGCCAAGGCTACATCTTCTAAAAAAATAGGGAGTGATGCATCTTCTCCTGTTTCTATTTTATCGGTAATAAAATCTTTTATTCCGTTTAATAATTCTTGAACATTTTCAACTTTATTTACTCCTTCTGGCGTACCGTCTTTTTGTAAATCTTTTACTAATTGAGTTTGTTTTACTACTAAATCGGCAACTTCAAAAGCATTCATTTTTTGTGATTCAATTTGAAAACGTTGAATCATTCTAGTAAAATTTGCCAGTTTGGTTTTTGTTCCTGAGTTTATTTTTAAATCAACTTTATCTAAATTTAATAAAATATCAAAAATTGATTTTTTATAGTGATTCGCTGCTATTGCTAATTTATCAATCGTCGTAGCTCCAATTCCTCTTGCTGGATAATTGATAACTCGTTTTAATGCTTCTTCATCATTCGGATTTATTAGTAATCGTAAATATGATAACAAATCCTTTATTTCCTTACGTTGATAAAATGAAATACCTCCGTAAATTTTATATTTTATATCTTTTTTTCGCAACGCATCTTCCATTGCTCTCGATTGTGCATTGGTACGATATAAGATAGCAAATGAATCGTTTGTTAACTGATGATTCATTTGGTTTTCCCAAATAGATTGAGCTACAAAACGCCCTTCTTCTCCATCAGAAATTGTACGCATTATTTTTATACTTTCTCCAGGGTCATTTGCCGTCCAAACTTCTTTATCTAACTTCGTTTTATTTTTATCAATTACACTATTTGCAGCTTCAACAATATTATTGGTTGATCGGTAATTTTGTTCTAACTTAAAGGTTTTAACATCTGGATAATCTTTTTGAAAATTTAAAATATTGTTGATGTTTGCGCCACGAAAACTATAAATACTTTGCGAATCATCACCTACTACACAGATATTTTGAAAACGATCTGCTAAAGCTCTTACAATTAAATATTGTGAGTGATTGGTATCTTGATACTCATCAACCATTATATAACGAAAACGATCTTGATATTTTGCCAGCACTTCAGGAAAACGTGTTAATAATTCATTGGTTCTTAACAATAAATCATCAAAATCCATGGCTCCAGATTTAAAGCATCTTTCTACATAAGCTTTATAAATATCACCTACCTTTGGGCGACTGGCTTCTAAATCTGCTTGTTGTAAATCAGAATTATTAAAATACGCTCTTACCGTTATTAAACTATTTTTAAATGATGAGATTCTACTCAAAATCTGCTTAGGTTTGTAACGGTCTTTATCTAAATTCATTTCTTTGATAATGGCTGTTATCAAGCGAACAGAATCTTGCGAGTCATAAATTGTAAAATTTGATGGATATCCTAAACGATCTGCTTCTGAACGTAAAATACGTGCAAAAACCGAGTGAAAAGTTCCCATCCATAAATTTTTAGCTTCACTATGCCCAACTACACCAGCAATACGTTCTTTCATTTCGCGTGCTGCTTTATTAGTAAAGGTTAGTGATAATATGTTAAAAGAATCTACCCCTTGCTGCATTAAATGAGCAATACGATACGTTAAAACTCTTGTTTTACCCGATCCGGCACCTGCAATAATTATCATTGGTCCATCTTTTTGTAAAACGGCGGCTCTTTGGGGTTCGTTAAGTTGCTGTAAATAAGTATTCAATAGAAATAGTTTGAAAGAATTTTTAAAATGGAAATTTAACCATTCTTTTAGGTTTTTTAAAGAATGTTAGCTATTTTTTATTTACTTTTTTTTATCTGCCTATTGACAGATAAATATAAATATCTGCTAATAGACAGATAAGTACAAATATCTGCTTTAAAGCAGATAAATTTGTTTATATATAAAAATTTAAGTAATTTTAAAACTTCTAATATTTTTTTATGATTAGTATAATAACAGGTGATATTGTAAATTCGAGGAAAGCATCCGACTTTACTTGGCTTGCTGCTTTAAAAAAAACGCTTATAAAATTCGGGAAACAGCCTAATGACTGGGATATTTTTAGAGGTGACAGTTTTCAATTAAAAGTTGCTATTGAAGAGGCTTTTTTTGCTGCTTTTTTAATAAAATCTTATTTAAAACAAATTGATAATATAGACGTTAGAATTGGTGTTGGTATTGGTAAAGAAATCAACAACTCTAAAAACATTACAGAAGCTAATGGAGAAGCGTTTATTAACTCTGGAAAAGTTTTTGAAGGTTTAGTAAAAAAACAATTGATTGCTATAAAATCTCCTTGGATAGAACTTGATGATGAATTTAATTTAGCTTTAGAATTAGCGCTTTTAACAATGAATAACTGGACAAAAAACTCAGCTGAAGTTTTTCAAATATCTATAGAAAACCCTACGCTTACTCAAAATGAAATTGCCGATAAATTAGGAATTACACAAGGTCGTGTTAGTGAACGTCAAAAAAGAGCTGGATATGATGCTATAAGCAAATTAGAAAAAAGATATCGAAAACAAATTAAAGAAAAAACCTCACTGTTATGATCTTATTTTTAAAATTTTTAATTGCACATTTTTTAGGTGATTTCATTTTTCAATCAGAAAAATGGGTTAAAAACAAGGAGAAGAAAAAAATCAAATCAAAAAAGTTATACCTTCACATATCAATTCATTTATTACTCCTATTACTTGTTTTAGTTTTTAATTTTAAATACACTTTGGGTATCTTATTTATAGTTGTAACACATTATGGTATTGATTTAGGAAAGTTATATTTACAAAATAAAAAAAATAAGAGATGGTTATTTTTCTTAGATCAATTTTTACATATTTTAATGTTATTATTGGTAACATTTTGGTATAAACCCATTAAATTTGATGTTACTTTCTACTTTTCTGAAAAAAAACTTTTACTTGTAGCTAGCTTACTTTTTGTGAGTTTTGTGTCCTCAATAATTATAAGAACAATAATATCGCAATGGAATCCTGAAAAAAATGATAAAAAAGAAAATGAATCACTATCAAAAGCAGGTAATTATATTGGTATTTTAGAACGTTTATTAATTTTTATATTTGTAATTATTGGGCAATGGGCTGGAGTAGGATTTTTACTCGCAGCCAAATCTGTTTTTCGTTTTGGAGATTTAACCTCGGCTAAAGACAGAAAATTAACTGAATACATTTTAATTGGAACTTTATTAAGTTTTGGATTGGCTATTTTAACAGGACTTGTATATTCGCATTATGGAAGATAAAATTATTGAAGGATTAGCATACGCGTTACCCGCATTAGTAACAGGATTTGTAGCTTATTTTATATTAGGCGCATTTATTAAGCAAGATAATAATGAAAAAAAATTTAATGCTTTAGTTGATAAAAAGCGTGAAAGCTTACCTATTAAATTACAGGCTTATGAACGCTTACTTTTATTTTGCGAACGAATAAACCCAACTAAACTACTAATTAGAGTAAACCCTATTGGTGATGATGTAAATAGTTATTTACAATTATTAATTGCTAATATCGAACAAGAATACGAGCACAATATGGTACAACAACTATACGTATCAGAAGATAGCTGGAAAGCTATATTAGCTGCCAAATTATCAATAATAGCCAAATTACGTAGTACTGCCGATAACTCTGATTCTGCAAAAAAATTACGCGAAAATGTTTTGATAGATTATTCTCAAAATGAAAACCCTACACAAACCTCTATTATTTACTTAAAACAAGAGGTAAGAAAATTAATATAATTAAAAAGTCGCTATTAAATAGCGGCTTTTTTTTTGAATCATACGTTAATTTATTTTTCAACAGGAAGCTCTAAAGTACTTGCCCATTCTGTCCAAGAACCATCGTAAACACTATAATTAGTATTTCCAATAATTTCATTAGCTAAAGCTAAGATACATGCAGTAATTCCTGATCCACAAGAAAAAATGACTTTCTTATTATGTGGGTTTAATATTGAAAAAACTTTTTGTAACTCTTCTTTAGATTTCATTTTACCAGCAACCTGTAGTTCAGTATAAGGCAAACTTTTAGAGTTCGGAATATGTCCACCTCTTAAATCTTTTCTAGGCTCCGGAACTGTTGCATAAAATCTTTCTTTAGATCGAGCATCTAAAATCATCTGTTTATTATTAGACGCCAACAAAACATTATCCGTTTTACAAAGTAATTCTTTTTGAAAAATAGCTGTAAAACTTCCTTGTTGAGATTCTTTTAATGATAAAAACTCTATTGGATAATTGTTTTTGACCCAAGCAGGTAAACCACCATTTAAAACAGCTACATTTTTAAACCCGAATAATTTAAATAACCACCATGCTCTAGGTGAAGAATACACGCCTAAATCATCATAAACCACAACACAACTATCTTTGTTAATTCCTAATTTTCGAACTTCTTCTTCAAAATGGTTTTGTGTTGGAATAGTATTTGGGAATTGCCCATCTTTATTTAAAAACACGTTTTTTAAATCGAAAAAAATAGAGTTTGGAATTGTTTTTTTTGATTCCTCTTTCTTTTGTGCCGTTCCTACTTTTAGTATACTAGCATCTAAAATTATTAAATTTTCTTCTTCTTTATTGTTGTATAACCATGTTACAGTAACGATTGGACTGGGTATAATTAATTTCATTGAGGTATATTTAAATCAAAAAGCATCAATAAAAAATTATTTCATTGATGCTTTTACACTTATTATATTTTAATTTTTTTATTTCACTTTATCGTAATTATCATCCCAATTTTTTGGTTTTGGTTCGTGCAATTTATCTACCGATTTTGCTACCAACGTAGCTACCGTAGCATCACCAGTTACGTTAATAACGGTTCTACACATATCTAGTGGTCTATCAACCGCAAAAATTAAAGCCAATCCTATAGCTAATTTATCCGCAGGAAAACCTACCGATTCTAATACAATTACTAACATTACCATACCTGCTCCTGGCACTGCTGCTGAACCTATTGATGCTAATAATGCTGTTACTATAATTGTTAATTGATCTGCAAAAGATAAATCAAAACTCAACGCTTGTGCTATAAACACCGCTGCTACTGCTTGATATAAACTTGTACCATCCATATTAATGGTAGCGCCTACTGGTAATACAAAACTTGATACTTCTTTATCAACCCCTACATGTTCCTCAACTCGCTCCATAGTTACAGGTAAAGTTGCTGCACTTGAACTTGTTGAAAATGCTAATAATTGTGCTGGGCTTATTTGTTTTAAAAACCATAATGGATTTTTCTTTGTATAAATACTTACCAAAAGCATATAAAAACATACTAAAAGTATTAATCCTCCCACAACAGTTAATGCATATTTTAGTAAAGCTAATAATAAATCTGGATCATTTGATGACACCACCACGCTTGCAAGCAAAGCAAAAACTGCATAAGGTGCTGATAACATAATTAAATCTACCATTTTTAAAACTACTTCGTTTAAAGAATCAAAAAACTTTTTTAACGGTTTCGCTCGTTTTTCACCTACCAACAACATTGATATTCCTAAAAAAATAGTAAAGAAAATAACTTGTAACATCGATTTGTTACTTCCCATTGCCTTTATAGCATTATCAGGCACCATATCAACCAAAAATTGTAATTTTCCACTTGACTGTTGCTTATTTGCTTCTGCTATTTTAGATTGTACTCCACCACTATTAGCATATGTTTCTGTTAATTTAGTAATTGTTTCTTCTGAAATTCCATTACCAGGCTCCACAACATTCACCAAAGCTAAACCTATTGTTATAGCAATTACAGTAGTACCAATGTATATAATGATGGTTTTTAACCCCATATTTTTAAATTTAGAAATATCTTTTAAATCTGATATTCCCTTTACCAATGAGGCAATAATTAAAGGTACAGCGATTAATTTTAATAATTTTACAAAAATGGTACCCAATGGTTTTATCCAATTTCCTACAAAATCTGCTCCTCCTTCAGTAAAAGTCATTCCAACTCCGAATAATATTCCCAGAATCATTCCTATTAAAATTTGCCAGTGTAACGCTAATTTTCTCATTTAATTGATTTAATTTTTAAAGGCTGTAAGGTAAAATAAATATTTAAAAAAATGTGACGTTTAATTCGTAACTTGTGTCTTAATTATTGAAAACTAATTATAAATTATAACAACACAACACAATGGCAGGAATTTTAGACTTATTAAACAGTGACTTAGGTAAATCAATTATATCTGGAGTAGCAGGATCAACAGGACAAGATACTAATAAAACAAGTAATGTTTTAACCATGGCTTTACCTGTTTTAATGAAAGCAATGCAACGAAACTCTACTTCACCACAAGGTGCCGAAGGTTTAATGGGTGCTTTAAACAAACATGATGGTGGTATTTTAGATAATTTAGGTGATTTATTTGATGGAGGTGTAAATGATGATGTTTTACAAGATGGTGGTAATATATTAAAGCATGTTTTAGGAAGTAAACAACAGGGGGTTGAGAAAGTTATAAGTCAAAAATCTGGCATGGATGCTGGATCTGTTGCAAATATTTTAAAAACTGCTGCTCCTATTTTAATGGGTGTTTTAGGTAAACAATCACGTCAAAACAATGTAAATAACTCTAGTGATATAGGTGGATTGTTGGGAGGTTTACTTGGAGGAAATTCGGCTGATAAGGAACAAAGTTTCTTAGAACAAATTTTAGATGCTGATGGTGACGGAAGTATTGTTGATGATGTGGCTGGTATGGTTTTAGGTGGCGCAAGTCAGCAAAAATCTGGCGGTGGATTATTGGGTGGTTTATTAGGTAGTGTTTTTGGAAAAAAATAAATTTTACTTTTCTATAATATCAAAAAGGGTAAACATTTGTTTGCCTTTTTTCTTTTAATTACTTTTGCGTTCATGGAAAAATTAAAACAACGTTGGGGTTTAGAAACTACTTGGGATGTAATTGCTGTATTAATTGTTTTTTCAATTAACGGATCGTTTGCTTCTTGGGTTGCAAAACCAATTACTGCCTTTTTTGGACTATCGCTCGAAACCACTTCTCCTTGGATATACTGGCCACTGCGTATTTTACTTATTTTTCCTATTTACCAAACAACCTTACCTATAGTTGGCTGGTTATTTGGGCAATTTAAATTCTTTTGGGCTTTTGAAAAAAAGTTTTTAAGTAGAATAGGTTTTGGTTTTTTATTTAAAAAATAACCTTAAAAACAATCTTACACTTTTACCACTTTATATATAGGAATTGGTAATGCTACGCCTTCAGCTAAAAAACGCTTGTGTACAGCTTCTTTTAAAGCACATTTAGTTTTAAATTCTTGAAAAGGTTCATTTAACCATACGTATGCACGCATATGTATATGATCGGTAGCAACATCAATTACACGAACATCTACCTGTTGTGCATCTGCCATTACTTGCTCTGGTGTTCTAAAATCGATTACGGTAGGTAGTTTTATTGCTTCTTCTTGTATAATTTGTCGTGCTAAATCAATATCCGCCTTTAGGCCTAATTTAAAATTATTAAAACTTAAAACATGAGAATCTTCAATAGTATGATTTAATACCGAATCAGTACTGATTACAGAATTAGGAATAATTAAACGTTTGTTTTCAAAATTATTAATTACTGTATGTCGCAAAGTAATATCTTCAACTATACCTACACGTGTATCATCTAATTTAATATAATCTCCTACTCGGAACGGACGAAAAATAACAATGAATGCTCCTGCTATTAAATTAGATAAAGCTGCTTGTGCTGCAAAACCTATAATGGCTGCTAAAATACCGGCTCCTGAAAAAATTAAGGCTGCTTGACTTCTAAAAGCTGGCACTGTCATAATAATGTATATAATACCAAATAACCCTAGAAAGAATTTTACCGAATTTCGTAAAAACAAAATACTTGTTTTACCATAACGGTCTATTTTTCTTCGTTTGATAATTTGAACTATAATGTATCTTATAACTCTAGAAAGAATCCATGCTATAAATACCACCAATAATACATATGCTAAAATGCCTAGTATTGAGTTTAGGTTAAATTGATATTTAAATAAATCTTTCATTTATATTGATAATTTAAATGTTTTTGTTGCATGAATAGTTTTTACATAAAAATCTAAAAAATTAACAAACTTCTTAAACCAAGAAGTTAGGGTTTACTGCTTGTAATAGATATTTACAGCCTATTATTTTCATTTAAAATAAGCTTTCTTGACTATCATCTTCTTTCGCTTGCTTCTTTTTCTGAAGTGCTCTTGCTAAAGCTTTTTTTGCTTTATCTTCTTTTGAGTTTATAAACTCTTTTTGAGACACTTCTTCAATATCAAGCGGCAAACTATTTTCTACAATCTCCTCTTCTTCTTTTACTTCAATTTCTTCAACCTTTTCTTTTTCAAGCTCATCGTAAGGTAAAGAATCTAATAAATTCACCGTTCGAATTTTATCTGTAGTTAACTGGTTACCTTGTGCTTTAATACCTTTTATAGCGATAAAATCTTCAAAGTTTACTGTTAACTTATCCAAACTACGCTTTGAAAAGATAACCTCAGCCATTGGCCTGTAATCAGTAGCTATGATTTCTAATTTCGATTTTTCACTTTCAGAAACAAAAATTTCTTCTTTATCAACTGTTTCAATTAAAAAACGCTTTACATAGTAACGTTCTTTTTCTCCATCAAAATAAATTGCTGAAATCGGTTTTTTAGGTTTCCATTTTTCCAACACAATCATATCATTATCAAAATGCATTGATAAGTCTGGAGATACTGCTTTAATTTTACCTGATTGTGTAGCTATTAAAATTTTATCTTCTGCTTTAAACTCGCCAAGTAATTCACCTCTACCATCAACATTTAAACGCTGTACGGCATCATCAAACCAAATTTTACGTGGTTTTAATGTTGATACTCCTGCTTCTTTAAAATCTATTTTTTTTACACTGTATTTGCTAACTAAATTACCTCGTACACTACGACCTTTTACAGATAAATCTGCAAAATCAATATCCCATTTTAGTTTTTTTACACTTCCAACTGCTCGTAAATTTACAGTTACAACCTCAGCTTCTCCATTAGGGTTTGCTGTGAAATATAATACTTTTGATTTTGGATTGTTATTTGCTAACAGGTATTCTTTATCTCTAGTAACCGAGGTAACATTAAATCGCTTCATATACGATGGTCCTTTAGCCCCATCTATATAAATCATATTAAAAACGGTACGTTTATCTTTTTTCTTAAAAATAGCTAAATGAATAATTCCTTTACCTACAAAGGTTTTAGAGGCTACTTTGGTAACCATCATTGATCCATTATCTCTAAAAACAATTACATCATCAATATCTGCACAATCGGTAACATATTCGTCTTTTTTTAGTGAAGTCCCTATAAACCCTTCTTCTCTGTTTACATACAGTTTGGTATTACGCATTACTACTTTTGTAGCTACAATATCATCAAATATTCTAATTTCAGTTTTACGTTCTTTTCCCTTCCCGTATTTCGTTTTTAAGTCTTTAAAATAATCGATTGCAAATTCGATTAAATTAGCTAAATGATTTTTAACTACTGCTATTTTATCTTCTAAGCTTTCAATAAACTGCTTTGCTTTATCAATATCAAACTTTGATATTTTTTTTATTCTAATTTCTGTTAATCGAACAATATCTTCTTCAGTAATGGCACGTTTTAAATGTTTTATATGTGGTTGTAAACCTGCATCAATAGCTTCAATAACCCCTTGCCAAGTATCAACCTCTTCAATATCACGATAAATTCTATTCTCAATAAAAATTCGCTCTAATGATGCAAAATGCCATTGTTCTTGTAATTCATTTAATTGAATTTCAAGTTCTCTTTTTAATAAATTAACTGTTAAATCGGTTGAGTGTTTTAACAATTCTGATACTCCTAAAAAAACAGGCGTGTTATTTTGAATTGTACAGCATAAAGGCGAAATAGAATTTTCACAATTTGTAAATGCATATAAAGCATCAATTGTTTTATCTGGCGATACATTTGGTGGTAAATGCACTAAAATTTCAACATTTGCAGCCGTATTGTCTTCTATTTTTTTAATACGGATTTTACCTTTATCATTTGCTTTTAAAATACTATCTATTAATGACGAAGTTGTAGTACCAAACGGCACCTCGGTAATGACTAATGTTTTTTTATCTAATTGAGATATTTTTGCACGCACTCGAACCTTCCCTCCTCGTTTACCATCATTATAATTGGTAAAATCTGCAATTCCGCCTGTTAAAAAATCAGGGACTATGGTAAAGCTTCTTCCTTTTAAATATTTTATAGAAGCATCAATTAATTCATTAAAATTGTGCGGTAATATTTTGGTTGATAAACCTACTGCAATTCCCTCTGCACCTTGTGCTAGTAATAAAGGAAATTTTACGGGTAAATCTATCGGTTCTTTTCTTCTACCATCATACGATTGTTTCCATTCGGTGGTTTTTGGATTAAAAACAACATCTAAGGCAAATTTTGATAAACGTGCTTCAATATATCTTGATGCTGCCGCCCTATCTCCTGTTAAGATATTTCCCCAGTTACCTTGCATATCAATCAGTAATTCTTTCTGACCAATTTGCACCATCGCATCGGCAATAGAAGCATCTCCATGCGGGTGGTACTGCATGGTATGCCCTACAATATTAGCTACTTTATTGTAACGCCCATCATCAAGGTCTTTCATAGAATGCATTATTCTACGTTGTACCGGTTTTAAACCGTCTTCTAACGACGGAACAGCTCTTTCTAAAATTACATACGAAGCGTAATCTAAAAACCATTCTTTATACATTCCGGTAACTTTGGTTATCGTTTCTGTATTTTCAATTGGTTGATTTAATTCTTCGTCGTGTTCGTAATTATTATTTTCTTCACTCATTTAACAGTGGGGATTCTTTTAAGAGTTATTGTTTTTTTTATTAAGGATAAAAATGGTCGTAAAAACTAATGCCGCTACTAGCATGTTTATATAATGTTTACTATTACTTTCCCAGCTTAAATTTGCTACATCAACATTTAATAAATTAATAAAAAAGATTGTAAAAGCTATTATTAAGTATATTCTTACTCTTCGTTCTTTATTCATTTTCTTTTTTAGATAACTAAAACGTTCTTTTTACACTTCTTCAATTGCATCTAACTCTACTTTTAAATTTTCAATGATAAATTTTTGTCTATCAGGGGTGTTTTTTCCCATATAAAATTCTAGCATTTGCTCTATCGACATTTCTTTATCTAACATTACAGGATCTAAACGAATATCATCACCAATGAAATGCACAAACTCATTTGGCGAAATCTCACCCAATCCTTTAAATCGCGTTATTTCTGGTTTTCCTCTTAACTTATCAATCGCTGCTCGTTTTTCATCTTCAGAATAACAGTATATCGTTTCTTTTTTATTTCGAACTCTAAATAACGGCGTTTCTAAAATATACAAATGCCTTTCTTTTATTACTTCAGGAAAAAACTGTAAAAAGAAAGTAATTAATAATAAACGAATATGCATACCATCTACATCGGCATCGGTAGCTATTACAATATTATTATACCGCAAATCTTCTAATCCGTCTTCAATATTTAAAGCGGCTTGTAATAAATTAAATTCTTCGTTTTCGTATACTATTTTTTTACTTAGCCCGTAAGAATTTAGCGGCTTTCCTTTTAAGCTAAAAACTGCTTGAGTGTTTACGTTTCGTGATTTTGTAATAGAACCAGAAGCCGAATCCCCCTCGGTAATAAACAACGTAGTATCTAAATGATTTTCTTTTTTAATATCGCCTAAATGAATACGACAATCACGTAATTTTTTATTGTGCAAACTTGCTTTCTTTGCTCTGTCTTTTGCAAGTTTTCGAATACCCGAAAGTTCTTTTCTTTCTTTTTCTGCTTGAATGATTTTTTTCTGAAGTTTATCAGCAATTTCTACATTTTTGTGTAAAAAATTATCAAGTTTTGTTTTTATAAAATCGTTAATATAAGTACGAACTGTTGGTAAATCACCTCCCATTTCGGTAGAACCTAACTTTGTTTTTGTTTGACTTTCAAAAACGGGTTCCATTATTTTAATTGCAATTGCCGAAATTATTGATTTACGAACGTCAGAAGCATCAAAGTTTTTACCATAAAACTCACGGATGGTTTTAACTATTGCTTCTCTAAATGCTGCTTGATGTGTACCTCCTTGCGTAGTGTGTTGCCCGTTTACAAACGAATGGTATTCCTCTGAATATTGTGTTTTACTATGTGTAATGGCAACTTCAATATCATCTCCTCGTAAATGTATTATTGGATACAACATATCATCTTGATTATTGTTATCTTCTAATAAATCTTTTAATCCGTTTTTAGAGTGAAATTTTTCGCCATTAAAAACAATTGTCAACCCCGGATTTAAGTATACATAATTCTTTAATAATCGAATAATATATTCAGGACGGTATTTATAATTTTTAAAGATTGAGTTATCGGCAATAAAGGTAACTTTGGTTCCTCTTCTTCGCGAAGTTTCTTCTAGTAAATCTTGATTAACTAACTCACCTTTTTCAAATTCTGCAGATGCTGATTTTCCATCACGAGTAGACTCTACTCTAAAAAAAGTAGACAAAGCGTTTACTGCTTTTGTTCCTACCCCGTTTAATCCTACCGATTTTTTAAAGGCACGAGAATCATACTTACCACCTGTATTCATTTTAGATACAACATCTACTACTTTACCTAACGGAATACCACGACCATAATCTCTTACAATTACTTTTTCGCCTTGCACAGAAACCTCAATCGTTTTTCCTGTACCCATTACAAATTCGTCAATAGAGTTATCTAAAACCTCTTTTACCAAAATATAAATTCCATCATCTGGTGAGGTACCATCTCCTAACTTTCCAATATACATTCCTGGACGCATTCGAATATGTTCTTTCCAATCGAGCGAGCGTATATTATCTTCGGTATATTTTGTTTCTTGAGCCATAAAGTTTAAGGAAATTGAAGTCTCAGCTAAAATAGTATTTACTATGTAAAAATAAAAAACTCTGTTAATTTAGTTATTAACAGAGTTTCAAATATAATGTTTATCAGTAAATTATCTTCTACTATAATTTGGTGCTTCTTTAGTAATTGCAACATCATGCGGATGACTTTCATTAATTCCGCTTGCAGTAATTCGTACAAATTTACCAGTATTTTTAAGTGTTTCAACATCTTTAGCCCCACAATATCCCATACCTGCACGTAAACCTCCTACAAATTGATGAATACTTTCTACTAATTCACCTTTATAAGGTACACGACCTACAATACCTTCTGGTACTAATTTTTTGATATCATCTTCAACATCTTGAAAATAACGATCTTTAGAACCTTGTTTCATTGCTTCAACAGATCCCATTCCTCTATATGATTTAAACTTTCTTCCTTCGAAAATAATTGTTTCTCCTGGGCTTTCTTTTGTTCCTGCTAGTAATGAACCTAACATTACACAATCAGCTCCTGCGGCAATTGCTTTAGGAATATCACCTGTATAACGGATTCCTCCATCAGCAATAACCGGAACACCAGATCCTTTAATAGCTGCAGCAACTTCTAATACTGCTGAAAACTGAGGAAAACCTACACCTGCAACTACACGAGTTGTACAAATTGAGCCTGGTCCGATACCAACTTTTACAGCATCTGCTCCTGCCTCTACTAAATATTTTGCTGCTTCTGGTGTTGCTATATTACCTACAATTACATCTAATTTAGGAAACTTTTCTTTAACATTTTTTAAAACCGCAACTACACCTTTTGTGTGCCCATGGGCTGTATCAATAATTACTGCATCTACGCCTGCATTTACTAAAGCTGCTGCTCTATCAACAGCATCAGCTGTTACTCCTAATGCTGCTGCAACACGTAAACGTCCGTAAGTATCTTTATTAGCGGTTGGCTTTTGTGTTAACTTTGTTATATCTCTAAAAGTAATTAAACCTACTAGCTTATCATCATTATTAACAACAGGTAACTTTTCTATTTTGTTTTGTTGCAAAATTACCTCAGCATCTTTTAATGAAGTACCTTCTGCAACTGTAACTAAATTATCAGCTGTCATTACTTCAATAATTGGGCGTTCGTTATTTTTTTCAAAACGTAAATCACGATTGGTAACAATTCCTACTAAGGTACCTTTTTCATCAACAATCGGAATACCACCAATACTATGTTCCTTCATTAACATTTTAGCGTCTAATACTATTGCTGTTAATGGTAAAGTTACGGGATCGATAATCATACCGCTCTCTGCACGTTTTACTTTACGAACTTCTTGAGCTTGTTGCTCAATGGTCATATTTTTATGTAAAACACCAATTCCTCCCTCTCTAGCCATTGCTATTGCCATTGCAGATTCGGTAACTGTATCCATTGCTGCTGATACAATAGGAACATTGATTGTTATATTTTTGGTAAATTTTGTTTGAATAGAAACTTCTCTTGGAAGTACTTCAGAATAAGCTGGTACTAGTAAAACGTCATCATACGTTAAACCTTCGCCTACAATTTTTGATTGGTGAGCTTGCATGTGCAATTAATTTTGTGTGTTGTTAATTAATTACGTGCAAATATACTATAAATAATTCAAATCATATTTTAATTTAAAGTTAAGGTATTTTTTTATTTAAAATTAATCTAAATAAAACTTGCATAGTTTCAAAACTAATATAAATTTGCAAAACTATTTAAAATTAATCTAAATAAATTAAAATGAAAAAAATATTAGGTTTATCATTATTGATAACATCTTCGGTCTTTATTGGTTGCTCAGACAACAACACAGATATTAATCCTGAAACTGAAATAACAGCTGCAAAAACTAAATTTGTAACTAATTATGTAAATATTGTAGCCGCAAACTATAATGATGCTTTAGCAAAAACGAAAGAGTTAAAAACTGCAATTGATGCTTTTGTAGCTGCTCCAGATGCAAATAAATTTCAAGCTGCAAAAGATGCTTGGCTAGCTTCACGTGAGCCTTATGGACAAACCGAAGCATACCGTTTTTACGACGGCCCTATTGATGGAGTAGCTTTTGGTGAAATTGAAGGTAATTTAAATGCTTGGCCTTTAGATGAGGCATTAATTGATTATGTTGCTGATGGTACTGGAGGTCAAGAGGTTTCAGACACTAGACAAAACTTAGTTAATAATACAGATAAATACCCAACTTTAACTAAAGATGTTTTAAAAAATTTATCGGGATATGGTGAAAATGAATCAAATGTAACCATGGGCTATCATGCTATCGAATTTTTATTATGGGGACAAGACACTACTACCCCTGCTGAAAAAAAAGCTGGACAACGTATGTACACAGATTATACTACTGATACAAATGCTAGCAGAAGAAAACAGTATTTACAATTGGCTGCCGAAATTTTAGTAGATGATTTGCAAACTGTAACTAATAATTGGAAAAACGGTGCTGCTTATAGAAATGAATTTTTAAGTCTTTCTAAAAATGATGCCATTGATAAAATTTTAACTGGTGCTGCTAAATTAAGTAATGGTGAACTTGCTGGTGAAAGAATGTTAGTTGCTGTAAAAAATCAGGATCAAGAAGATGAACATTCTTGTTTCTCTGACAATACACATAATGATATTTACTTAAACGCTAAATCTATCAATAATATTATTAATGGTAGTTACACAAAAGTTGATGGTAGTGTTATTTCGGGTACATCACTATTAGATGTTTTAACTTTAGTTAATACTACCGAAGCTGTAAGTTTAAAAACTACTGCAGCTACTGTTATGACTAAGGTTAAAGTTATTGCTAACAATCAATTTTTTGATTATCAAATAATAGGTGAAACTATTGATAATAATAACAAACCTGTAATGAGTGCTGTAACTTCTTTAGAAAAACAAGGTATTGAATTAGCACAAGCTGGCAAAACGATTACTGGTAAGAATATAGATTCTGAAGTATAAAACTTTATTATAAATAAAATATCAACCAAACTATCTATTTAATTAGGTGGTTTGGTTTTTGTATAAATTATAAAACTATATAAATGAATAAAACTCTTTTTTATTCTCTAACAATTCTTTTATTTTTTTCTTGTAATAAAAAAGAAACGTATACCTTAATACCTAGTTACGAAACAAATGAAGAACTGTCTGCCGGAAAATTAACAACTACAATACTTGGGGTAAATGCTTTTGATCAACCTGTTCCAGGTTTAAAAGAACTAGACAGGCGTTTGTTTTTTGTTGGAAATTCATTATTCCGTCAAAATTGGGTTAGTTCACCAGCTTCAACTACTGCTAGAGACGGCTTAGGCCCTACTTTTAATGCTAGAGCTTGTAGTGCTTGCCATAACAAAGACGGTAGAGGTAAACCTTTAGATGAAAATCAAAATTTTTCAGCAGGATTTTTAATGAGAATAAGTAATCCTGGTACAGGTATACATGGTGGTGTTAATACCGTCGCTGGCTATGGAGATCAAATACAAGAACATAGTAATTTAGGTGTGCCAAATGAAGCAAAAGTGTCTGTAAGTTTTGAAACCATTAAAGGAGCTTTTGCTGATGGAAATACCTATGAACTAAGAAAACCTATTTACACTATTAGTAATGAACAATTTGGATCATTACAAAATGTATTAACATCGCCAAGAGTGGGGCAACAAGTTATTGGCCTAGGACTTGTTGATGCAATAGCTAATGCTGACATTTTATTAAATGCTGATGAATTTGATAGTAATAATGATGGTATTTCAGGAAAAGCAAATTACGTTTGGGATGTTGTAAAACAACAAACAGTTTTGGGTCGTTTTGGATGGAAAGCAAATCAACCAAACTTAAAACAACAAGTAGCTGGGGCTTTTAGTGGCGATATGGGGCTAACTACTTCTTTATTTCCTAACCAAAATTGCCCATCCCCTCAACAAGATTGTAAAGACGCCCCTAATGGTGGTGCTCCTGAAGTAACAGATGATGCTTTACATGATATAATGATTTACTCCTCATCTCTTTCTGTCCCTATCAGAAGAAACTATAAAAATGATACTGTTTTAAAGGGAAAATCACTCTTTAAAAGTATGAAGTGTAACAGTTGCCATACTGAAACTTTTACAACGTCAAATAATTACCCTGCAAATAAAACACTACAGAATATTACTATAAGACCTTTTAGTGACTTTTTACTACATGATATGGGAGATGCCTTAGCTGACAACAGACCTGATTTTAAAGCAACAGGTAAAGAATGGCGCACACAACCTTTATGGGGTATTGGGTTAATTAATGACGTTAATAATCATACTTTTTTTTTACATGATGGTAGAGCGCGTAATATTGAGGAGGCCATTTTATGGCATGGTGGTGAGGCTAAAAATTCTAAAGAAAAATACAAAAACTTAATAAAAGAGGATAGAACCGCTGTTTTAGCCTTTATAAATTCATTATAACATGATAAAAAAAATAGCAATAACAATAACAGCGCTATTACTTATAACTTGTAATAGTAACACAGAAACTATACCCGATTTTGATATTCAAAAACTTCGTGCTGATATTATATCCGATATTGAAACCCCTTACACAAATGGTTTTATTGAAAGTATTGATCTTTTAAATACTTCAATTCAAAACTTCACAAATACACCTAATGAAAACAACCTTTTAATTGCAAAAAATAACTGGAAAGTAGCAGCAAAAAACTATTCTTTAATTGAAGTTTTAAATATTGGTGAAATTAAAACTTCGTACATTCAAACTTCTTTTTATAGCTGGGTAGCCAACAAAAATGGAATTGAAGATTATATTTCGTCTAATAAAGAAATTACAGAAAGTAATATAAATGCTATTTCTACAAATTTAAGAGGTTTAGCTACCATTGAATACTTACTTTTTAAAGATAATATTACTGAAACAATCAATAATTTTTCGAACAGCAGACGCAAACAATATTTAAATACTGTTTCTTTAAACTTAACATCAAAAGCTAATCTATTTAATGCTAAATGGAATACATTTAGAAATGCATTTATTGAAAATAATGCTACTGGTATAAATGGCAGCGTAAATCAAATTGTTAATCAAATGTATGCTTTATTAGAAGATATTAAAAGCTATAAAATAGGACAACCTGCTGGTATTGAAAAAACAACTATTGCTGATCCTAATATTTTACAAGCTCAAATGAGTAATAATTCTTTATCCCTTGTAAATAGTAACATAAATGGTATTAAAAACCTTTATTTTGGTAATAACAACGGTATTGATGATTTAGTTAGCGCTATCACCAAAAACCAAACATTAAACACTAAAATAAAAAACCAAATAAAAACAATTGAGAATACAATTTTACAATTTAACACTACACCATTAAAAACAGCTATTAATACAAAAAAAGAATTGGTTAAAACACTTTATGACCAAGTAAAACAATTATTGATATTAATTAAAACAGATGTTGCCAGCACATTATCTGTAACCGTCACTTTTACCGATAATGACGGTGATTAAAAATGATTTAATTAAACAACATATAACATCTTTTAGATAAAAAAGATGTTATATGTTATCAAACAATAATTTCACATAACTACTTTCGGGGCTATTAAAAATTTCAATAGTTTTTCCTTGTTGTAAAACAATACCGTTTTTTAAAACAATTATTTCATCTGACACCTCTAAAGCGTCATTAATATCATGCGTTACAAAAATAGCTGTTGTAGTTGTTTTTTTTAAAATTTTTAAAATATCCTTTCGTAATTGATTTCGCATAACAACATCTAAATTACTAAAAGGCTCGTCTAAAATTAAAAGCGCTGGTTTTGGTGCTAATGCTCTTGCTAAAGCAATACGTTGTTGTTGACCTCCAGATAATTCATGTGGATATCTTTTCTCCATTCCAGATAAACCTACCAATTTTAATACTTCTCCTACTCTTTCTACTTTATTTTCATGTTTAGATAGTCCGTAAGCAATGTTTTTATAAATTGTAAAATGAGGAAACAACGCGTAATCTTGAAACACCATTCCTATATTTCTTTGCTGCGGCTCAATAAACACAGAATTAGATGAAACGATATTACTATTTATTACTATTTTTCCTTCATCTATAGTTTCTAAACCTGCAATTAAGCGTATTAATGTAGTTTTACCACTTCCGCTTTCACCTACAACAGCTAATATATTTCCTTTTTTTAAGGAAAAACCAACATTATTTAACGCTTTTACTTTACCTGAGTTAAACGTTTTATATAAGTTTTGTATTTCTAATAGTTTTGTACTCATTACTTTTCTTTAGCTATTAATCGATTTAAAAATAATATAGGAATAATTCCTGTTAAAATTATAAATAACGAAGGTAATGATGCTTCTGCTACCATCTCATCACTTGCATATTCATATGCCTTTACAGCCAAGGTATTAATATCATATGGCTTTAAAATTAATGTTAATGGCAATTCTTTCATAACATCTACAAAAACCAGAATAAAAGCACTCAAAATAGCAGGTTTTAATAAAGGAAATTCAATCTTTTTAAATGTAAATAAATTTCCTTTTCCTAATAATTTAGACGCTTCTGATAATGATTTTCCAAATTTTAAAGTACTTGCTTCTATAGGGTTATATGCCACTGCCATATAACGCACTATATATGCATATAATAATGCTAAAACAGTTCCGTTAAGTATAAAACTAATTTTATAATCAAATACCTCTTTAAAAAATAGGACTAGCCCTTTATCAATAAAAAGTGTGGGAATTAAAACTCCCACGGCTATTACTGCTCCAGGAATGGCATAACCTAACACTCCTATTTTTGCTATTGGTTTAACTAAATTAAGACGATTCCATTTTGTTAAAAAAATTAATAACAGTGCAAAAATTACCGTTGCAAGTGCTGAAATTACAGCAATCCCTAAACTTTGTAAAGAAATAGTTATAAAACTTTGCGTAAAAACCTCTTTATAAGTTAAAAAAGCCCAGTATATTAATTGTAATAATGGTAATAAAAACCCAAATAAAACAGGAATAAATGCAATGATAAATAATATCATTTTTTTATTCACTTTAGCTTCTTCTCTTTTTATTTTTTGATGATTTTTGGTCGTATTTGCATAACCAATTCTTCTTCTTTGCCATTTTTCTAAACTAATAATTAAAAAAATAATAGCAACCAATATCGCTGATAAATAAATTGCTGTCTCTGGCTCTTCTAAAGAAAACCATGCTCTAAATATACCTGTGGTAAAGGTATTTATTCCATAATATTTTGCTGCCCCATAATCATTTAAAACCTCCATTAAAACCAACGTAAGTCCACCTACAAATGCTGGTCGAGATAACGGTAATATTAATTTAAAAAAGGTTTTTAACTCGCTTGCTCCTAATAATTTTGAGGCTTCAATAATATTATTTGATTGATTTAAAAAAAAAGCCCTTGAGGCAACATACACATATGGATATAGAGAAACACTTAAAACAATAACAAGTCCCAAGTGATTCATTACATCTACCTTAGTGCTGAATAATTTTTCAACCACGCCTCCATAATCAAATATTCCTGCATAAGCGTAGGCGGTAATATAGGATGGTATTGCCAACGGTAAAATTAATAACCATTCTAACTGTTTTCGTAAAGGAATATGATATCTAGAAACAATATAAGCTGATGAAATGCCAAAAAATAAAGTAAGTAAACTAGTACCTAATATTAACCAAAGAGAATTTAATAAATAATTAGGTAGTAAATTGATTACTAAATGATTCCATGTTTCACCTGGCCCGTAAAATAAATTTATAAAAATAGTAATAACAGGAATTGCTATAAACAAAACAATGGTCAATAAAATTATTGACCATTTGTTAGTGTCTCTTTGTATGTTTTGTAATTTATTTATCACTAAAATTCATCTAAATTAATACAACAAAAGTATTGATTATTTCCATTGAGCTATATCAAAAACGATAACAGCTTTTTTATTATTTTCCCCTAATTTAGTTAAAGACAGGGTATCTTCTTTAAAATTACCCCAAGATTTTAATAAATCAGATGAAACAACTTCTTTATTTACTGGATATTCATAATTAGCTTTTGCAAATATTTCTTGCGCTTCTTTACTAGCTAAAAACTCAATAAACTTTATTGCATTTGCTTTGTTTGGAGCATATTTAGCAACCCCTGCTCCACTTACATTAATATGCGTTCCGCGATTTGCTTGATTCGGGAAAAATATTTTTATGCCTTCTCCTGCTTTTACTTCTTCAGGATTTTTAGAATTTAGTAATTTACCAATATAATAGGTATTTACTACTGCTACGTCACCTTCTCCGGCAACTACTGCTTTTATTTGATCTCTATCATTACCCTTTGGTGAACGTGCCATATTAGCAACCATTCCTTTAGCCCATTTCGTTGCATTTTCCTCCCCTACATTTGCTATAATTGAAGCTAATAGTGACTGGTTATAAATATTTGATGATGATCGGATTAATACTCTATTTTTCCATTCATCATTTGTTAAAGCTTCATACGTAGATAATTCTTCTGATTTTACTTTTTCGGGATTGTAAACAATTACACGAGCTCTTTTTGTTAAGGCAAACCAATTATTATCTACATCTTTTAAGTGAGTCGGAATTGTTTTATTCAAAAATTCAGATTCTGCCGATTGCAATAATCCTTTATTTTTTGCTCTTACTAAACGACCTGCATCTACAGTGATTAAAACATCTGCTGGAGATAATTCTCCCTCAACAGTCATTTTTTGCATCAACTCATCAGCTTTAGCGTTCACTACATTTACTTTTATGCCTGTCTCTTTTTCAAATTTCGCAAATAATTCTTGATCTGCTTTATAATGACGATGTGTGTATACATTTACAACCTCTTGTTTTTTTTCTTCTTTCTTTTTTTCTTCATTTTTACATGATGTAAAAATTACTGCTAAAACTAAAATGGTGATTATTTTTTTCATTCTGATTATTTAATTTAATATTATATGTGTTATAAATAACTTTAAAGTTTAAACTGTAATGTTACATAATAACTCCTTGGTGAAGACGGAATAATTCCTGGACCAGGATATCCTGTTGCTCTTCGTGTAAAATAACTTTCGTTTAGTAAATTATTAACTCCTGTTTCTAATTTCCAGTTTTTATATGCATAAGAAAAAGAAGCATCTAAAATAGAATAAGTTGGTATTGTTCCTACCGAACCAAAACTTGGTGTTCCTTCTAAATTACTTTGATTTGCATGAGTGGCATCGGTTTGTTGTTCTGATAAGTGTGTAAATTGTAAACTACTCAAAAAGTTTTTATATCCAAATTTAATTCCTGTTTTTAAATTAATTTTTGGAATAAACTCCACTTGATTACCTACTACTGAGTTTTCTAATGAATTAGTGTATTCTGACTCGGTTAACGCAATATTAGCGAAGTAATTTAACGAAAAATCTTTTGATGAAAATTTAAACAAATTAGATAAACTAACATCTACGAAACTTTCTAATCCGTAAATAAAAGCATCTCCTATATTGGTCCTTAACCTATCACCTGCATCTGGTCCGCTAGTTACCCAAAACACCCCAATACGATTGTTATAAAACAACGCAAAACTACTAATATCATAAGATAAAACATTATTTACCTTACCTCTTACTCCAATATCTGCAGTTCCTCCTTTTTCATCATCAATATTTTCATCAACTTTAAATGTTGGACTTACTGTACGAATATCATTAAAAGTAACTGACCTGTAATTTTGAGACGCATTTGCATAAAGCTCTAATGACTTATTAGGCTTATAACTTGCCCCAATACCTAATAACGCAAAGCTTCTTTCTTTTGTTCTATCATCTCTACCATCAATTATTCCGTTTGGTAATGGGTTACCAGATTGTAAATCGCCATTTTGCCATAAAATATTTTTATAGTTTCCATTACTTTCTGTTTTTATATATTCTAAACGGAAACCTGGTGTAATTGAAAATTTTTCTGAAAATTTAAAGATATGCTCTCCAAACAAGGCTACATTTGTATTTGGAAAAGTAAAGTTAGATGCTAAATATTCTTCTTCATTTGTAAAATTAAAGTTAGCATCTATCCCTTTTGTACCTGGACCTTGTTTTTCAGAATTATTGGCGCTGTAATATTTTAATCCAACTAAATAAGTGTTTTTATTATCTTTAAAAGCATATTTTGATAAAAATCGAACTTCAGCTCCCCAGTTTTTATAATTTCCTACTACTAAATCTCTTGTTGCATAATTACCATCAGCAAGTATTTCATCAACATAAGTTATCGAGTTTACAGATCTTGATTTATAGTTACCTCTAAAGCCAACAGCTTTTCTAGAGGCATCTAAACCAAATACATTTACACTTAATTTAGTATCTTCTGTAAAATCATGATCTAATTTAACTGCCCATAAATTCCAATTTACACGAAACCAATTTCTTGTACGATTACTTTGTAAAGGATCTTCATTAAACATCTTATCTGTAAGTCCCCCAGCTTGTTTTGCCAAATAATTTAAATACGTTGCCTCAACTGTTAATGTAGTATTTTCTGATAATTTATGATCTACATGACCGTAAATATTTACAGAATTAAACTCAGAATTTGGTCTAAATCCATCACCTTGTTTGTAATTTATGTAGCCGTAATAACCTGTATTATCAACCGTTCCGCTTACACTATTAAAAGTGTTAAACAATCCATAAGATCCTGTAGATTGCCTTGTAATTAATTCGAATTCTTTGTTTTTATTTGGTTCGTTAAATTTAAAATTTAACAAGCCTCCAAACTGGGTTCCGTATTGTAAAGAAGCAGCTCCTCTAACAACTTGAATTTCTTTTAACGCTTCGGCAGGTGGTGTATAATAACTTTCGGGATATCCTAAAACGTCAGCACTAATATCATAACCGT
This sequence comes from Tenacibaculum soleae, assembly GCF_030549005.1. NCBI lineage: Bacteria > Pseudomonadati > Bacteroidota > Flavobacteriia > Flavobacteriales > Flavobacteriaceae > Tenacibaculum > Tenacibaculum soleae. The sequence goes on from NZ_JAUOSW010000003.1 coordinate 307,572, forward strand.
TTTGACGTGTGTTAAAATTTGTTGTTCTGTTTGGGTCTAAACCTCTACCCCCAATATTTAATTGTAAACCAGCATCATCATTTTCATAAATATTTAACCCAACGACTTGGCTATATATTTGACGGGCATTATTGGCTGCCTTATTACTTACCGTTTCGCTTAATAAAACTACTTCTGTTTTTTTACCTGCATAAATGGCTGTTCCTTCAACTTCTTTTAATCGTTTTATTGCAAAAATTTTTCTTTTTCTTTGATTAATGACTACCTCTGAAAGTTGTTCGTTTAAACTTGATAAAGTAATATTTAGCTCTAAATTTTCATCTTTTAAGGTGATATTCTTTTCTAATATTTCATAATTATGAGAAAAAAATACTATCTTATAGTTTCCCTTTTTTTGTTTCTCTGTAATAAAGGTTCCGTCATTTTTACTTTTTGTTAAAAGCCCGCCTTTGGCATTAAAAATTTCTACATTGTTAATAGGCTTCCCTTTTTGGTTTGTAATTTTTCCAGAAATTGTGTGTTGCGCAATTATTGTTTGAATTGATAAAATTGCTATAAAAATTATATTATAATCCTTTAATTTTAACTTCATGATTAAATGGTGTAATCCAGTTTTTGTGTTTAAAACTTTCTTTTTCTTTGTATAAATTTACTTTTGGGTCTATAAATTGTGTACTTAACCTTCCGTTAAGTGTAACATAACTATCTACATATACTTGTGGGTTTCTTATACCTCTTTTTTTATAAGTATCTCCTAAAAAATGAGCAAATTCTAAAATAAAATCAGGTTGAAAGCTCATTTGTTTTTCTTGTTGTAAAGTTAAAAAATCAGTATTTGTTACATAGAAGTGTTTTTTAGTTTTTGGGTCAACTATTTTAAATTCTGCAAATCCTGCTTTTTCAATTAACATCACTCTCCATGAAAATCGATAGCCTTCTTCTGTCCAAAATAATTCTCCTGGATATAATAAATACCTGAAAGGAATTATAATTTGTAAGACAAAAAATACTATTAAAATATTTCTTGATAGTTGAAGTTTTTGATTGCTCACTAATGTTTTTCCTTGGTCGAAATAAATTTTAGAAATTTTAAATATTGATGCGATTACATTCAATATTTTATGATGCACTTTTGGATTGAAAAATATAATTGTAGATACAATCATTATATATGGAAACATTCCTATTGGAAATAATATTCTTGTAAAAATATGAAAAACAACTACGGCTATAAATGCTAAAAATCGTGTTCTTTTATAAAATAATAAAAACGGAATTGCTAAATCGTAAATTGCTCCTGACCAACTCATAGCAAAATGAAACCATGTTTTTGGCATTAAAAAACCAACCAGAGGTAAATCGTATTGTACAGGCAGCCATATATTTAAAGGTGTTGCTTTAAATAACCAATCGGAATTTAATTTTGCTAAACCAGCATAAAAATATACAATAGCTAACATCAGTTTTATACTATCAATAGTCCAACTTGGTATTTTTTGATTTGCTATTTTTTCATGTTGCTTTGCATCAACAGAGAAATAAGCGTTTGCTGGTAAAAAAAGTAAGATAAATGCTATTAAACTTACAAAGTAATAATGGTTTAAGTAATAACTTTTATCCATTAACTCTATATATGTAAAGCTTAAAAAAAAGGTTATTACTGCTAGCCTATACTTATAACCTAGCATTATAAAAAAAGCTGCAATACCGCATATTAAAAAGATGATGTATGTATAATTACCTAGTGGTTTTATACATTCAAAACCATAAAATGAAAAAGAATATTTTGGTTTTATGTAGAGTTCTTCAATCCATCCCTTTAACCAAAACCTGATAATACTACATAACATCATAAAACCAAAAAAAATACGAAATACTGCAAGTGGAGCAGCTTCCGTATTTTTTTTAAAATATTTTTGAAATGTTTTAATCATTATCTGAATCAGTAGAGGTATTTGTAACACTCATAGCACTAAACATATCTGGTTTAAAGCTTTTTAATAATGCTTGCATTGCATCGTAGGTTTCTAAAAACTTTACTTTATCAGTTGTTATTTGACTTGTAAAATCGTTTTCTAATAAACTTGCTTTTTCATCGATTGTAGTAAATTTCGTATTTATTAAATCGGCCAAGTCTTTTCTATTTAAAAACTCTAAATACTGTTGTAGACTTTTACCTGTTCCTCCGTTATAACTAACTCCTTTAAAAAAGTTTTTAGTTGCTAATAAGGCTGTTGTAAATAATTTTTTTGAAATATCTTTTTTATAATAACCTTCTACTAATGTTACATCGGCAGTACCCGTTCTTGCTCCTGATGCGTTTGCTATTTTAGCGTCTCTTAATTGTTTTTCGTAAAAAGGAATTACATAAAAATTTACCATTTTATCTACACTACTAGATATAGCATAACCATCATTATCAATAAAAGATTGTGTGTACCCCCCATTCCAATCGTCTAATACTTGTTTTGTTAAACTAGCAAGTCTTTCAGTAACGTCTTTTAAGTATTCTTTATATTTATTAGCATTTGTTGCTGTTGTGTAAAATGTTATTGTTTCAGTATCATTTCCTTGACCATTTAATAAATAATCAATTGCTGGAAAACCTTGTACTGCTGATAAATTTGGTGATTCTAAATTATAATTTCCAGATTCGGCATATGATTTAATTAAAGGTACATTTGTTGGAACTGTATTCATACTACCAACCATGTTTAATTCTTGTGCTTTACCTACTTGAAACATCGCAACTTTTTGCCAAGTAACATAAGCTTTTTCCCATGCGTTTCTTACTTCTGCTAGGTTTGGGGCTGTTACATCGTTTGTAAATTTTATTACTGCGTTGTTTAACAGAATAGTTTCACTCTTAAAATCTGTATATCCTGGTACTATTATTTGATTTGCCCAAAATGTTAACATTTCTTTTCTGTTAAAACTATCTGGATTAGATGTTCCTGGATCATCATTACTTGAACTACAAGCAACCAGTATACTTAACACACATATATATATAATTCTTTTCATTTTTTGAAAATTAATTTTTTATTAATCTAAATAAAGCTGCAAAAATAAAAAAAAATAGCTATGTATTAATGCATAGCTATTTTTTTTATTAATATTATAAATTAAAATTTGTTTTAGTCTTTTAAACTTACTGCATCTGCTACATCAAATTTAAAGTAACCAGCTAAGGCTCCAGCAATTGCATCTAAATCTTCATCAGAAACGGTCCATAAACCTGCTTCTAAAGTTGCAATAGAACCAGCAATTTGGTTTGCTTCTACTTGATTTCCATTAATTTCTACATAGCGTAATGATAAAACAAATCCGTATGCTTCTGATAAAGCATGTAATGTGTTAGCATCTTTAACTCCTTTACCTTTTAATAAATAATGAGTTGCCATTACACCTATCACTTTAGATATAGATTTTCTAATAATTTCTGCTTGATTATTAACAATATCATATTGTTTAGCATCAATCGCAGCTCTACCTAATTTAAAAGCTTTGTAAATATCATCAAAAATTCCTTTAAATTTTGTGTCGTTATCTACACTTTTTAAATATGAATTTAAAAACCCTTTTCTATCATCAATTGAATTTACCGGAGTAGCAGTAACATCTTCTAATCCAAATAAGTATCCGTAAGCTTCATCCCAACCATGTTGTAAAGCTGTGTAATTTTTAGTTGCATCACCCTTATATGGTGCTCCTGCTTCATGATCAGCTTTGTTGTCTTCAATAAATTTTTGAGATATGTATTTATTTAACATTTGATCAACCATAACAGCTCCTATTAATGTTTTTGCCATTACTTGGTTGTATTCAAAACCTTTAGCATCAACATAAGCTGTTCTTGTACCTGTAACAACTTTACCTTTTTGACCGTTTGAAGCATCAGTATCCCAATCACCATAAATAGCTGTATGATTTGCAATCCAACCATCCATTTTGGTTCTTAAAGCATCAACTTCAACTGCATTTGTGTTAGAGTTAGGTGCAGAAGATACAGTTCCTCTTAATTTTTTTCCTGAAGCATCTAAACCTTCTCCAGCAAAACCTGTTCCGTCTTTAAACATTTTAATTAACTCAGCTTCTGTTTTAGTGTTTGACCCTAATGCTGATTTTAATTCGCCTGCCATTTTTAATCTAGCAACTTGTCCTGAAAAACTAACATTACTATTACCATCTTTTCCTACAAAGGCATAAGTAGCTGGAGCTATAACATCTACTACAGGATCTTCATTACTTGAACAAGAAGTTACCATTAAACTTGCAACAGCTAACATTGAAAGAATTACTCTTTTCATTATATTTTATTTAGATTTAATTTTAATAAACTTATGCAAATTTATAGAACTATTCTAAATAAGCAAATTTTATTTAGATTTATTTTAATTAAAAATAAGGTTATATTGTTTTTAAATAAGAGATGACAGCTTTTCGAATATCAAAACTGATTTCATTTTTTTTAGGTATGTAAATAGAATCTACACTTTCACTATTTTTTGATAACATCGGTATATCTAATCCTTTTAATAAATAATCAGAAAAAGCAACTTTGTATATTTTGTTTTCTAAAATCAATTTGTTTGACACTCTCCAATTTCCGTTCTTTTTATCAACATTATAACGCTGTAAATAAGCACCTGTACCAACTGATTTTTCACTATATTCTAGTACTTGTTTTAAAAGGCTTCCTTTTATATCAACTTTTAGTATTGCACCACCATAGGGTAAAACTCTAAAAACATCAACAACATTAATGTTTCCTTCTAATTTATCATCAATACGAACTGAACCTCCATTTACTAGTGCACAATCAACTTTATCATTATAAGCATAACTCATTGCTTTTGTAATAATATCTCCCATATTGGTTTGAATACTTCTAATTGATGCCTCAGTAGCATCCAATGGTTTTGGTGCTTTATAAATTACCTCATATGGGTTTTTAACAATTTCGTTAATTTTATTCTTTAAAATAAGCTGCCATTTATCAACAATATTACCAACTGTTTTATTTGGTGCTATTTGATCATTTATTTCTTTTAATTCTGATTTTAATTGTACTTCTTTTGTCTTAAGATCATACTCAAAACGATGAATATAAGCTGTTTTTGCATTAGCATCAGCTTTCGCTATATGTACATTACCAACCGTATCATAACTATTAACATGCTCGTGACCTCCCATAATTAATGGAACATTTGGTAATAATTCAGCTACTTTTTTATCCTGACTTAACCCTAAGTGTGTTAATCCTATTACTATATCTACATTATTTTTAATCTCATTATATGATCGTTTAATTTCATCATATATATCACCATAAAAAACATAGCTTTTTGGGTTTGATGGTATACAAGCACTTATAAAACCTACTTTTAGCTTGGTTCCATCAGAATTTATAAATTCTTTAATATAGGAATCTTTTAAATATTCGTTTTCTCCATTTACTAATTTATAAAAAGGTTCATACTTACCATCTTTATGATGCAATACATTTGCTGAAATCCAATCAAATTTACTTTCGTTAAGTCTTTTTTGTAAACTCGTATAACTTAAATCAAATTCATGATTACCTAAAGCTACCAAATCAAAGTTCATGGCATTCATAACTTCAACCATTTGTTTACCTCTAACTCTTTCACCATTAACTTTCATGGTACCTATTAAGGATGGATTTAAAAAATCGCCCGCTAAAACAAGCATTGTATTTTTATTTTCCTTTAATAAATTTTCGTGTACTGTTGCTACCCTTGCCATTCCGCCATACTTACCACCTTGAATAGGGGCAATTTCATAAACATCATTTAATTGAAGTATATTAAAATATGTTTTTCCTGCTACTTTTTTAAAGTGATGATCAGGTATTGAGTTTGCTTTATTTTTTTGATAAGTACAACCACTTATAAAAATAGTTACTATAAGAAGGCAAAGAGTTTTAATTGATTTCATTACATTTTTTTTAATGCAACAAATTTACATATTCTAATGAAGATATTTACGAGTATTTAATCGTATCATTTTTCGATAAGCTACTAATTCTGGAAACTGATAAAAAAAGTTTATCTTTTTTTGGGCAATCGTTCTTGGATTTCTAACTTTAGACCGTAATACAAAGGCTGTCCAACTTTCTACAATATCTTCTTCAGGGCTTATGGCTGCATAATCAGTTAAAAACTCTGATGAATTATCTTGATATAAATCGTATAACTTTTCTACACAATTAGCTTCTGTATAACAAAAATCTCTTTGTATAACGTCCCAATTATCTAATAAAGCACCTTTCCAAAAAATATTTACAAATTTATTTATATAGCTATTTTTGTATGCTTCACCTTCTAAAGTTAAATACAATTCTCCTTCCTCTTGTTTACTTTTTGAGGTAGGTCTTATTTGTGTTTTATTTAATGTTAATAAGTGCCCAAACTCATGAGTCATTGTATAAACAGACTCGTATAATCTTTTTTTATTTCTCGACTTTAAATTAACGTCTTTTATATCAATTTCTAGTTGCCATTTATCGTTTCGAGAATTTAAAGATACTAATGCGCCTACCTTTTCATCTACACCATCAGTCATTAAAATAATGCGTTTAATATATTTTGTAGTTAGTTCTTTAGGAAAAATACGGTAAAACTCTTTCCAATAATCATTGGCTAAGTCATTTTTATTAGACCCATTTTTAATTAATACTCCATTTCTAATTTGCCATACCCCTATTCTTTCATCAATCTGAGATTGACAAAAAATAGTTGTAAAGAAAAAGAGTATAATAAATTTAAACTTCATATCTAATTAAAATACTTCGAGTGCTTTATTGTAAGCGCTTTCGAAGCTCATTGGTTTTATATTTGTTGTTACTTTATTGGCTGTAAAATACGACAATAATTTTTCTGTAGGCATATTACCTGTTAACTCATCTTTTGCCATTGGACAACCTCCATAACCTTTAATAGCACCATCAAAACGACGGCATCCTGCTTTAAAAGCACTATCTACTTTTTCATGCCATTTTGCTGGCGTAGTATGTAAATGTGCACCAAACTCTATTTGCGGATAGCTAGGTATCAAATTTGAATATAAATAGTGTATATCTTCAGGAGTTGATGTACCAACTGTATCTGATAAAGATAGTATTTTAACTCCTAATTTTGATAATTTTTCTGTCCATTCTCCAACTATTTCAACGCTCCAAGGATCTCCATACGGGTTTCCAAACCCCATTGATAAATATGCTACCACTTCTTTATTTACTCTATTTGCTATTGCTAATACTTCTTTTAAAGTGTCAATAGATTGCTCTATTGTTTTATGTGTGTTACGCATTTGAAAATTTTCTGATATCGAAAAAGGATACCCTAAATAATCTATTTCTTCAAACTGCGAAGCATCATTTGCCCCTCTTACATTGGCTACAATTGCTAATAATTTACTACTAGTTGTTGTTAAATCTAATTTAGATAAAACTGCCGCTGTATCTCGCATTTGAGGAATTGCTTTTGGTGACACAAAACTTCCAAAATCTATTGTATCAAAGCCTACTTTTAAAAGCGAGTTTATATATTTTGCTTTAGCCTCTGTAGGAATAAAATGACTCTTAATTCCTTGCATTGCATCCCTTGGGCACTCAATAATTTTTATACTGTCAATCATTATGCCAAATATACGTATTTTCATTCATTTTACTCCTCTAGTCTATTTTTGATTCTTTTACAACTCGCCCCTAAACATACCTAACTGAAAAATAAGCAATTAAAAGTAATTCAATTATTTTTATTAAATATATTCTTATTTTTATCTAAAAAACTGTCACAATTTAAAAGTTAATTTGTCTTTAGTATAGAATGATTTCTTTGGAATCTAAAACCACACATATCAACCAACTAATCGAACGCTGTAAAAAAAACGATAGCACTGCACAAATGCAGGTGTATAATAATTACTATAAAGCAATGTACAATACTGCTTATCGTATTTTAAAAGACGAGTTTGAGGCCGAAGATTTAATTCAAGAAGCTTTTTTAACCGCTTTTACTAAACTAAATACCTTTAAAGGTGAAGTTGCCTTTGGAGCTTGGTTAAAAAGAATCGTAATAAACAAAAGCCTTACGCAACTTAAAAAAAACAACCGATATGAAGAAGTAAAAATGGATATTATACCAGATTATGAAATTGATGAAAATATAATTGATTACACTACTTTAAATGTAAAACAAGTACTAAAAAGCTTATCAAACTTAAAAGATAATTACCGAATAGTGTTAACTTTAAATTTAATAGAAGGTTATGATTATGAAGAAATATCTCAAATATTAAATTATACAAACGAAAATGTTCGTACAACAATATCAAGAGCAAAAAAGAAATTAAAACAACTTTTGCTTACTGACATTAATCAATCACAAGTATATGGATGATAAATTACAGCAATTTTTTAATGACAATGATTTTGATATTCTCGAACCACATTCAGATCATTCAAAACGTTTTCACAAAAAATTAAAAACACCTCAAAAACAACAAAAACCAAAAATATTTTGGATAAGTATTGCTGCCTCAATTACATTAATAATTGGTTTTTACCTTGGTAATTATCAACAAAAAACAATGTATGATTTAGCTGATGTTTCTCCAAAAATGGCAGAAGCTCAAAGTTTTTTTGTAACAACAATAAATCAGGAATTAAAAGAGGTTGAACAATATAGAAATATTCAAACTGAGGCAATGATTGAAGATGCTTTAGAAAATATAGAAGAATTAGAAGATCATTATAAATTATTAATTGACGAACTAACAAAACAAGAAAACAAACGTTTAGTTATTCAAAAAATAATTAACAATTACCAACAACGACTAACTGTGCTAAACAGTTTATTATTACAGTTAGAACAAAATAAATCAATAACCTTAAAGTTTTTAAATGATGAAATTATATAAATTATTATTCCTTTTTATCTTATTACCCACCATTATGATGGCTACCGATAAAAAGAAACACGAAAAAAGTAAAACTATTAACAAAAGCTTTAATGTTACTAAAAATGCAACCTTATATATCAATAATAAGTACGGAAATGTAAATGTAACCACATGGGATCAGAACCGTATTGAAATTGATGTTAAAATTATAGTAAAAGGAAATGATTTAAAAACAGTTACTAAAAAATTAAATGCAATTAATGTTCTTTTTGAGGCTTCAAGCAACTTGGTTGAAGCACGTACTAAAATAGAAAGTATAAAATCTAATTGGTCATTTTGGAGTAATAGTAATATTAATTACAAAATCAACTATTTTATAAAAATGCCAATAACCAACAATGCCGATTTAAACAATCAATATGGTACAATCGAATTAGATAAACTTAAAGGTAAAGCTAATTTAAATTGTGATTATGGAAATATTTTTGTTGATGCTTTATTAAACAACACCAACACTATAGAGTTAGACTATTGTGGTAGCTCTGAAATTAATTTTATAAAAGCAGGAACTATAAATATTGATTACTCTAAAATTAAAATCGAAAAATCTGAAACATTAAATATAAATGCCGATTATACTACAGTAAAAATAGGCAATACCAACTACTTAAGGTTTAATAGCGATTATGGTAGTGTCAATGTAAACAATGGAGGTACTATTATTGGTAATTCAGATTACGCTGCTATAAAAATAGGAACCTTAAGTAAAAACTTAAAAATTAATACTGATTACGGAAGTGTTAAAGTAGCCAACATTTTAAAAGGTTTTGAAGACATTACAATCGACGGAAGTTATACAGGTATAAAACTAGGCACTCATAGTAATAATAATTTTAACCTTATTGTCGATTTAGGCTACGCCGGATTTAATTATCCTGAAAACAAAATAAAGTTCTTTAAAAGTATTAAAAAGAATACCAAAAAATATTATGAAGGATCTTTTGGAAAAACAAACAACAACTCAACTATAAATATAAAATCTAAATATGGTAGTGTTTCTTTAAAGGTTAATGATTAACGGTATCTTTCTTCAATAATTGAATAACAGATTAAATAACGAGCTGTATAGTATGTTAACGTATACCCTATTACGTAGTAAAAATTATAGTCTAAATATTTATTATACACCATTAAGAAATCAACAGCACTAATCATGAAAATACCTAATAGAAAAAATAAATTTTTTTGATCATTTTTTTGCAAAAAATTAAGGTATGCAACACTTATTAACGTAATATTAAAAAAACATATAACAAAAAGAGTACCCAGCATATCCTTTAAATAAGGTAAATATATATATAATAGTGTTCCAAAAATTAAAATACCTGGTATCATATAAGTTAACAAAGACACTATTTTAATTTTTGATAATGTTTTTCTTAAAATTATAAAATATAAAAATCGCTCTATAAGTACCAAAATTACTCCTTCTGTAAGAAAATCAGGATCAAAAACAAAAAAAGAATCTGAACCTATGATACACATTAATATTAAAATATACCAATAATTTATTTCTTTTGATACACTTATATATAAAAAAGCCAAAAAAACTAATGACAATATTTTAACAACCATTTCTTCCAGTGAAGTTCCTGCATCAATAAAAAAAAATGACACAAAACATGCTAAAAAATAAATAGTTGTGTATATCTTAAATTTTAACCCCATAATAAGTAAATATAAATCATTCAAATAAATAAATAAAATGAAAAAACTTTTTTTTACAGTAGTAGTAGCCTTATTAACTTTTAATAGTCAAGCTCAAAACTGGTCAAATTCTAAAAAAATTAAAGGCAATGGAAACGTTATTACCAAAACTAGATCTATCAACAATTTTGACAAAGTAAACATCGGTGGTTCATTTGATGTCAATTTAGTAGCTGGTACTGAAGGTAAAATAACTATTAACGGAGAAGAAAACTTATTACCTTATCTTGAAACAACAGTTAAAAAGGGAAAACTAAAAGTACAATTTAAAGAAAATGCTAATATTAAAACAACCAAACGTTTAACAGTTACTATTCCTTTTAAAAGTATTGATGCGGTTTCATTAGGTGGCTCAGGAAAAGTAACTGTTCATAAACAACTAAACTCTAATGATATTTCTTTTAATATTGGTGGTTCAGGAAATATTAGTGCTAGTGTTAATTCAAACACAGTAAAAACATCTATTGGTGGCTCAGGAAGTATTAATTTAAAAGGTAAATCTGAAAATTTAAAATGCTCTATCGCAGGTTCTGGTAGTGTAAAAGCTTATAATTTAAATGTTAAAACTGTAAAAGCAAGTATTGCTGGATCAGGAAATGTGCAAACTACTGTTACTGAAAAAATAAAAGCAAGTATAGTAGGCTCTGGAAGCGTTTATTATAAAGGAAACCCGAGTAACATCGATAATAAATCAGTAGGATCTGGTGATGTAGTTGATAAAAATTAGTTTTACTAATAATAAATGTTAATCATGATACCAGAAATATTATGATTAACGTTTTTCTTTAATCATAGCAATACAAATTAAATAACGAGCTACGTAATACATTACAGTATATAAAACAACGTAATACAATTGATAATCTAAAAACTTATTAAAAGCAATTATAAAATCTGCTATAGTAATTAAAAATATTCCTAGCATAAAGTACAAATTATCTTTTGTCATGTTATATAAATATTGATAAAAAGAAACACCTATAACAATTAAATTTAAAAGACAAATCATAAAAATAGATAACAACATGTTTTCTACAAATGAGTACAACAAGTAAGACATAATAAAAAAAGCAAAACAGCCTGGTATTATATACGGTAAAATAACCTTTAGTTTTATGGTTAAAATTGTTTTACGCAAAATGATCAGATAAATAACTCGAGTAAACATTAACAATAATATACCGCCTTTTAAAAAATCTTGATCAAATATGAGTAGTGCATCAGCAACAATACAAAACATTAATAATAATAAATACCAATAATTAATCTTTGTTGTATATGCTAAGTACAAAAAGGAAGTTAATACTATGGTAAGTATTTTTAAAATCATTTCAATAATCGATTCATTATTATCAATAAATAATAACGAAACAATACAGGTAATAAAATAAATTACACTATATATTTTAAACGATGAGATATGATTCATAAATAAAAATTAAAGATCCTAATATATAACATTTTACATAATAAATAAAGCTTCTTTTTAGAGCATAATATATTAAAAAAGCAAAAAAACCGTTGTAAAATTACAACGGTTTTTTTGCTTTTTATTTTTTTATAGCTATTTTAAAGATGCTAGACTAGATTTTATTGTAGCTATTTTAGCAATAGTATCACTTTCTTTTTTACGCTCTAAAACAATAACTTGTTCAGGAGCATTACTTACAAAACGTTCGTTTGATAATTTTTTTTGAATACCAAACAAAAAACCTTCAGCTCTTTTTAATTCAGCTTCTAATTTTTCAGTTTCTGCTGCTACATCAATATCCTCAACAGCAACAGGGATAAAATACTCGTTTGATTTTACTCTAAACGAAGCTCCATCAACCTTATCAGTAACGTAATTAATCTCAGATGTATTTGTTAATTTCTGAACAATAACATCAAACTTTTGAGTAAAATTTTCATTATTTACAACTGATAACTCAACAGCATCTTTAAATGATATATTTTTATCTTTTCTGATGGTTCTAATTCCAGAAACTACATTGGTTATAAACTCAAATTCATTGATAATTGAAGTATCCACTTTTTTAAACTCAGGATATTTAGCTATAATTAATGCTTCTTCTGGAGTTCTTTCTGCAATATATTGCCAAATCTCTTCTGATAAAAAAGGCATAAACGGATGCAATACTTTTAAATTATCTTCAAAAATTGCAATTACCGCATCAAAAGTTTTTTTATCAATTGGTTGCTGGTAAGCTGGCTTTACTGTTTCTAATAACCATGAAGAAAAATCATCCATAATCAGCTTATAAATAGCCATTAAAGCATCTGATAATCGGTATTTAGAAAAATGATCTTCAACTTCGGCTAATACTGTTTGAAACTTAGCATTGTACCATTCTAATCCTATTTTTGCAGCCTCTGGCTGTTCAATTGTAGCATCTACCTCCCACCCTTTTACTAAACGGAAAGCATTCCATATTTTGTTTGCAAAACCTTTTCCTTGCTGACATAGATCTTCATCAAACATTAAATCGTTACCTGCAGCAGCGCTTAAAAGCAACCCTACACGTACACCATCTGCACCATAATCTTCAATTAATTTTAAAGCATCTGGTGAGTTACCTAATGATTTTGACATTTTTCTACGTTGTTTATCACGTACTAAACCTGTTAAATATACATTTTCAAAAGGCTTCTCTTCTTTATATTCATAACCCGCAATAATCATACGAGCTACCCAGAAGAATAAAATATCTGGACCAGTTACTAAATCGTTTGTTGGATAATAATATTTAATTTCCTCATTTTCAGGATTTCTAATTCCATCAAAAACACTCATTGGCCATAACCAAGATGAAAACCAAGTATCTAAAGCATCTTCATCTTGTTTTAAGTCGGATGCGGACAGCGAAGTATTCTTTGTTTTGTCTTGCGCTAATTTTACTGCTTCTTCAATAGTTGTTGCAACTACAAAATCTTCTTTTCCGTCTCCATAGAAATACGCAGGAATTTGTTGCCCCCACCATAATTGGCGAGAAATATTCCAGTCACGAATATTTTCCATCCAATGACGATAGGTATTTTCGAATTTTTTCGGGTATAAATTAATATCGGTATCATCACCTAAAACCGCTTTGATTGCTGGTTTTACTAAATCTTCCATCTTTAAAAACCATTGATCTGATAATCTTGGTTCAATAACAGCTTTGGTTCTTTCTGATGTTCCTACTTTATTGGTATGAACTTCTGTTTTAATTAAAATTCCTTTTTCTTCTAATTCTTTTACTACTTCTTTACGAGCTACAAAACGATCTTTTCCTTGATAATGTAATCCAAAAGAGTTTAATGAAGCATCCTCATTAAAAATGTCAATTACTTCTAACTTGTGTTTATCACCAAGAACTTTATCATTTTCATCGTGTGCAGGTGTTACTTTTAAACATCCTGTTCCGAACTCTACATCAACATATTCATCTTCAATAATCGGAATAACTCTTCCGCAAAGCGGAACAATTGCTTTTTTACCTTTTAAATGTGTAAAACGTTCATCATTTGGATTGATACAAATTGCGCTATCACCAAAAATAGTTTCTGGTCTGGTAGTCGCAATCGTTAATTTATCATCTGAACCTTCAATTTTATACTCTAAATAATAAAGATTTCCTTGTTTTTCAACATGGATTACTTCTTCATCAGATAAGGTTGTTTTTGCTTCTGGATCCCAATTTACCATTCTATACCCTCGGTAAATTAATCCTTTATTGTATAAATCAACAAAAACTTTAATTACAGATTCAGACAAAGCAGGATCCATAGTAAAGGCAGTACGCTCCCAATCACAAGAAGCTCCTAACTTTTTTAATTGATCTAAAATAATTCCGCCATATTCATTTTTCCACTCCCACGCATGTGCTAAAAATTCTTCGCGAGTTAAATCGTTTTTATCAATCCCTTGCTCTTTTAGTTTCGCAACAACCTTAGCTTCAGTAGCAATTGAGGCGTGATCGGTACCAGGAACCCAACATGCGTTTTTACCTTGTAAACGGGCACGACGAATTAATACATCTTGAATAGTATTATTTAACATGTGTCCCATGTGTAACACTCCAGTAACGTTTGGCGGTGGAATTACAATGGTATAAGGTTCTCTTTCATCTACTTCTGAATGAAAGTAATTATGTTTCATCCAGTAATCATACCACTTCCCTTCTACTTCGCTCGAATTATATTTTGATGGAATATTCATCTGTTTTTTGTATCTTTATAACCAAATTAATAAGCTTATTGCTTTTTGGCATTATTTTTGAAATTCAATTAAGCAAAAATACAACTATCTCTGAGGTACAGAAAATAAGATGTTGATTTTTTTAGAACTAAAAAATTAATCCTAAATTTGTGGTAGTTTAAGCCCTAAAATTAAATTTATCAATTATGAAAACAATTTTATCAATTATCGCTGTTTGTTTTATTACATTAACAGTAAACGCTCAAGAATTTAAATTTGAAAATGAAACTATAGACTACGGTAAAGTAGCCCTTGGTTCTGAAGGAACACGTACTTTTGAATTTACAAACGTAGGTGACGCTCCTTTAATTATTAAAGATATTAAATCTACTTGCGGATGTACTGTACCAAAAAAACCTGAAGCTCCTATTATGCCTGGACAAAAAGGTCAGATTGAAGTTTCTTATGATACTAAAAGACCAGGAGGTTTTTCAAAACAAATAACAGTACTTTCTAATGCTAAAAGACCAAGAACTATGCTTAAAATTAAAGGTTTTATATCTAAGAATACTGCTGTTAAAAAAACAACTGATAGTGAATAGTTATTTATAACTTGCAATATAAAAAAAGCGTTCGTTTGCAAACGAACGCTTTTTTTATATCCTTTTCTCTAAACGAAATTCTAATTTCAAATCGGTTATACCTCTTTTTACTATCATTTTTATCTTTCTGTTAGTTTTTTTTTAAACATTTGTATAATTTCACCCAACGTAAAATTATAAGCTGGCTTACCATTTATTGACTTTATAATGTCATCTTTTAAAAATCCTGCTTTTGCC
Organism: Tenacibaculum soleae; assembly: GCF_030549005.1. Lineage (NCBI taxonomy): Bacteria > Pseudomonadati > Bacteroidota > Flavobacteriia > Flavobacteriales > Flavobacteriaceae > Tenacibaculum > Tenacibaculum soleae. The sequence continues at coordinate 323,286 of NZ_JAUOSW010000003.1, forward strand.
GCTGGAGACTCTGGTACTACTCTATCTACTTTATACTTTGCTTTAAATCTATAATGGTATGTTTCTACAAATGAAACACTATTTTTTTTATTTGATTGAATATTTCCGTATGTTTCTAATTGTCCCGTTACCGCTTTTTCTTTTACTAATTCTTGCCCATCATAAATTAAATACAAACCGCTCATATTATAATAAAATCCATCTTTTAAAGAAGCATTCTTTTTCAATCTAATTTTTTTATTAGGATAATCTATCCATAATTTAAATCGTTTTAAGATATTCCCTCCTATACTTCCATTTCTTTCTTTAAATTTACGAGCGTTAAAAGTAGAAATTGAATCTAAAAAAGATACAGTAGGTTCTTTTATATAAAACTTACCTAAAGATATAGAAGGTATTTTACTTCTATTACCATAAATAGTTCCACTAAGTCCCTCTCATAAAATATCTTTAAAATGTTTTATTGGTGTTTTTATATTTTTCTTTGTCCCTTCAAACAACCACATAGCATCACTTCCTCCTGTATCAATTAACAACTTTACAGGTGTTTTAACAATACCAATTGTATCTATATTTACATCAACGTCTATATATGGTTTTTTTCGATAAAACCGAAGCGGAAACACTTCACATTTTCGACACTTCGAAGCCACATAAGTTTTTGGATTATAAAAAACAATTTTTTTAGTGTTACAATTTACTTTTACAATAACATCTTTAAGTAAATCATATCCTATAATTCCGTGAATAGTTGTGCCCATTTTTGCAGATAAATTAAAGGCATCTTTTAAAATAACATAAAGTTCTTGGTTTGGACTTAAAATATTTTTTAATTCTAAATTTATTTTCTTTTGATAATAATGCTTCAATAGGCTCTCCATCTCCTAAACCTCTTATAAAAACTTTCTTAATATTATTTAAACCAATACTATCATTTTCAGTTAAGTTAAATAAAATCGTTTTACTTACTCCTGTATCTAAAATAAAAGATAAATAATGATTGTTTATCTCTAAAGGGAGTACAATTAAATTATTTATTAATTTGAAAGATAATTCTTGTTTGTTTTTATTCTTTCCTTAAAACTGGAAACCTCTTTGTGAATAAACAGACGAACATAAAAAAAGCGGTGATGTAAGGTATCTTTTTTTCAAACAACTGATAATTTAGTGGTTACCTTTAAATATACAATCTTCTATTTAGTATTCAGGTATTTTATGATTTTTCACCCCTTGTTTTTCATTAAAACAAGTTTATTTTATCAAAAAAAAATTGCAAATTTGCTTTTTAAAATAACTAATTCAATTTGCAATGCCATTAATATCAAACAAAGGTAATTCTATGCCGCAATCACCAATACGTAAATTGGTGCCTTTTGCTGAGGCTGCTAAAAAAAAAGGAACTAAAGTTTTTCATTTAAATATTGGTCAACCCGATATAAAAACTCCTCAAGTGGCTTTAGATGCTGTAAAAAATAATACTATTGAAGTGTTATCATACGCACGTTCTGAAGGTTCAGAGGAATATCGTTCTAAATTAGCTAACTATTATGCTAATAATGATATTCATGTAACAGCTAATAATATTATTGCAACTACTGGAGGATCTGAAGCTTTATTATTTACCATTGGTAGTATTACTGACCCTGGTGATGAGATAATAATTCCTGAACCATTTTATGCAAATTACAACGGGTTTTCAACAGCCTCTGGAGTAACAGTCGTTCCTGTAATTTCTAAAATAGAAGATAATTTTGCTTTGCCTGCTATTGAAGATTTTGAAAAACTAATTACCCCTAAAACTAAAGCAATTTTAATTTGTAATCCCGGTAATCCTACCGGATATTTATACAGTCCAGAAGAAATTGAAAAACTAAAACAAATTGTATTAAAACACGATTTATTTTTAATTGCTGATGAAGTGTATCGTGAGTTTACCTATGATGGTGCAAAACATAACTCGATTATGGCATTAGAAGGGTTAGAGCAAAATGCAATTATGATTGATTCTGTTTCTAAACGTTATAGTATGTGTGGAGCAAGAATTGGATGTATTGTTTCTAAAAACGAAGAGTTTATAAACACTGCTATTAAATTTGCACAAGCCCGTTTAAGTCCGCCAACCTATGCTTTATTAGCTAGTGAAGCAGCTTTAGACACACCACAAAGTTATTTTGATGAAGTTATTGAAGAATATCAAGATCGTAGAAATACTTTAATTACTGAACTTCAAAAAATTGAAGGCGTAAAAGTTGCCAACCCAAAAGGAGCTTTTTATTGTGTTGCTGAACTACCTGTAGCTGATGCTGATGATTTTGCTCAATGGATTTTAGAAAAGTTCAATCATGATAATGAAACGATTATGGTGGCTCCTGCAAGCGGATTTTATTCTACAAAAGGAGAAGGTAAAAACCAAGTTCGTATTGCTTATGTATTAAATAAAATTGATTTAATACGTTCGGTTGAAATTTTAAAAATAGCTATAGAACAATATAATAGTTAATTGAATATTCAAGAAAACATATCCTTAAAAAAGTACAATACGTTTGGCATCGATGTTAATGCCAAACGTTTTGTTTCTGTTGATTCTCTTTATAGTTTGCAACAACTTTTAAAAACAGAAAAAGACATTTTTTTAATTTCTGGCGGAAGTAACATGTTACTAACAAAAGATATTGAAAAACTTGTTGTACATATTAATTTGAAAGGAATTTCAATTGATAGCGAAAACAACAATAATGTTCATTTAACCGTTAATGCTGGCGAGAATTGGCATGATTTTGTACTTTGGTGTATTTCTGAAAATTATGGAGGATTAGAGAACCTATCTCTTATTCCTGGAAACGTAGGTACCTGCCCTATTCAAAATATTGGAGCCTATGGTGTTGAAGTTAAAGATACAATAACTAAAGTTGAAGCAGTATGTATTGAAACAAGAAAACTAGTTTCTTTTGCTGCCAATGAGTGTAATTTTGGCTATCGAAATTCTATTTTTAAAAACAAAGTAAAAGGAAAATACATTATAACATCTGTAAGTTTTAAACTTACAAAAAACAAACATAAAACAACTATTTCTTACGGGGCTATTGAAACTGAATTGGCGTCAAAAAAGATAACAAACCCAACTCTTAAAAACATTTCAGATGCTGTAATTACTATTCGACAAAGCAAACTCCCAGATCCTAAAAAAATTGGTAATAGTGGAAGTTTCTTTAAAAATCCAGTAATTTCTAAAGCTGATTTTGATAAACTTCAAAAAGAATTTTCTACAATACCTAGTTACGCTATTTCAGAATCTGAAATTAAAATACCGGCAGGCTGGTTAATTGAACAATGTGGATTTAAAGGAAAACGTTTTGGTAATTTTGGTGTACATGAAAAACAAGCATTAGTTTTAGTTAATTACGGAAAAGCAACTGGGAAAGAAATTTATAATTTAGCTCAAAAAATTCAAGATACTATTTTAGATAAATTTTCTATTAATTTAGAAATTGAGGTTAATGTAATTTAAGACTATCTTCTTAAAAAAAACAAATTAAAAGTTTGTACCCTATAGAATAGGATGACATTTTTTAATAAAACCTTGTTACTTTTTAATTGTAATATTATTGACTCCTATTTTAACAATTAAATTAATTCCGTGTTTAATCGCTTTTTCTACTAATGATTGAGTATTTAATGTTGGAACTTTGAATTTACTCAATTTTTTCATCAATAGATACATCTAGTTACAAACGCTCTTCAAACGCATTTTTTCTAACTCAATATAATTTTTTACTAAAAATTGTTCTTCTTTAATAGAGATTAAGTTTTTATCTTTTTACATACAATAATGAACGTAATAAATTGATAACTCTTCAATCGTTAATTACACGTTTTCTTTTGCTGCTGATACTAATGATACATCAAAGCCAAATAAAATATTAATAACAAACCTATATAATAAATATCGGATCCAAAAAAGCAATGGACACAAAGATTTTTTTTGTTAACTAAGAAAAAATATAATTTTAAATTATTTATTAACATATATAAACAACTTTTTCTCTATCTTAATCTAAAACCTTAGAATTTTTTAAATATTTTTTCCAATAATGATATTCTTAATTCTTTTTATCTCCTTAAGAAAAAAATAAAAGATTAATAGCCATTTTAAAGCTACTTATAGTTAAAAAAGAAGACTAAAAAAACTTCTTCTAGTCTTCTTTTGGGGTTTCTTTATAGAGAAAATACATTATCAACTAAATTTTCATCACTTCTAGTTCCGTAAGGATCAATAGCAATATATGTTGGCTGCTCTTTTATAATTATCTTAATTTCTGATATCTCTTTATTGATTTGACTAGACTCATAATACAATACAGATTTATTATCTTTTACCATGGATGGATGCGTAGTAAACAACCCAATTTTAATTGGTTCATCAATTGAGATTTGTTTTACTTCTCCATTTTCTAATGTTTCAAAACGCTTAGCTTTTACTTTTACTGTAATTTCATAAGTTCCGTTTGCTAATTCTTTAGTTATTGCATTTTCAATCCCTAAATCATAAGTAATTACTTTTTTAAACCAATCGTTTATTAAATCGTGTTGATTTACTGGAGTTACTTTATAAACTTCAGTTAAAAAATCTAAAGTAGTTACTTCTAACTTATTACTATTTCTAAAAGAATCTGTTAAGGTTTTTAATACCAAATTCACTTGCTTCTCTCCTATTAAATCTCTTAAAGCTAACAAAGTATTTAATGCTTTTCCGTACGAAATATAACTTTGTCCATCTACTTTATATACTGGTGGTTCAATATTAGAAGCAAAAGATCTTCCAGAAAAATAACGGCTTCTTGCATTTTCTGCTAAAGTGTACAATGCACTTTTTCCATACATTTTTTCCATCACCATAGCTTCTGTATATTTTGCAAGTCCTTCAACAAGAAAAGCACCCCCAGCAACTGGTTTAGAAGATAATGTGTGTCCCCACCATTGATGCGATACTTCATGAATAGTTCTTTTTGCAACTACATTAAAAACATTTTCATCACTTACATCAGATAAATACAATCGATCTTCAACCATACTGATAACTCCAGGATGTGCAAATCCACCAAATGGCCAATGTGCAGGAACTTCTGCCATTCTAAGATAATCAAACTGATATGCTCCAAAATTATCTTGACAATAATCTAATGTTTCTTTGATGCTTTTTTCAATAGCATCAATATTAAAATTGTGATTTACATCATAATATTGCTCAATAGAAACTCCTTTATAATTTGTTTTCTTAGTTTTATATTTTGCTGAAAAATAACCCGCTTCAGGTGATATTTTTCTTAAAGATTTATAATGAAAGTAGTTTCTATTATTTTCGGTCCATTGTTTCAGTAATTTACCAGAACTAATGGCTGTTTGGTCGTTTGAAGTAGAAACAATAGTTTCGAAATTTACTTTCTCATATTTAACATTTTCAAAAGCAATATGCGCATCCGAAGTTTCTTTTTCTTTAATTCGTAATGGCAAATTTCTTTTTTTACGCTCTCTTGCATTTGCAATTTCAAAACTATTGGTATATCCTAAAATAGGATCAAATTTGCTAAAACGATTTATATAAGTTCCATTATTTATGATTGATTTATCTCTTTCATATCCCACAACACTATTTGTTAATTGAAATTTAAACTCAACAGAATCTTGCGGTTGTAATGCTTTTTTAAATTTGAAAAGGTAAATTCCAAAATCTGCATCATGTTTTATTAAATCTGCATTTTCAATTGAAACGGTATCTAATGTTTTTCTTTCCGTTATAAATACATGTTTCATCGGTTTTTTACTTCTATTTATCATTACATAATTAGCATCAACGGTATACTTTCTGTCTTTAGGGTACATAGCAACTTCTGTTTTTATTGAAGCTGGATATAACCTTTCTATTTTTTCATATTTTTTGAAGTTACGTTCATAGTTTTCACTAAAATCTAAATCATCTTTTATCGTATTATATTCTGTAACAATATTTAAATTGTAAAAAACAAGGCTACCAAAACCGATGAAAATAATCATTAAAAAAGATATACTCAGTTTCTGAATCTTGGTCCAATTTGTAAAAAACTGCTTTATTTTTACTAAAAAACTAGTTACAATTCCACGATTCCAAATTTTGAAAGAAAATACAGTTAATAATAAACCAAAAGCCAACCAATATACTGCTAAATGATTATATAAATTTGAAACTCCATTAAAACCATCCATATTATTGGAGCTAATTCTTGGTAAAAATCCTAAACTTGTTAAAGGATGTTCTAATCCTAACATACCAGATTTTAGTGTTAATAATACAATAAATCCAAAAATTCCCATTCCCATATATTTGGTTTTTGCCAAACTATTAACGAATAAAGCAACCATACAAAAAACTACTAATTGCAATCCATAATGATAATATAATGAAGCATATAAACCGAGTTCAAAATTAAAATATCCTAAAGCCATTTGAAATCCAATACAAAGAACAACTCCAACCGTTATTAAAATTATTGGAAGCAATATCAAAGCACTAAACTTTGAAAAAAAGAATGTACTGTTTTTAACAGGTGTCGCATCAATTATCAAATTAAAATGTAGACTTCGTTCTTTCCAAACAATTTCTGAGCTATAAAAAATAATTAATATCAAACTAAAAATAGTTAAAGGACCAACAATTAATTCGGTTAATTTATTGGTAAACGGATATATACTTACGCCATATTCACCACCACTAATTAGTGTTGAATACAATTCTGAAAAAACTATAAAAACCCACATCAATAAAACCGCTATAAAAGGCAGACTATTAAAAACACTTTTTAATTCTACTTTTATTAAAGATAATAATGCTATTTTTTGCGCTTTAAAATTTGATACTACTTTTAAAGGTTTATAACTTAACAACATTTTTTTTGTTGTAGCTACGCTCTTTTCTTTTTTTACTTTTTTAGTGATCTTTCTAAATGAAAACAACTTAAATGTTCCTAATAAAATTACAAAAGCAATAGATAACCAAATCAATCTATTCCATAAAAATGAACCTGAAAAAGATAACAATTGTGTATTTTTTTCATAAGGTGTCCAAAATTGAGTTTGTTCAAAAAAGGCAGAGATTCCAAATGGATCTACAAGTGTTGCTATAGCCATACTCTCTGGTGAAGCTGGCGCTGCTTGTGCTAATAATGGTGAATTAAAAAATATAGAACACACAAGGTATAACATATAAATAAATACAGCGCTTACATACGTTGCAGTGCTATTTTTAGTTATTGTTGCAACAGAAAAAATAATAGAAGAACACACAAAAATATTAGGCACAACAATATATAGCCAAGGTTGTAAATACGTCATTAATTGAAAATCAGCTACACGTTCTGGATCTAAATCTCCAGTATAATTCCCAAAAACATATCCTATAATAAAAGGAGAAAAGGCTAATAAACTAAAAAAGAATGTTCCTAAAAAACGACTCCAAAAATAATGCTTTTTTTTAATTGCAGAGCTATATATTAAGCCTTCCATTTTATATTGTTTGTCTCTAAGCATTGCGCTAATTGCAAAAAACATAATCACAAATAAACTTCCAATAGTAAATAAACTAACATGAAAATATACTTGATATCCTGCGTTAAAATTTACGCCTTGTTGAGCAAAACCTTGTCTACCAACAAAAACTCCTAACACCAAAAACAACAATGCTAATAAAGGAAAAGCTCTTTGTTTTAACTGATAAAAAACTTCGAATTGTAATAATTTATTAAACATAATTTACGATTTTAAAGTTTGATTAAATAACGTTGTGAAGTAAAAATCTTCTAAATTAGGAGTGATTTTCTCAAATCCTTCTTCAGGTTTACTATCTGATAAAACTCTAATCTGAGTTTCTCCTGCTATTAGTTTTGTAGAAATAATATCAAATGCTTTTTTGTAGATAGCAACGTCTTTCTTTGGAATAATTTTTGTCCAAATTTTCCCATCAATACTAGCTACTAAATCATTTGGACTTCCTACAGAAATAATTTCTCCATTTGATAATATTGCCATTTTCGGACATAAATTCCTTACATCTTCAACAATATGAGTTGAAAGAATTACAATTACATTTTCGCCAATTTCACTTAATAAATTTAAGAAACGATTGCTTTCCTCTGGATCTAATCCTGCAGTTGGTTCGTCTACAATTATAATTTGTGGGTCGCCTAATAATGCTTGTGCAATACCAAAACGCTGACGCATTCCGCCAGAAAAAGTAAATACCGATTTTTTACGATGCTGATATAAATTTACCTGCTGCAATAAAGCTGTAACTTGTTCTTTGCGTTCTTTTTTATTTAAAACTCCTTTTAAAACAGCCAAATGATCTAGCAATTTTTCTGCTGATATTTTTGGATACACACCAAATTCTTGCGGTAAATATCCTAAATGTTTTCTAACGTTATTTGGCTTTTCAATAATGTTTACATTATTAAATGAAATACTTCCAGAAGTAGGTTCTTGCAAAGTAGCAATAGTTCTCATTAATGATGATTTTCCGGCACCATTTGCCCCTAGTAAACCAAACATTCCGTTAGTTATTTCTAAGCTAATTCCGTTTAATGCTTTCACACCATTAGGATATGTTTTTGTTAAATTATTTATTCTTAAAGTATTCATTGTCTGATTTTTTAAATTATACACAAATATGAAATATTATAACTCTTTCTTAAATTAAAGATGATAAACAAGGCTTTTTTCAATTCAGATAACTTGAATTTTGAGCTATATTAAATTCAACTAAAAAAATGGTTTGTTTGTATAAAATTCAGCGTTGTTTGTCAGTTTTAACCTTTAAAAGATGATTAAGTTATTTTGTATATGTTTATGAAATAATAAAAGTCCCAATTAAGGGACTTTTAAGTAACTAGATTGTATTTTAAAAATTCTATTTCTTTACAAATTTTATATTTTTAACTCTTCCTAACATAGACAATCTAAATTCATTTCTTTCTTTATTAAACTCAAACATTTGTCTTCCGTTTATGTTTAATAAATTCTTTTTGATAGGTGTTACTTCTCCAACTGAATTACCTTTTACAAAGAGGACAATACTATTTTTTTTCATTTTTAGCGAATAAACAACGTTTAATTCAACACTATAATATTCGCCAACATATGTTTTTAAATCTTCTTTACTATAAATTGTTTCTGGTTGATAAGCAACAAATTTTGTTGGCGCTGCATTCGGGAGTTTAATGCTAAAATTTTTCGCTTTAGTGTTAACCGTTAATATTACAGGTACACGTGGTCCAATCATTTGAAATTTATTTTTAGCAATTGGGCGCATTTTAGTAGCTCTTCCATTACTTCTTACATAATTTAACATACCATCACGTACAACAAGTTTACGACTAGATTTGCTTTTATTATCCCAATAATCTCCCTCAAAAACCTTCAATTCTTTTTCTGATAACGTAACAAATACTGCTTTTTCGTTGCTCTTTTTTGATGCAGGTTTTTCTGTTTTAATCGTGTTATTTGATTTGTACTGATCCTTTAAAAACAAATCAGCAGTTTGGTAAGCCAATTTTGACGGATCAGTATCAGTTCTGTTGGCTAAAACAATAACAGAAAACTTTGCTTTTGGGAATCGAATAAACTGCGTTCTATATCCAACAAAAGATCCACTATGGTGAATTACTTTTAATCCTTTATAATTCCTAAATGCTAAACCAGAAGCATAGGGTATTTTTTTTCCATTATTTAAAGTTCCTAATTGTAACATTTGATTCCAAAAACCTTTATTAAAAAGGGAAGTATCATAAAATGAAGCATCCCATTTAGCAAGATCATTAATAGTGGTTAATAATCCACCATCGCCAACCATATTAAGCGTGGTCATGTGTTCGTAAAACCCATCTTTTCCATTTGATCTATAGCCAGTTGCTCTGTTTTTTACAACCTCAACAAAATTATCATGAAAACGAGAATTTTTCATTTCTAAAGGATCAAAAATATTTTTCTTTGCAAAAACAGCCAAACTTTCACCACTTACTTTTTCGACAATTTGACCCAACAACCAATAACCAGAATTACTATACACAAACTCTTCTCCTGGATTAAAATTTAATTCTTGCTGATTCATTAATAACTTACCAACCGTTTTATCAGTATAGTTATCATTTGCGCCTAAACCAGAAAGTCTAGCAAGAATAATATAATCTCTAATACCACTTGTATGATTTAATAAATTTTGAATGGTAATATCATTAGCATACGAAGGAAACTTAGGAAAAAATGTACTCAACTTATCATCTAAAGAAAGTTTTCCTTGTTGTGATAACAAAATAATACTCGCTGCTGTAAATTGTTTTGAGGTTGAAGCTATAGTAAATACAGTTTCTGGTCCATTAGGAATATTATAATCCAAGTTTGCCATTCCGTATCCTTTTGTAAAAATTAACTTACCATCTTTAATAACTCCTACCGAACCACCAGGAGAGTTTGGTTTATTCCATTTAGAAAAAATGGCATCTATTTTAGATTGTTGTGGAATTTTATCTTGAGCATACATTGAGAATACGCTCATTGCCATAAGTAATAATATTTTTAAATTTTTCATTTTTATTGATTTAAGATTAACTTGAGGCAAACATATATGAGATATAAAACACTTTAAAACTTATATGTTATACATAGTATTTATGAAGTTATATGGTCAAAAAAACACACTGAATCGTGTATGACTAAAAAAGTGTCTAGTTGGACATAAAATGAATAGTGTATATCAATTTTGTTGTGTAAACGCTTTAACAATAGTAATTTTGACCTATGATTCAGTTTTTAAAAAAGTACAAAGCCTTTATTTTTGGATTTTCTATTATTATACCAATATTCTATTTATTAGACTATTTAGGGTTAATTATTATACCAGATAAAGAAGCATCTGGTATATATATTTTTGCCTTTATTTGGGGATTGGTAATTGCTTTGCCTATACATAATTACAAATATTTAAAAAGAAATAAGAAAACAGCACTTAGTGTACTAGTTTTATTTGTCTTATTTTTTGTAGCATTAGCGATTGATACTTTTATGCAACTACCAGATAACCCAATTACTTTTATTTTATTGATTGGTTTTTGGGTTGGAACCGCTTATTTACTTTCTCCCAAATTTTTTAAAAAATATTGGAAGTTAATCGCTGTTTTTTATGTTCCATTATTCATTTATTTCATCTATTTAAGGCTTTTTTCTGGTGATTTAGAATCCTACTTAGAAATCAAAAAAAAAATTCCTTTTGCCGTTTTCTTTATATCAATACCTATCTTATTCGCCTTATGGCTTTTTGAACAATGGAAATGGTTACAAAACTTAAAAGCCGAAAAATCGAATGCTGAATTGTCTTTGTTAAGAGCGCAAATAAATCCGCATTTTTTCTTCAACACACTCAATAATTTATACGCTTTAACCATTAAAAACTCTAAGCAAGCGCCAGAGGTTATTTTAAAATTATCGGATATGATGCGTTATACTATTTATGAAGGTGAAAAAGAGAAGGTGAAAATTGCCGATGAAATTGAATATTTAAAAAATTATATAGAATTACACAAAATCCGTTATAAAAAAACGGTAGAAATCTCTTTTAAGCATACAATAGATACCAACTTAACAATTTCACCTTTACTCTACATCAATCTTTTAGAAAACGCTTTTAAACATGGTGTAGAAAGTCTTGCCGAAAACGCATTTATTCATATCAATTTATATGAAGATAAACATGCTATTTATTTTGAATTAGAGAACAATTTTGAAGCGAAAGAACAAACCGAATCTAGTGGCATTGGGTTAAAAAATCTTAAGAAAAGACTATCTTTAGTCTATAAAAACAATCATGAGTTACACGTAAATACTCAAAACAACATTTATAAAACTACTTTAAAAATTGCGAAACATGCTTAAATATATCATCATAGACGACGAACCTTTAGCACACGAAATTATTGAAGAGTTTTGTAGCATGTTACCACATGTTCAACTAGAAAAAAACTGTTACAACGCAATGGAAGCTATGCAGTTTTTAAATGAAAACACAATTGATTTTATGTTTTTAGATATTAATATGCCAAAATTAAAAGGTTTAGATTTTTTAAAAACATTAACCAATCCGCCAAAAGCCATTATTACCACAGCCTATAAAGAACACGCTTTAGAAGGGTTTGAATTAAATGTTGTTGATTATATTTTAAAACCATTTAGTTTTGATCGTTTAGTAAAAGCAGTAAATAAAGTTTCAGAAAAAGAACCTTCAAAAACTATTGTTAAAGAAGTTTCGAATTCAGAAGAAACCGCAACTAGATTCTTTGTAAAAGGTGATAAAAAACACCATCAAATAGATTTAACCGACTTGCTATACATTGAAGCTTACGGAAATTATACAAAACTATTTTTACAAGATGAAATGATTGTAAGTCATGAAAAAATATCGCATTACGAAACTATTTTAACCGATGGTAACTTTTTACGAGTACATAAATCTTTTATTGTAGCTATTTATAAAATTAAGTTTATCGAAGGCAACCGTATTTTAATAAACGAACATAAGATCCCAATTGGACAAACGTATAAAAGTCGTGTAAGTGAGCTTTTAAATCAATAATATTATTTTATCCTTTACTTTATAGATTTTTTTATAGATTTATAGCAAACACACTTATATGCATAAATCTATACAAGTTACACGTCTTTTCGATTTTCCTTATTATCAACTAAATAAATATCCACAAGAAAAATGTTTAGTTTCAAAAGAAAAGAATACTTGGATTAGTATCTCAACAAAAAAATATATCAACAAGGCTAATATTGTAAGTAGAGCCTTATTAAATTTAGGTATCAAACCTGGAGATAAAATTGCCGTTATTACCAATACCAACCAACCAAAATGGCATATCTTAGATATTGGTGTATTGCAAATAGGTGCTATTAACGTTCCTTTATATCCTACTTTTTCTCAAAAAGATTATGCTTATGTTTTAAATCATTCAGATAGTATTTATTGCTTTGTTTCTGATAACGATTTGTATAAAAAAGTAGCAGCTGTTAAAGATAAAACACAACTAAAAAAAGTATTTACTTTTGAAGATATTGATACCGATTACAGCTGGAGTTCTTTTTTATCCTTAGGAAACGATGAAGCAACACAATCTCTTGTTGATAAAAATAAAGCATTAGTACACGCTACTGATTTAGCAACCATAATTTACACATCTGGTACTACCGGAACTCCAAAAGGAGTAATGCTCTCACATCAAAATATTGTGAGTAATATTTTCGCTGTAGGCAACTCTTTAAATTTACATAGTAATAAAAAAAGAGCAATTAGTTACTTACCTGTTTCGCATATTTTTGAAAGAGCTGCCTCATATTATTGCCAATACATGGGATTTGAGATTTATTTTGCTGAAAGCATTGATAAAATAAGTGATAATCTTAAAGAAGTATCACCAAACTTTATGGCTGTAGTGCCTCGATTATTAGAAAAGGTATTTGATAAAATTGTAGATAAAGGAAGTGATTTATCTGGCATCAAAAAAAGACTATTCTTTTGGGCGATAGAACTTGCCGAACAATACAAGCCCTATAAAGAAAACGGAATTTGGTATGAGTTTAAATTAAAAATTGCCAGAAAACTCATTTTTTCTAAATGGAAAAAAGCCTTAGGAGGACAATTAGATTTTATGCTTGCCGGAAGCGCTCCAATGCAACCTAGGTTAATTAAAATTTTTACTGCTGCCGGAATTCCTGTTTTCGAAGGCTACGGAATGACAGAAACATCGCCAGCTATTTCGGTAACCGATATGCGAAACAAAGGCTTTAAAATAGGCACTGTTGGTAAAGTTATTAAAGATATAATTGTAAAAATTGCCAACGATGGAGAAATTTTAGTGAAAGGACCAAACATAATGATGGGCTACTATAAAAACATAGAAAAAACGACAGAAACTATTCAAAACGGATACTTACATACAGGCGATATTGGTGAATTAGATGATGATGGTTTTTTAAAAATCACTGATAGAAAAAAAGAAATATTTAAAACATCAGGTGGTAAATACATCGCTCCTGCTGTTTTAGAAAGCGAGCTAAAAAAATCAAGGTTTATAGAGCAAGTAATGGTTATTGGAGAAAGTGAAAAAATGCCTGCTGCAATTCTACAAATCTCTTTCGATTTTGTAAACGAATGGGCTAAAAGACATAACTATACAATAAGTAATTTTTCAACAGATAAAATATTAATAAATAGACTTCAAAAAGAGATAGATTACTATAATAAAAAATTTGGCAAATGGGAACAAATTAAACAATTTGAAATTACGCCAGATCAATGGACAGTAGAAGCTGGACATTTAACACCAACATTAAAAATGAGACGTAAAATTGTCTTAGAAAAATACAATAATCTCTATCAAAAAATATATAATTCACAATAAATCAACCTTTAAGGTTAAACTTGTGCAATCAAGGTATTTTTCCTACTTTGCATGACCCAAAAATATGAACTTTATGCCGATTGAAATTACGCGTCTTTTTGACTTTCCTTACTATCAACAAGAAACCTATAATTTAAAAAAAGCTTTTACAACCAAATACAATGGCAAGTGGGAGTCAATATCTACCCAAGAATATATTGATAAAGCAAACACCATTAGTAGAGGTTTATTACGTTTAGGTGTACAGCCCAACGATAAAATTGCAGTAATTTCAACAAATAATCGTACTGAATGGAATATTTGCGACATCGGTATTTTACAAACAGGTGCACAAAATGTACCTATTTATCCAACAATTTCGAAAGAAGATTACGAATACGTTTTAAATCACTCTGAAGCTACTTATTGTTTTGTTTCTGATAAAACTATTTTAGAAAAACTAAATCAAATAAAAGGAAATACAAAACTTAAAGAGGTTTATACTTTTGAAGACATCGCAAATGAAAAAAATTGGAACGAAATTTTAAATCTTGGTAAAGATACCAGTAATCAAAATGACGTTGAAGAACGAAAAAAAGCTGTTACTTCTGACAGTTTGGCTACTTTAATATACACTTCAGGTACTACAGGTAGGCCAAAAGGCGTTATGCTTTCTCATGGTAATATTGTATCTAATGTATTAGCAAGTGAAAAAAGAGTACCTCTATTATATGGAGAAGAACGTGGATTGAGTTTTTTACCAATCTGCCATATTTTTGAACGCATGATATTATACTTATATCAATACTGTGGAGTTTCTATTTATTTTGCTGAAGCGATAGATAAATTAAGTGAAAATGCACAAGAAGTAAAACCTCATGTAATGACAGCAGTGCCTCGTTTATATGAAAAAATTTACGATAAAATTTACGCAAAAGGAGCTGATTTAACTGGTATTAAAAAAGCACTATTCTTTTGGGCAATTGATTTAGGATTAAAATATGAACCATACAAAGCTAACGGATGGTGGTATGAAAAACAGTTAAGTATTGCCCGTAAATTAATATTTTCTAAATGGCAAGCTGCTTTAGGAGGAGATTTAAAACTAATGGTTTCTGGTTCGGCAGCTTTACAACCTCGCTTAACAAGAATGTTTGCTGCAGCTGGAATGCCTGTTATGGAAGGCTATGGTTTAACTGAAACATCTCCTGTTATTACAGTAAATGATGTAAGAAACAATGGTTTTAAACCTGGTACTGTAGGTAAATTAATACATGGTTTAGACTTAAAATTTGCAGAAACTGGTGAAATTTTAGTAAAAGGACCTAATGTAATGTTAGGGTACTACAAAGATCCAGAAAAAACTGCCGAAGTTTTAAAGGATGGCTATTTTTATACTGGTGATAAAGGAGAATTAGATAAAGATGGTTTTTTAAAAATTACAGGGCGTACTAAAGAAATGTTTAAAACCTCTGGTGGTAAATATGTTATTCCACCATTATTAGAAGGAGAATTAGTGCAATCACGTTTTATTGAACAAATTATGGTTATTGGTGAAGGTGAAAAAATGCCAGCAGCCTTAATTCAGCCAAATTTCAGTTTTGTGAGAGAATGGGCAAAAAGACATAATCTTGATTTTAAAACTAACACTGATTTAATCAATAATCCAAAGGTAATTGAACGTATTCAAGAAGAGGTTACACTTTGTAACTCTAAATTTGGAAAGTGGGAACAAATTAAGCGTTTTGAGCTAACACCTGAAGAATGGTCTATTGATGCAGGACACCTTACTCCAACCATGAAAATGAAACGTAAAATAATTAAAGAAATTTACAAAGATTTATACGATAAAATTTATATAAACTAACTATTTTAAAAGTGTTGTGAAAGCAGCACTTTTTCTTTTTATTATGAATAAATTCATTTCTTTTACCACAGATATAAATAGTTTACCACTACCAAATAAATTTGACTATCCACATAACTATATACCACATCCGTTAGCAAAAACAGCTGCTAACGAATTACAAGCATACTTAAAAAAACAAACAGATTTTATACATAACTTTGGGTTAAATAATCAAAAATATTTAAAGAGTGAACCGCTAGGTAAAATGTTTGGTGTATTAGTTGTTAAGAATAAAAACGGGGAATTAGGCTATTTAGCTGCTTTTTCTGGTAAAATTAATAACTCAACCTTACTTAAAAATTTTGTTCCTCCTGTGTATAATGTTTTATCAGAAAATGGATGTTATTTAAAAACAGAAGAGCAACTAAATCAAATAAATTCCAATTTGTCTGATTTAAAAAATAATACTGTTTTTTTAAAAACAGAAAAAAAGTATTTAAACATTAGGTCCATAAACAATAATTTATTAGAAAACGAAAAAGTTAAAATAAAAAAAAGACGAAAGGCTAGAAAACAACAAAGCGTTCAAAGCAATCAGCAAAATATTAATGAAGAGTTTTATTTACGTGAGTATGAAGTGTACTTAAACACAAAAATACATCCTATAAAAAAAGAATACACCTATTACCAGCAACAAATACAACAGTTACAAGAACAAAGAAAAAAACTTTCGGCAAGGGTACAACAGGAAATATTTAAAAATTATCAGTTTTTAAATAGTAAAAAAGAAGCAAAAAATTTGTTAGCTATTTTTAAAAGCTCAAAACAAAACATACCTGCTGGTGCTGGTGATTGCTGTGCTCCAAAATTATTACAATACGCTTTTTTAAATAACCTTACCCCTATTTGTATGGCTGAGTTTTGGTGGGGAAAATCATTAACTACTTCTATTCGAAAGCATCAAAATTTTTATGCTGCATGTACTGGAAAATGTAAACCTATTTTAAAGCACATGTTACAAGGTTTGTCGGTTGATAAAAACCCTGTATTATTACAACTACAATCTAAAACAGCTATTAAAATTATATTTGAAGATGATTATTTAGCGGTGATTCATAAACCTAATGGGCTATTATCTGTGCCAGGTAAAGAAATTGAAGATTCTGTTTATAGTCGTATCAAAAAAATGTACCCAACTGCAACTGGTCCTTTAATAGTACATCGCTTAGACATGTCTACTTCTGGAATTTTATTAATTGCTAAAAATGCTAGTACTCACAAACATTTACAAGCTCAATTTATCAACAAAACTATTAAAAAACGATATGTAGCTTTATTAGATGGGGTTTTAGATAAAAATAAAGGAGAAATTAATTTACCGCTTCGTGTTGATTTAAATGATAGACCAAAACAACTTGTTTGTTATGAACATGGAAAATTAGCAAGAACTAATTGGAAAATAATTGAAGTTAAAAATAATAAAACTAGAATACATCTTTACCCTATTACAGGACGCACACATCAACTACGTGTTCATGCTGCACATAATTTAGGTTTAAACACTCCTATTTTAGGAGATGATTTATATGGAGTTAAAGCCGACAGGTTGTATTTACATGCTGAAAAAATAACTTTTATTCATCCGAAAACAGCAAAACAACTAAGTTTTATTTCTCCTACTCCTTTTTAATATTAAGCTACATATTTTGTTTTTTTCATAGTGCTTAAAATAATAAAAGCTATTAAAAAGAAAACTGCCAAGCAAAGTACTGACCATTGCATAGAATTTGTAATTGCATACAAAGCACCATACACAGCTGTTCCAAGTACAATTGCTATTTTTTCGGTTACATCATAAAAACTAAAATAAGTAGCATGATCTTCTGTTTCGGGTAATAATTTTGAATATGTAGAGCGGGTTAATGATTGTATAGCTCCTTGTACCAAACCTAACATTGCTCCTAATCCATAAAAATAAGTAGCCACATTTTCTTGCTCTTCATCTAATAAAAAAGCACAAAAACAAACCAACATCCATATACCTATTGTTAATTTTAAAGCTTTAAAATTTCCGTATTTATCAGATAATCTTGAAAATATCAGAGCACCAAAAATAGCTACAATTTGCACTAATAATATGGTTATAATCATATTGGTAGACTCTAAGCCTAACTCTGTAGAACCAAAAATGGCTGCCATTAAAATTATGGTTTGTACTCCAATACTTAAAAAGAAAAATGCTAATAAAAACTTTCTTAAAGTAGGATAATTTAAAACTTCTTTAAATACTATTTTTAGCTCTTTATAGCCTTTCCATATATAATCTTTTTCAGGTTTTTTATTATATATATCACCAGGTAATTTACGAAAAGTTATTTGTGCAAAACCAATCCACCAAACACCTACCATTACAAAAGACAATCGTGAAGCCATGCCTGATGTTATTTCTAATGCATCAGGAAACATAATCATTGCTAAGTTTATTATCAATAAAATAACCGATCCTATGTAACCATAAATAAAACCTTTTGCACTTGCCCTATCTTGTTGTTCTGGCAATGCTACTTCTGGTAAATATGCATTATAAAATACCCAACTTGCCCAAAAACCAATACTAGCTAAAATAGTAAACCATATACCAATCCATACAGTGTCTACTCCATCAAAAAAGTAGAGAGCACTTACTGACAAACCACCCATCCAACAGAAAAATTTCATAAATTTCTTTTTACTTCCTGTGTAATCGGCAATACCAGATAAAATTGGAGAAATAAGTGCCACAACTAAAAAAGAAAATGATAATGCATAGCTGTATAAACTATCAGGATGCTCCCAATCCATTCCTAAAAAACGAACTGTTTGCCCTTTGGTTACTGCGCTATAATATAACGGAAAAACAGCTGTACTAATTACTAATGAATAGACTGAATTTGCCCAATCGTAAAATGCCCAAGCTTTTATTAACTTTTTATCTCCTCTTTTATACATATATCTTAAATAAAAAAACCGTTCAAAAAAATGAACGGTTTGCAATATAATATAAATAATTTACTACTTATTTTTTAAGAGACATTAAATTTCTTTGCTAATTTTTTAGCTTCAGGTAAATATGCTCTAAGCGTTTGGATGCGAGATTCGTTAGAGGGGTGTGTACTCATAAATTCTGGCGATGATTTTCCTCCTTTAGTTCTTTTACTCATTCTTACCCATACTTCGGCAGCTTCTTCACCGTTATAACCAGCCATCAACATAAATACTAAACCTAGCTTATCAGCTTCAGTTTCATGACTTCTACTAAAAGGCAACATTACTCCTACCTGCGTACCCAAACCATAAGCGGTATTAAAAATAGCGGCATTTTTACTGTTTTTTGTACCCAACGCTACAGCAGCTCCTCCTAGTTGTTGTAACTGACCTGTAGACATACGCTCTTGACCATGTTTAGCAAAGGCATGTGCAACTTCATGCCCCATAACGGCTGCAATACCGTCTTCATTAGCACAAATTGGTAAAATACCTGTATAAAAAACTACTTTTCCTCCAGGTAAGCACCAAGCATTAACAGTTTTATCTTCTACTAAATTAAATTCCCATTTATATGAATCTGCCTCCGTTTTCATTCCGTTAGCTCTCATAAACTTATCTACAGCCATAGAAATATTTTTACCAACTTTTTTAATTTGAGCTGACTTACTTGCATCTTTAGATAATTTATTTTCTGCTAAAAAACCTTTGTATTGTGCAAAACTAGCAGGTAATACTTCGGCGTCACTTACAAAATTTAATCTTTTTCTTCCTGTAATTGGTACTGTACTACATTGTATTAAAAATACAGCAACAATTGCTAAAGCTATAATTTTTTTCATCTTTAATGTTTTTATTTATCTTGGTTATTATTTATGACACGTTAAAAAAAAGATAGTCACAAAAGTAATAAACAAATTGTATGTTTAAATTTACAATTTCAATCTTTATCTTAAAAATAAATTTCATGAATTTTAAAAATTCAATACTTTTTCCACCTAGTTTAGTTGTTCCTAAACCTATTATTTTTATTGCAAAATCAATTCAGTATTTCTCAACTTATTTAACCGCTAAATTTGGTATTAAACTTTTTATTACTCCAATAAAGTTTTCAACTCCAAAAAGAGAGCTTGTAATGTTAAAAAGTGCACAGCAAAAAACAATAAATATACCTTCGATTTCTAAAAAAATTCACGTCCTATCTTATGGATATTCTAAAAAGAAAGTTTTACTAGTTCATGGCTGGGCAGGCAGAAGCACGCAATTATTTATGATTGCTGATAAATTATTAGAAAAAGGGTATATGGTAATTTCTTTTGATGGACCAGCGCATGGAAAATCAGAAGGAAAAACAACCATGATGCCTGAATTTTTAGATACCATTACAGAAATAGATAAGCAATTTGGCCCTTTTGAAGCTGCTATTGGACATTCTTTTGGTGGTATGTGTTTGTATAATAGCGTTGCTACTAATTTCAATATTAAAAAATTAATTACTGTTGGTGCTGCTGATAAAATATCAGATGTAATATTAAATTTCACTAATAATTTAAAGGTAAAACCAATTGTTGCTAAAAAAATGAAAATTATTTTTGACAAACAATGGCATATGGATATTGATGCACATTCATCAAGTATTGTAGCTAAAAACATATCAATTCCTACTTTAATCGTTCATGATTCAAATGATGGCGATGTTCCTGTAAGTTGTGCCATAAATATTCGTCAAAGCTTACAAGATGGAAAACTTTTAATCACAAAAGGTTTAGGTCACACTAAAATATTACGTGATAAAAAAGTAACTTCTCAAATTGTAGATTTTATCATTCAATAAACATGAACAAAAACATACTTACTTTTATTTTAACCTTATTTATTTGTTTTACGGCCAATACTCAAAACAAAAAAACATATCGCGTTTTAAAAACAAATACTCAATGGAAAACTCTTTTAACACCCTTGCAATACTATGTTCTTAGAGAAGCTGGTACAGAGCGTCAAAACTCAAGTCCGTTAAACAAAAATTATAAAAAAGGAGTTTATGTATGTGCTGCTTGCAAAACACCTTTATATAAATCGGCTCACAAATACGATTCTGGATCAGGATGGCCCGCTTTTGACCGTGCTATAAAAAAAAATATTGAATTAGATGTAGACTATAAAATTGGATATGCACGTACCGAATTAAAATGCAATACTTGTGGCGGGCACTTAGGGCATGCTTTTAACGATGGTCCTGTAGAAACAACTGGAGAACGCCATTGTATAAACGGTGCTGCTTTACAATTTATTCCTAAAAAATAATCCCTATAAATATTGTATCTTAGAGCTGACTATAATCAGCTCTTTTTTATGGATGAATCTTACTTACCTAGCGTAAAAAAGCAATTTGAATATTATAAGCTTTTAGGCGATAAAACATTTGCGCAATTAACTACCGATCAGTTTTTTTTGTTTTCTAGTAAAAACGAAAATTCCATCGCTACCATAACAAAACATATTGCAGGAAACATGCTTTCTCGTTGGACTCATTTTTTAACTGAAGATGGAGAAAAAGAATGGCGAAATAGAGATGATGAATTTATAAATTCGTTTACCACCAAAGAAGAAGTCATTACCTATTGGGAAATAGGTTGGAAATGTTTATTTGATGCCCTTAATAATATAAACACTCAAAATGCTAATACCATTGTTTATATACGAAATCAAGGACACACTATAACCGAAGCTATAAATAGGCAGTTATGTCATTATTCATATCATATTGGCCAAATAGTATTTTTAGGTAAGTTTTTAACTGCTGATAAATGGCAAACTTTATCCGTAGCCAAAGGAACATCAAAAGAATACAATACTGAAAAATTTAGTAAAGAAAAAACACGTAAACATTTTACAGAAGATTTATAATGGAAAAAGAAGCAGTCGTTAATTTACTAGAAGAAAAGCATCAACAATTATTTAGTTGGCTAAAAAATCAACCCGAAGATATTTTTGAAAAAGGCCCTGAACAAAAATGGACTACAGGACAACATATTGATCATCTTGTAAACTCAATAAAACAAGTAAATAAAGCCTTGAGTTATCCTAAGTTTATTTTAAAATACAAATTTGGAGTTGCAAATCGTACAGTGCGTTCATATGATGAAACTGTAAAAAGATATCAAGATAAACTTTCTAAAAATCAAGAACGAGCCAAACAATTCAATATCCATATAAAAACTCCATCAGAAAAAAAGTTTAAACAATTATTATCTACACTTCAGATACAAAACAAAAAATTACAAGATAAAACTCAGCGTTGGAGAGATAAAGATTTAAATACTATAATTCTTCCACATCCATTGATGGGAAAAATGCCTGTGCGTGAAATTATTATGTGGACAGCTTACCACACTCAACATCATGCAGATATATTAAAAGAAAATCATTAAAATATTCATCCTCATAAAAATATAATTATTCTAAAACTGCTTATAAAAAAACTACCTAACTAACAACTAAATTATTATATTTGTGCCTCTAAAAATGAAGCCGATACATGTTTAATAATTTAAGTGAAAAGTTAGATAAAGCGTTACATACGCTTAAAGGACACGGAAAAATTACCGAAGTTAACGTTGCTGAAACGCTAAAAGAAGTTCGTAGAGCTTTATTAGATGCCGATGTTAACTTTAAAATTGCTAAAGATTTTACCAAAAGAGTACAACAAAAAGCTTTAGGACAAGACGTATTAACTACGTTAAACCCTGGGCAATTAATGGTAAAATTAGTTAAAGATGAGTTAACCGAATTAATGGGTGGAGACACTGTTGGTATTAATTTAGGAGGTTCACTTAGCGTAATTTTAATGTCTGGTTTACAAGGATCTGGTAAAACTACTTTTTCTGGTAAATTGGCTAACTTCTTAAAAACAAAAAAATCTAAAGAGGTTTTATTAGTTGGTTGTGATGTATATCGTCCTGCCGCTATTAATCAGTTACAAGTTGTTGGTGAGCAAATTGGTGTAGAAGTATATGCTGAAGTTGGAAACCAAAATCCTGTTGAAATTTCTGAAAACGCAATTAAACATGCGAAGGCAAACGGTAAAAATGTAGTTATTATTGATACCGCAGGTCGTTTAGCTGTTGATGAAGAAATGATGACAGAAATTTCTAACATTCACAAAGCTGTAAAACCACAAGAAACTTTATTTGTTGTAGATTCTATGACAGGGCAAGATGCCGTAAACACAGCAAAAGCCTTTAATGATATTTTAAATTTTGATGGTGTAGTATTAACCAAATTAGATGGTGATACTCGTGGTGGAGCCGCACTAACCATTAAATCGGTAGTAGATAAACCAATTAAATTTATTGGTACTGGTGAAAAAATGGATGCTATTGATGTATTCTATCCAGATCGTATGGCCGATCGTATTTTAGGAATGGGAGACGTTATTTCGTTAGTAGAACGTGCTCAAGAACAATACGACGAAAATGAAGCCAGAAAACTACAAAAGAAAATTGCAAAAGATCAGTTTGGTTTTGATGACTTTTTAAGTCAAATTCAACAAATCAAAAAGATGGGAAGCATGAAAGATTTAGTAGGTATGATTCCTGGTGCTGGTAAAGCTTTAAAAGATGTTGATATTGATGATAATGCCTTTAAAGGTATTGAAGCAATTATACAATCTATGACTCCGCATGAAAGAAGTACCCCATCATCCATAAACGCAAGTCGTAAAAAAAGAATTGCAAAAGGATCTGGTACCTCTGTTCAGGAAATAAATCAACTGATGAAGCAATTTAATCAGATGAGCAAAATGATGAAGATGATGCAAGGTGGTGGTGGAAGAAAAATGATGCAAATGATGAAAGGAATGAGATAATTCATAAAGAGAAGCTGTGGCTTCTCTTTTTTTATATATACAACTGTTAACAACAACCAACACAACAATAAAATGATTTTACTAGACGGTAAAAAAACATCTGCAGATATTAAAGAAGAAATAGCTCTTGAAGTATTAGAGTTAAAAAACAACGACAAAAAAACACCGCATTTAGCAGCAATTATTGTTGGTAATGATGGTGCTAGTTTAACCTACGTTAATGCCAAGGTAAAAGCCTGTGATCGTGTAGGATTTGAATCTTCTTTAATTAGATTACCTGAAGAAACTACTGAAGAAGAATTATTAAATGAAATTGCTATTTTAAATATTGACAATGATATTGATGGCTTTATCGTACAATTACCACTACCCGACCATATTGATGAACAAAAAGTATTAATGGCTGTAAACCCTGATAAAGATGTAGATGGATTTCATCCAACAAATGTTGGTAAAATGGCTTTAAACTTACCTACTTTTATTTCTGCAACTCCATTCGGAATATTAGAATTATTAGATCGTTACAAAGTTGAAACATCAGGAAAACACGTGGTGGTTATTGGTCGTAGCCATATTGTAGGTAGCCCTATGAGTATTTTATTAGGTCAAAAAAGAACTATTGGTAATGCCACTGTTACCTTAACCCATAGTAGAACTAAAAATTTAAAAGAAATTACTTTACAAGCCGATATTATTATTGCTGCCTTAGGAATTCCTGAATTTTTAAAAGCTGATATGGTTAAAGAAGATGTAACCGTAATTGATGTAGGTATTACCCGTGTAGCAGATCCTTCTAAAAAACGTGGATTTCGTTTAGTTGGTGATGTTGCTTTTAACGAAGTTGCTCAAAAATCAGCATTTATAACACCGGTTCCTGGTGGTGTAGGACCAATGACTATAGCTATGTTGCTAAAAAACACACTACTTGCCTGTAAAAGGTCGGCATAAATTAACAAAACCTATTAATTTTGTAGGATTACGATTTTTTACAATTTAAAACAATTAAAAACCTATAAATTAGCAATATAACACACATGTAATATATTTTGGGGGAAATATATTATAAAAAAAGAGAGAATATTTATTCTCTCTTTTTTCATTTAACACAGGATATTTTCTAAAAAGGAAAAACTACTTTTCCTGTTTTATCTACCCATTCGCCAATCCATTTATACCCTTTTTTATTAATGTCATAAAAAGTTATTCGTGAAAAATATTCGGTTCCATTTGGTGTAGCTTGCTTAGCGCTGTAATAATGCACATACCAATTTAAACTATCTTTATTATATTGTCGGGATACTGTCTGATTGACTTCCATCTTCTTTTAAATTTAAATCCTGCACAGCAGTACCATTACTCTTTACTTACATTATAATCAAATTGATAAAATGTTGTTAAAGACAACAAATAAAGCAATAATTAGCAGTAAATTATTTTTCATAAAAAATTGATTTTAATAATTTTAGAGAAACTTACAAAATAACCACAGTTTAATTATCAACTTAAAAATACGTGCTTATTTCTGTTTCAGTTACTATTTCTGTAGGAGCTGTATCTTTTTTAAATAGTCGTGCAGGTAAATTTCCTTTTAATACAATCGACTTATCGTTTACTGCTAGCCAACTTCCTTCACGTAAACCTAAAACTGAAGTCTTGTTAAATACATGGTACTCTTTAATTCTAGTTTCACGAGTCTCTCCCATATGCGTAGATCCTTTGATAGGATCTAAATAATGTGCGTTAATGTTAAAAGGAATAAGTCCCAGCGTTTTAAAACTTGGCGGATACACTATTGGCATATCATTAGTATTCATCATAGTTACACCACAAATATTACTACCTGCACTGGTTCCTAAATATGAAGTACCTTTTTCAATAGTTTCTTTTAAAATATCGATTACGTTATTTTTATATAATTGATTTACCAGCTCAAACGTGTTTCCTCCACCAGTAAAAACTCCATCAGCTTGCTGTAATGCTTCCTTCGGATTTTCAAATTCATGAATTCCTTTTACATCTTTACCAATGGTAGCAAAGGCTTTTTTAGCAATAGCTGTGTATTCGTCATAACTAATTCCGCCTGGTCGTGCGTACGGAATAAATAAAATAGTATTAGCTTCTTTAAAAAAAGTAGCAAGAGTTGGCAATATATATTCTAAATATCCACTTCCGTGAATTGTTGATGTACTGGCTATAATTATTTTTTTCATACATCAAATTAACAAAAATTTACCATCCTTTTAAAACATTTTTAAGACCAATAGGTGGTTTATTTGTAATATGAAGAAGATTTTATTTATAATATTCAACTTGATAACCGTAATAGTTACTGCACAAACTACTCCTAAAATTATCACAGGTACTGTTTATTTAGACAGTGTAGCCATACAAGATGTACATATCATTAACACTAAACTTGATTTAGGTACTATTTCAAACAAGGATGGTTTTTTTGAAATTTTAGCTACCAAAGGAGATGTGTTAATTATTTCTCATTTAAATGTCGAGTATAAAGAACATATTATTACTGCTGATAATTTAAAATCTATACAAATCAATATTTATTTAGATAGTAAAACTTATATGTTAGATGAAGTTGTTCTAAAAAAAAAGAAAGGAATTTTTGAGGTAGATAAAGATATACTTATTTATAAAGGTCCTGTTGTTAATGCACAAACATTAAAACTACCTTATGCAAATACAAAAAAAGCAAACAACGAAAAAACAATCAGCATTAAATCAGGAGTTTCGGTTAATTTAACTGGGTTTTTAAACACTTTAAACGGAAAAACTAAACAAAAAAAATTATTAAAAAAATTACAAACTGAGGATAAGAATATTGCCAAAATAAGAAAACACTTTACTGATGGCTTTTTTATAAATCAATTAAAAATAACAAAAGAAAACATTAATCCGTTTTTAGAATTTTGCATTACAAAAGGTATTATTAATTTATATAAAAAAGATAAATTTTTAGAGCTTACCACGGTTTTATTAGATAACAGTAAAAACGCTTCATCTCTTTTAAATAAAGAAAACACACGTCTTACTCAAAAATAAGCATATGAAAAAACTACTACTTTTAATTTTTATATGCATTTCTTTAAAAACCTTTTCACAAAAAAAAAGAAAATTTTTATATGCTACTTTAAAAGACAAATTAGGCGCTGTATATAATGCACATATAATAAACCTTAATACAGAACAAGGAACTTTTACAAATCAAGAAGGAAAGTTCAGGATTTTAGCAAAAACAACCGATTGTTTACAGATATCGTTTGTAGGTTATAAAACTACAGTTTTTAAGGTAACAACAAAACATTTCGGATTGTTTGAAAATACCATTCATTTAAATAAAGAAGTTATTGAGTTAAATGAAATAATTTTAAAAAAACACAATTTAATAGGAGCTTTAACTATTGACGCAAAAAAAACACCTAAAAATATTGGAAAAGATAGATCAGAAAGTGCTTTAGATTTTTCAATGATAAATTTTGAAGAAAAGGTTATTAGCCAAATTGATGCCATTGATCGCTCTAAAGCTCCAAACATGCAAAAACAAACCGATCCTACTGCTAAATTTGGAGGGATTGGAGTCGGTTATACTGAAGGCATTGATCAATATGGTGCCGCAAAAAGGAGATTAAGAAAAGAAATTAAATTTAAAGAAGCATTTCCTAAAATGTTAATTTCAGAATTTGGTAAAAAATTCTTTTTTGTAGATTTAAAAATCCCAAAAGAAAAATATTATCACTTTTTAGAATATTGCAATCCGTTAGATATAGAAAACCTTTATAAAAAAGGAAACGTATTACTGGTAATAAAAATATTAAAACAAGAAAGCAAAAGTTATTTAAAGATTATAAATTTACCCGAATGATAAAACAATTACTCTTTTTTATTTTTTTATTTTCATTTTTAACGATGTTTGCTCAAAAACATCGAAAATTTTTATATGCTGATGTTAAAGATAAAATTGGAGCGGTTTACAATGCGCACGTAATAAATTTATCTACAAAACAAGGTACTTTCACCAATGAAAGTGGTGAATTTAGAATTTTAGCTAAAAAAAATGATGCTATACAAATATCATTTGTGGGCTATAAAACAACAATTTTTAAAGTAACCGAAAATCATTTTAGCATACACAAAAATACTTTTAACTTATTAAAAATAGCTTATGAGTTAGATGAAGTGAACTTAAAAAAAAATAATTTATTAGGCTACTTAACTTCTGATAGTAAAAACATTAAAACCGAAAAAGAAATTAATGCAAAAACATTAAAACTACCATTTGCCGGTTCAAAAATAATGACTCCTGCCGAAAGAAAATTACATACCGCCATGGGAGGTAGTCATCCAATAGGATTAACCTCAGTTTCTGTAGACTATATATTAAATAGTATTTCGGGAAGAATAACAAAACTTCGAAAATTGAAAACAATTGAAAGTTTAGAAATAAAAGTAACTAAAATAAAAAACACCTACTCGAAACATATAGTAAAAGAGTACAACATCAAAAAATCTGACGTTTATAAGTTCATTTATTTTTGTACCAATGACAAAAAATTTAATCAAATTTATAACTCAAGTGAAATAAACATGATTCTTTTCTTGAAAAATAAATCTGAAGCATTTAAAAAATTATATTCAAGCGATTATAATTAGTATTTTGGCGCAATAATTGGTTATTTAAAAATTATGAAAAAATTAATTCTACTTTTATTTATACTTCCACTCTTTTCATTTAGTGTTCATAAATATTACATTTCATTAACTGAAATAGCATACAAAAAAACAACACAATCTGTACAAATGATTATGAATGTTTTTATGGATGATATTGAAAAGGCTATAAATGAAGATTATAATGTTAACCTACAACTAACTACAAAAAATGAGTTAAAAAAAGTAGATGAACTCTTTATAACTTATTTAAAAAAACATTTTAAAGTTAGCATCAATAATAAAAAAGTAGAATATCGTTTTATAGGAAAAGAATACGATGGAGATATAGTATATTTTTATTTAGAAATAGAAAACGTTGCTAGTTTAAATACTCTTGAAATAAAAAATGATGTTTTAATAAACCATTTTCCAGAACAACAAAACTTAATTAAGGCTTCAATAAAAAAAACTCGTAAAAGCCTATTTTTAGATAAAAAAAATGATAAAGGTTTGTTAAAATTTTAACATTTATTAACAAAAGCAACATCTTATCCTTACATTTAAAACCTATTTAACAACAACTTTATACATAATGAAAAAAACTATTTTATTCGTTTTTTCTCTTTTCTTAATAGCAACCTCTGCCTTTGCTCAACAAATTACTAAAGAAGGACACACGAATCAAAACAAATTTCGACAATTAAAACAAGAACTACCAACACCAAATAACCAGCACACAGCTTCTGGGGCTCCTGGGAAAGATTATACCCAACAAAAAGTTGACTACACGATGGATATTGTTTTAAATGACGATAAACGTAGTATATCTGGTAACGAAACAATTACTTATCACAACAACTCTGTTGATGAACTAACCTATTTATGGGTACAATTAGATCAAAACATGCGTGCAGCAGATTCTAAAACACCAGATATTGCTCCAACAAAAATTCGTAAAAAATTACCAAAACGTTTTTATGATAGAGCTTTCCCTGAAAAGGCTTTTGATGGTGGCTTTAAAATTACGAGCGTAACTAATACAGACGGAAGTAAATTATCATATACCATTAATCAAACAATGATGCGTATTAATTTAGCGCAACCATTAGCATCTGGCGCAACATTTAAATTTAATATTTCTTGGTGGTATAACATCAATAACCACAGAACCCAAGGAGGAAGATCTGGTTACGAACATTTTCCTAAAGATGGAAACAACAATTACGTAATCGCACAATTTTATCCTCGTATGTGTGTGTATGATAATGTAGAAGGATGGCAAAACGATCAGTTTTGGGGAAGAAGTGAATTTGCTTTAGAATTTGGAGACTTTAACGTAAATATAACCGTACCGGCCGATCATATGTTAGGTGCAACTGGAGTTTTACAAAACCCAAAAGATGTTTTTTCTAAAACTGAATTAAAAAGAATTGAAAAAGCTAAAAAAACGTTTGATAATCCAGTGATTATTAGAACTCAAAAAGAGGCTGAAAAAATTGAGAAAAATCGTTCTAAAAAAACAAAAACTTGGAAATTTTATGCCGAAAACGTAAGAGATTATGCTTTTGCAACTTCACGAAAATTTATTTTTGATGCAATGGCTGTTGACATTAACGGTAAAACCGTAATGGCAGAATCTTTATACTCAAAAGAAGCAAATCCATTATACGGAGATCATTCTACAAGAGCTGTAGCACAAACGTTAAAAACGTATTCTAGATACACTTTTGATTATCCATATCATAAAGCAATTTCTGTTGATGGGCAAATGGGAATGGAATATCCACAGATATGTTTCAATCCAGGAAGACCAGATCTTCCAGATGGAGGATATTCAGACAGAATAAAATATAGAATGGTTAAAGTTACCATTCACGAAGTTGGTCATAACTTTTTTCCGATGATTGTAAATTCAGATGAACGCCAATGGACATGGATGGATGAAGGTTTAAACTCTTATATGGAGATGTTAGCTGAATTAGATTACGATAAAGATTTTCCTATTACACGAGGGTATCCGAAAAATATTGTAAAGTATATGAGTGGTGATCAATCAAGAATTGCACCAATTATGTCTAAAGGAGATAATGTGTATAGTTTTGGTAACAATGCCTATGGTAAACCTGCTACTGCCTTATGGATATTAAGAGAAACCATAATGGGTAAAGAATTATTTGATCATGCTTTTGCTACTTACGCCAAAAGATGGAAATTTAAACACCCTACTCCTGCCGATTTCTTTAGATCGATGGAAGATGCCTCGGCAATGGATTTAGATTGGTTTTGGAGAGGATGGTTTTACACAACCGATGTTACTGATATTGGTGTAAAAGGTGTTAAAAAATTCTATACAACTAAAAATAAAGATGCATCAGTAAACTTTATTGAAGACACGAGTAATGGATTAGGTTTTTCTAAAAAACAAAGTAAATATCATTATGAAATTACTTACAATAAACCAGGTGGATTAGTAATGCCTATTATTGTTGAGTTTACATATAAAGACGGATCAAAAGAAAGAAAAACATATCCAGCTCAAATTTGGAGATATAATGATAAAGAGATAACTAAAGTGTTTTCTTCATCAAAACAAATACAAAACATAACTATTGATCCTGATTTAGAAACTGCCGATGTAGATACCTCGAATAATAGCTGGCCTAAAAAAAGAGCAACTAAATTTGACAAATTCAAGCGTAAAGTAAAAGGATAATCTTCTTTTATCGAAAAATATAAGCGACACAAAAAAACTGTGTCGCTTTTTTTGTTTACATATTTAAATAAAAAAGATAAAGATTTGTTAAAACTTTAACAAATCATCTTCTCTCTTTCACAAAATTTAGTAACTTTCCAAATATTATAAAACTCAATTAAACAAACAATGAGAAAGTACTCAACACTACTATTTTCTGCTCTTTTTGTATCTGCATCTATTTTTGCACAAGAAGCACCAAAAAATGAACCACAAAAAGGTCACATCGATCAAAACAAGTTTCGTCAGTTAAAAGATGTATTAGCTACTCCTAACGATCAACATACCGCTTCTGGTGCACCTGGTCATGCATATACGCAACAAAAAGTTGATTATGTAATGGATTTACGTTTAGATGAAGCTTCAAATAAATTATATGGTGATGAGACTATTACATATCATAATAACTCTAATGATCAGTTAGACTACTTGTGGGTGCAATTAGATCAAAACATGCGTGCTCCTGACTCTAAAACTCCATTAGCAGAGTCTAAAGGAGCTAACGGTTTTCAAACACCTGAAAAATTTGTTACCGACAACATGGGAAAACCAAAAGATTTTGGTTACAAAATAGAAGAAGTAAAGAATGCTGATGGTACTGATTTATCACACACTATTAACCGTACAATGATGCGTATTAACCTACCAAAAGCACTTGCACCTGGTGAGGTTTTTAAATTTAGTATTAAATGGAATTATTTAATCAATAACTCTGTTGATGATGGTGGTCGTTCAGGTTTTGAATTATTTCCTGATGGAAATAAAAACTATACAATCGCTCAATTCTTTCCTCGTTTAGCTGTCTATGATAACGTAGAGGGATGGCAAAACATGCAATTTTGGGGTCGTAGTGAATGGGCTTTAGAATTTGGAGATTATGATGTTAAATTAACAGTACCTGCTGATCATATTGTTGATGCAACTGGTGAATTACAAAACGAAAAAGATGTTTTAACTAAAGAACAACGCAAACGTTGGGAAAAAGCTAGAAAATCGTATAAAGACCCTGTTTTTATTGTAACACAAGAAGAAGCTGAAAAAGCTGAAAAAGGACGTTCATCAAAAACAAAAACATGGCACTTTAAAGCAAATAATGTACGTGATTATGCGTTTGCTTCATCTAGAAAGTATATTTGGGATGCAATGGCTGTTAAAATTAATGGTAAAAACATTATGGCTGTTTCACTATACCCTAAAGAAGGAAATCCATTATGGGAAGAACACTCAACAAGAGTTGTTGCTAACACATTAGAGGAATATTCTAAAATGACATTCGATTACCCATACTCAAAAGCAATTTCTGTACATGCCAAAAGACAAGGTATGGAATACCCTATGATTTGTTTTAACTACGGTAGACCAAATGCAGATGGAACTTACTCTGACAGAGTAAAAAACGGAATGATTGGTGTAATTACACATGAAGTAGGGCACAACTTTTTCCCTATGATTGTAAATTCTGATGAACGTCAATGGACATGGATGGATGAAGGTTTAAATTCATTTGTTGAAATTTTAGCAGAATTAGATTATGACCCAAACTTTAATACTGGTAACCTACCTAAGGATATTGTAAGGTATATGAGTTTAGATCAAAGTAAATTAAGCCCGATCATGTCGCAAGGTGATTATGTAAAAAACTTTGGTCCTAATGCCTATACTAAACCCGCAGCTGGTTTATACATGTTACGTACAACAATTATGGGGCCAGAATTATTTGACTACGCTTTTAGAACGTACGCTAAAAGATGGATGTTTAAACATCCTACTCCAGCTGATTTTTTCAGAACAATGGAAGATGCTTCTGGAATGGATTTAGACTGGTTTTGGAGAGGATGGTTTTACACAACTGATTATTCAGATATCGGAATAAAAGAAGTTAAACCTTTATATCTTACAGATAAAAAATCTGATAGAGTAAAAGAAATAATTAAAACAAATCCAAGAGCTAAAGCTTATTTTGATTCTTTAGGAGAGTTAGTTTATTTAACGGATAAAAAAGAAAATGCGAATGCATCTGGAGTAAAAAAATATGTTGATGGGTTATCTGCTGATAAAAAGGCTAATTTAAAAGAAATTCCTAAATACATGTATCAAGTTGAATTTGAAAAGCCAGGAGGTTTACCAATGCCAATTATTGTAGAATTAACTTATGTTGATGGTACCAAAAAGCGTGAAACTTTCCCTGCTCAAATTTGGATGAAAAATGATGCCAAAGTATTTAGAGTTTTTACTTCACAAAAAGAAGTTAAAAGTATTGTTGTTGATCCAGATTTAGAAACTGCGGATATAGATACAGCAAACAATAGTTGGCCTAAGAAAACAACAAATAAGTTTGATAAGTTTAAGAGTAAAGTAAGAAATTAATAAATTATACTCGTTTATATAAAAAACCCGCTGTAAAAAGCGGGTTTTTATTTATATATAAATTTTGTTGGTTTTATTATTTTCTAAATAACTTATTAATTTCTTCTAATGTTAATAATTTAGACTCAGTAAGAACGTCTGGATCTCTACTTACATATTGTTCAATTTGTAATTTAATTTCTCCCTCATCTCTTTCATATTTTAAATAAACTACATCTCCATTTGCTTTTATTTGGTACTTATGTCCTGCTGCTTCAGAAAAACCTCTTGTCATAATTTCATGTAGCTTATCTGCATCATTGTCTACATTTTTAAATGTAAAAGACACATATTCATTAATAGGGTTATTAATATTCTTGTAAAATAAGTTATAAGCTTCGTCTCCTAATTTTTCTAGGTAAACAAACTCTACTCTACCAACAATTTCAATCTTTGCTGTTTCAATAAATTCAATTTGTGAATACGAAGCAACAGAAAGAAATAACGTTGCTATAAAAAATAGTTTTTTCATAAATATTAGGGTTTAAAAGTTTGCTATAAATATATTTGATTCTAATTAGAAAGAATAACGTTTTATTAAATAAAAAATTATACTTATTATAAAAACAAAAGATACTATGTTACCCAAATAAAAACTACTCTAAAAAACCTTGCTCTTTCATCCAAGCATCTGAATAAATTTTATTCATATATCTCGAGCCATGATCTGGTAAAATGACAACTACTACACTATCTTTATCAAAATAATCTTTAGCTGCATATTGCTGAGTAGCTTGCAAAACAGCCCCCGATGTATATCCACAAAACAACCCTTCTGTTTTTACCAACTCTCTTGATTTAAAAGCTGCTGCTTTAT
The DNA here is from genome assembly GCF_030549005.1 of Tenacibaculum soleae. Taxonomy (NCBI): domain Bacteria; kingdom Pseudomonadati; phylum Bacteroidota; class Flavobacteriia; order Flavobacteriales; family Flavobacteriaceae; genus Tenacibaculum; species Tenacibaculum soleae. The sequence goes on from NZ_JAUOSW010000003.1 coordinate 358,128, forward strand.
CTGATACTTTTTCATAAACATCAATAACATCAAAATCAGTTGCGGTTGGAATTAAATTTTTACCTAGTCCTTCTATTTTATAGGGTGAAATTTCATTCTCATCAAAAGCACCTGTTTCGTGGTACTTTTTTAATACCGACCCAATGGCATCAACTCCTAACACTTTTATCTTCGGATTTTTTTCTTTTAAATACTTACCAGTCCCTGAAATAGTTCCTCCTGTTCCACTAGCAATAACAACGTGTGTAACTTTACCTTTGGTTTGTTTCCAAATTTCGGGACCTGTACTTTTGTAATGCGCTTCAATATTTAACTCATTAAAATACTGGTTAATATAAATAGAACCTGGGTTTTCTTTGTGCAATCTTTTGGCTACTTCGTAATATGAACGAGGATCATCAGCAGCAACATATGCAGGGCAAACATGCACCTCTGCTCCCATTGATTTTAGCATATCAATTTTGTCTTGTGATGATTTATCACTTACTGCCAAAATACATCTATACCCTTTTATTACACTAATCATTGCTATTGAAAAACCTGTATTTCCTGATGTTGTTTCAACAATTATATCTCCTGGTTTTAAAATACCTTTTTTTTCTGCACTTTCTATAATATGTAATGCTATCCTGTCTTTAGCTGAATGTCCTGGATTAAAAGCCTCAATTTTTGCGTAATAAGTTCCTAAAAAATCTTTAGTAATTTTATCTAACTTTATCATTGGGGTTTGCCCTATTAAATCTAAAATTGAATTGGTAATACCTTTATGTCTATTCATTTTTATTAAAAACTAAGAAAGCGTCATTGTATCAATGAGCACAAATTTATCTTTTTGAGATTTACTCATTATTACAATGACGCTTACACTCAAATCGAGTGCAAAAATATAATTATTTTTCTAACTTACCTTCTAACATTAAAAAGAAGCTATATTCTTCTGCGGTTTCTTTCAATGCGTTAAACCTTCCTGATGCTCCTCCATGACCTGCTTCCATATTTGTATGTAAAAAAAGCATATTATCATCTGTTTTTACATCTCTAAGTTTAGCAATCCATTTTGCAGGTTCCCAATATTGTACTTGGCTATCGTGTAGCCCTGTGGTAATTAACATATTTGGGTATTTTTGAGCCTTAACCTGATCGTATGGAGAATATGATTTTATATAATCATAATACTCCTTATCATTCGGATTTCCCCACTCATCGTATTCACCTGTTGTTAATGGTATTGTATCATCTAACATTGTAGAAATTACATCAACAAAAGGCACAGCTGCTATAATTCCGTTATATAATTCTGGGGTCATATTAACAATCGCCCCCATTAATAATCCACCAGCAGATCCTCCCATGGCATATAAATGTTTTGGTGATGTATAATTGTTATCTATTAAATATTTAGAGCAATCTACAAAATCATTAAAAGTATTTTTCTTATTAAGCATTTTACCGTCTTCATACCAATCACGTCCTAAATATTCGCTTCCGCGGATGTGCGCTAATGCATATACAAAACCTCTATCTAACAAACTTAAGCGCGTTGTTGAAAATCCGTCTGAAATAGTATGTCCGTATGATCCGTAGGCATATTGTAAAACCGGCGTATCTTTAGTTAACTTAGTGTTTTTATGATGTACAATTGATAAGGCTACCTTTTTACCATCGCGAGCAGTTACCCAAATACGCTCACTTACATAATTATTTTTATCAAATTTACCTCCTAAAACTTCTTGTTCTTTTTTGACTTCTTTAGATTTATCTTTCATATTAAAATCAATTACAGAGCTAGGAGTCGTCATCGAATTGTATGAATAACGGATAATTTCAGTATCAAAATCAGGATTACCGTGTACACCTGCCGAATAAGTTTCTTCATCAAAAGGTAAATAATAATCTGCTGTGTTATCCCAACGTTTGATACGAATTTTATTTAACCCATTGTTTCTTTCTTCTAAAACTAAATAATCTTTAAAAATTGAAAAATCTTCGAATAAAGTATCTTCTCTATGCGGAATTACATCTACCCAATTTTCTTTTTCAGTTTTATTTTCAGGAGTTTTCATCAACTTAAAGTTTGTTGCTCCGTCTTTATTGGTTTTAATATAAAAATGATCTTCGTAATGTGCAATATCATATTCTAAATCGCGCTCACGAGGTTGAATCATCCTTAATTCTTCCTTCGGATTATCAGCATTTAAAACTTGATATTCTGTTGAAACCGTACTATAAGAACCTACTACTATGTATTTTTTAGATTTAGTTTTTGTTACAAAAGCGCCAAAAGTTTCATCTTTTTCTTCAAAAACCAATTCATCTAATTTTGAGTCTGACCCTAATACATGTTTATATATTTTTGATGATCGTAAGGTTACTGGATCCTTTTTTGTATAAAATAATGTTTTATTATCATTTGCCCAAACACATCCACCAGTGGTATTTTCTATAATATCCTTATACAGTTTACCTGTTTCTAAATTTTTAATTCTGATAAAATATTGACGACGGCTTACCGTATCTGTAGCAAAGGCTGCTAATTTATTATCTGGTGAAATACTTAAACCTCCTAATTGAAAATAATCAAAACCTTTTGCCTCATCATTTACATTAAATAATATTTCTTCTTGTGCCTTTAATGTTTCTTTTTTACGGCTATAAATAGGATATTGTTGTCCCTTTTCAAAACGCGTTATGTAAAAATAACCGTTACTTTTATAAGGTACTGATTGGTCATCCTCTTTAATACGCCCTTTCATTTCTTCAAATAAATGCTCCTGAAACTCTTTTGTTTCTTTAGTTCGCTCTTCATAATAAGCGTTTTCGGCATTTAAATAATCGTACACTTTTTGAGTTTGCTCATCTTTAACATCCGCATTTTTTTGCGCATCTGTTAAACGCATCCAAAAGTAATCATCAGTGCGTTTGTCTCCATGTTTTTCTAAAGTTGTTGGTTGCTTTTCAGCAACTGGAGCTATAATATCTTTCTTCATTTCTTGTTTTTTGCAAGAAGCAAAAATAAGGCTAAAAGCTATAGCAGTTAACATTAATTTTTTCATTTTTATTTAGTTTGATTAATTTTCTTTTGAAAATATTATTTTTGTTAGTTAATATTATAAAATATAACGATATATGTTTGGAGATATTTCAGGAATGATGAATAAATTAAAAGATGCCCAAAAAAAAGTGGCAGAAACTAAAAACCGTTTAAACACCGTTTTAATTGACGAAAGTGCAGCCAATGGAGCTCTTAATATTACTGTTACAGCTAATAGAGAGGTTAAAGCTATTACTATAAATAAAAGTTTACTACAAGATAAAGAAGAACTGGAAGATTATTTAGTTTTAACACTTAACAAAGCTTTAAAAAGAGCAGGTGAAATTAACGAACAAGAATTAGCAATTGCTGCCAAAGATGGCATGCCAAATATTCCAGGAATGGATATGTTTAAATAAATACTATGTTATTACAATTAGATAATTACATGCTGCCTTGTTTAAACAAAAAACTTTTTGGAGTTGATTGCTTAGGTTGTGGTACACAACGTGCTTTAAGTTTACTTATGCATGGCGAATTTATTGCTGCTTTTAAAATGTATCCAGCTATTTATACACTGTTAATTTTAGCGGTATTTATTGTAGTAAATTTACTATATAAAGTAAAATATGCGCAAAAAATAATTAGTATATTGGCGGTTATTAATGTACTTATTATTGTAATAAGTTACTTTATAAAAATGAATCAATTAATTTAAATTTTAGTAAAAAAACTATGGAAAAACAAAAATTACCAAATTCAACAGGGGTTTTAGTATTAGGTATACTTTCAATACTATCATGTTGTTGTTACGGTTTTATTGGGTTAATTTTAGGAATCGTTGCATTAGTTTTAGCAAAAAAAGCTACTACTTTACATGCTAATAATCCTGATGAATACGATGGAATTAAGAATGTTAAAACAGGTAAAATGTTAGCTATTGTAGGTATTATTTTAAGTGCTTTATATCTTATATTAATAATAGGTATGATTGCTTATTTTGGGTTAGAAACAATACAAAATCCTGAATTATTTCAAGAGCAATTACAAAACATGCAGTAATTTTATCTTAGAAAATAAACATAAAAAAAGCAACCAAATTTGGTTGCTTTTTTTATATCATTCCTTTTGCTTTAAACTCTAAATATTTATTGATTACGTTTACCGATAATTGTTGTGGTTTGGTTAAAATAGCGTGAATACTATTCCGTTCTAACTCTTTTACAATTAAACGTTTTTCAAATGCATATTTTTCGGCTATTGTTTTATGATAAATACTTTGTAAATCTTCCGAATTTTCATTTACCAAACTATCAAGTTCAGTGTTTTCAAAGAAAACCGTTACTAATAAATGTTTTTTAGCGATTGCTTTTAAATACGGTAGCTGTCTTTTTAAGGCTGAAATATGCTCGAAATTTGTATATAAAATAAGTAAACTTCGTTGATTTATTTTTCTTTTAATCGTTGCATATAACAACGCAAAATTAGCATCAGTAAAATTGGTTGTAATATTATACAACTCTTCATTAATTACCGATAAATTTGTTTTTTTATTACTCGCTGCTATAATTTTTTCTACATTTTTAGAAAACGTAAGCATTCCTGCTTTGTCATTTTTTAATAAGGCTATATTTGAAAAAGCTAAGGCCGAATTTATTGCGTAATCTAACAAACTTAATCCTTCAAAAGGCATTTTCATAACACGTCCTAAATCGATAATTGAATAAATGGGCTGCGATTTTTCATCTTGATATTGATTTACCATCAAGGCACCTCTTTTGGCAGTTGCTTTCCAGTTTACATTTCGCACATCATCGCCTGGAATGTAATTTTTAATTTGCTCAAATTCCATTGTATGTCCAATACGACGGATTTTTTTCATTCCAAATTCTGTTAAATTATTGTGCATCGCTAAAAATTCATACTTTTTCATTTGAACATACGACGGATACACTTTTACGTCATTAGCATCTGAAAAAGTATATCTTCTGGAAAAAATTTGTAAAATTGATGAAACAAAAACATGTATGCTTCCGAAATTATACACACCTCTTTCTACAGGGCGAACGCTGTATGTAAATGTTGATTTTTCGGCAGATTGCAACATTGTTTTATAATCAAAATCTCTTTTTTGAAACTGCGTTGGTAGTTCATCAATCAACGATATAAAAACCTGAAAAGGATACTTATTTTCTAACGTAATAGCTATTTCATTTTCATCAGAATTTGATAATTTATCTGACACTATACGTTTTGATGAAAATCCATTTTTAAATCGATATAAAATCACTAGGTCTATACACATGGTTATTAAAAATAGCCATACCAATAACCATGTTGCATTGTAAATAACAGGCAGCCAAAACGATATTAAAAACAATGCTGAAAAAACGCTTATATAACTAAAAAAGCGATTGTGAATGTATAGGGATTTAAAAAACTTGATCACTATCTTGGAACTTCTACAGATTGCACAATCATTTCAATAACCTTATCAGTAGTCATACCCTCCATTTCTCGTTCAGGCGTTAACATAATTCGATGACGTAATACTGGATAAATACTCTTTTTTACATCTTCAGGAATCACAAAATCACGTCCGTTTATGGCTGCAAAAGCTTTTGAAGCCATTAAAACGGCAATACTAGCTCTTGGCGAACCACCTAAATATAAGTGTGTGTTATTACGTGTATTTGATATTAATTGAGCGATGTATTTTATTATTTTTTCTTCAACCAACACTTCAAAAACCTTACTTCTGTATTCTAATAATTCGGCTTCTGTTAAAACTGCTTTTACTTTAGTTTGTGGCAATGCTCCTTTTCTGTCATTATGAGCGGTGATAATTTTAATTTCTTCTTCTAAATTCGGATAGCCAACGTTTATCTTGAATAAAAAACGGTCTAACTGTGCTTCAGGCAATGCATAAGTACCCTCCTGCTCTATTGGATTTTGGGTTGCTAAAACCATAAATGGCGGATTCATAACATAACGTTCACCATCCATAGTAATTTGCTTTTCTTCCATTACTTCAAACAAAGCTGCTTGCGTTTTTGCTGGCGCTCTGTTTATCTCATCAATTAAAACAATGTTAGAAAAAATTGGTCCTTTTTTAAACTCAAAATTTGAAGTTTTCATGTTTAAAACAGACGTTCCTAAAACATCTGAAGGCATTAAATCGGGTGTAAACTGAATTCTACTAAAATCGGTCGCTATTGTTTTTGCTAACAATTTTGCGGTTACTGTTTTTGCAACTCCAGGTACTCCTTCAATTAATACATGCCCGTCTGCCAATACAGAAACTAATAACAGCTCAATAAACTCTTCTTGCCCTACAATTACTTTTGCTAATTGTTCTTTTATTTTACCAACCGCTTCTTTTAACTTTGACAAGTCTATTCTGCTTGAAAATAGTTCGTTTTCTTCTGTTGGATTATTTTCTGTATTCATAAATTTTTATCCTTTTATATTAAAGTATAAACATTTTATATACTTTTTACTCTTTTTATTTAATAATCTATTCTCAATGTAAACGGTGCTGTTTTATAAGGACCGTTTGTTAGGTATACTTCTCCTTCAAAATAAGTTCTATCATTATCTGAAAAGATATAAAAATCATCTTTTGCAGGTATCTTAAAGGTTAGTTCAGTAAAACTTTCGTTTATACTAGTGTACATTTCATCGTCTTTATATCTTCCCATATGAAGCTGATATTCATTATTACCATCATTAAATATTAACTTCGTTTCGTTAGCTATATACCCTAAGCCTTTTGTTGGTATAAAATCCTCATTTACAATATATCTAAAGTTGCTCCCTTTTAAAATTAACGTTTCACCTGAATTAATTGTTGTTTTATTTACATTTTCAATTACTGGTTCTTGCGCTTCTAAAACAATTAATTTTTTATCAAAATATTTATTGACTCCGCTGTTATAGTAAACGGCTAAATAATACGTTGCTAATGGTGTTGTTTGGGGGATTGTAAAATTTATTTTCCCTTCATTATTAACTTCATGTTCTAATAAAATAGTACTAAATGTCGTTTCGTTTTCTAATACTATTTTTTCAATACTAGTAGTGTTTATATCGCTTAATATAGTATTAGTTGTATTTTGATAGTATAGTAAATTTTCTGTCTCGGCTAATTCAAACGATGCGTCTGACGCCGATTTTATGTTATCAAAATTACTATCACGGACTAAAAAAGTATCACTAAGTACCTGACCTGTTACTTTATTTTTTATGGTTAATGTATAATTACCTGTACCAAAAGCGGGTGCTTTAAAATATATTTTTTGTAAATTTCCACTAACAGTTACCCAACCATAAGGAGTTTCTTCAACTAAAGTTAATTTTACAGGAATATCTTTTGTTCCATCATTTAAATTTAATTCCCAATTATTTTTATCACTATCAAAATCTAAAGCGTAAAATATTATATCTCTTTCATTTAACGCTGGTAATAATACATTTTTTTCAAAACCTAAATAACGAAATTCTTTAGAGGTTGGTTCATTACTACTACAAGCTGCTATTAAAATTACAAGTAATAAACTTGCTATTGCATTTATTATTCTTTTCATTTTTTTTAATATAATTATTAAACTAATTTGAGGTTTACTCTTTTTATTAAATTTATTTTTAATTCTTTTTAAACGCTTCAATTGCTTTATTAAGCGCAATTAAATCTTCTTCTAAAATTTTATCTTTATCGTTTATGCTATCAATTTTCTTAAATAACTCTGATACTTTTTCTAACGAATTACCACTTCTGCTGGCTAGTTTACTGTAAAAAGGTTCGTCAATTTTTAAGGTTGATAATCGGTATGTAATTCTTATGTATTCTAAAAAATAATTTATTTTATGTGTGGCTATGTTTTTATGATCTGATTTTTCATAGTACATATTCGCAATCGTGCGTGTAAATGCCAATGTTTGATTTTTTAAAGGTGTTATTACAGGTATAAATCGCTGGCTTCTTTTTCCTTTAAAAATTACAAAAAACAACACTCCTATCAATGCAATATAATATGCCCATTTTAAATGTTTAGAACCTAAAACATATTTCATTGGCGTTGATATTCCGCTTTTTCCTGTTTTATAATAGGCATCCCATAAAATAATAGCATCATTACCAACAGTATCAATACCTGATTTTTTTTTGTTTTTTGATGTATTATTTAAATATGATAATACACTTGCTACGTATTTATAATTATCATTTAAAAGCATATTATAATTGGTAAATGCTTGTGGAAATGTATGCAAATAGAAAGTACCTTTTCCGAATTTTGTTTTAATAAAATTTGGTTTACGACTTATAATTGAATCTTTTTCATTTTTAATTAATAATTCGCCTAAAATAGTTGTGTTTAAAGTATCTATTTCTGAAAAATAGGCTTTCGAAAAATCTCTATCAAAATAATATTCATTAATATTTACATGTTTATTAACCAATATTTGATATGCTTTTTCTTCAAAAACTGTTGTACTTAACTGTTTTGAACGAACATTTAAAGTATCAATATTTACCCCATTTGATGCTATAAAAACATCGTTTCCTCTGGCTACAAAATTGAGTAACTCATTAAATTCTTCTTCTCCGAAGTTTAATTTTCCATCAACAAAAAAATAAGTTCCTGCATTGGTTGAATCTTTTAAAAACACATACGGAGATTGATATACATCTCTTACTTTTTTATCAGTAAAAAAAGACGTCATTTCTTTGTGCAACACATAAGTTCCGTATGGTATTTTATGTTTCGCATCATAACTCGGAAACCAATTAATTTCTTTTGGTTTTATTAACTCAACATAAACAATGCCCAGTATTATAAATACCAATAAACCAATATATACTTTTAGTTTTTTGTCCAACCTATTAAATTTTAGCAATCATTTTTTTAAAGTTTATTTCAGCTTTTAAAAACTTTTCTTTATCAATTAAAAACTCACCATACCAAACGTAATCATATAAATGCGTTAGTGTTTCAAACTCTTTATATAAGTTTTTATTTGAGGCTAACTCTTTTATATAATCTTCATTTGTTTTTTCTTGCTGCCAAAAAATCAATTCTTTTTCTGATAACTTTTTTAATAATAATAAATAATAATAACGAGTAGCCAATTTAAAATTACCATCCGTTATGGCTATTTTAATTAATGCTGGTAAATCTTTTTCTTTTATTAAAGTTTCTTCGTCTGATAAACTTACCATTGCTGTAGCTTTTTTACCATCAATAATATTACGAGCATTTACTTTTAAAAAGAATTTAATAATTAAAAATAAAACCAAACCAGCAATTATATATGGTAAAATTTTTAAAACCCATTTTAAAAACCCCATAGCTGGCGAAATATCATCAAAAAGATAAGACAATACTTTTTTGATTGTTCTTTTAAACCAATTCCATACTTTTTCTATAACTGTTGGTTCTCTTTTTTCTACTATATATATAAAAGCATCTTGCTGTTTATAAGCTTCAATCTTTTTATTGTCGAACTTTTTTAATTCGATAAATTCTGTATCAAACTGAACCTTTTTCTTTTCAGATGTTTGTGAAAACATCTGAAAAGAAAGTAAAAAAAATGCTATGTAAAAAAATAAATATTTCAAAATATTATTGACCTATACTATCAATGGTTTCAATGGTTCCTGTTAAGTTTTTTTGCTCATTAATATCAAAATATATAAACACATTGGTAACTAATGTTATTGCATAAAACATTAATTGCCCTACGATAGATATTAAATTTAATAACAAATAAATAGGATCGCTAAAAATACTAAAAATCGCCGTTGGATCTTCACTGCTCATTCCAATACCCATTTGTATAAATTGATATATCATTACTGGTATTTGAAAAATATAGCCTAAAACTCCAACTAAAAGACTCACAACAAAAATAACCCCAAAGGTTTCCCAAAAATGCCCGCTAACAAAGCTAAAACATTTACCAATTGTATCAGTTGCCGATTCATTTTGAAATACTAAAATCGAAGCACCCAACGATAAAACTGTCCATGTATAAAATATAGGAAACACACATAACATTACACTTACAAAAAGTATGATTCCTGATAAAACACCAAAGCCCATAAACGACCAAAAACGTTCTTTTGTATTGCGTGCTATTTCTTCTTGGTTTACAACTCCATTATTATCAATATACGACTTTATATAATGCATTCCTGCTAAATTAATAAACACAAATGCTACTAAATAAGCTAACATCATTATTAATGCTGATGCCAACATTCCTAAAGCACCACTTACTTCTTGCGACATTAATGATGACATAGACATCATGTAATATATCATTGCTGCCACTGCTATTAACATAGGAATTGCTGCTGTTTTTAAAATTGTTAAAAAAAACTGTTTTCCTTCTAATCGTATAAACTTAAAAGCATCGGTAATAATGGCTCCTAAATCTCTTTCTTTTTTAAATTGTATGTATTCTTTATTCATAAGTTTGGTTGATAATTAATTTTTTATGTAGTTGAATTGGATAAATTACGTAATAAAAGATAATACTGGCTAATGAAACTAAAATAATGGTAATAGCCAACCAATCTGGCATTTCAGTATGACGTGTTACAAAACCTTCTAAAAAACCAGCAATGATAAAAAAAGGAATGGTACTTACCATAATTTTTAATCCGTCTTTCATACTTTTTTTAAAAGATTCTAATCGAGAATAGGTTTTAGGAAATAATAATCCATTTCCCAAAACCAAACCGGCACAGCCTGCAATTACAATTACTGATATCTCTATGGTACCATGAATCCATATAGTTCGCGATGATTCCCATAACAATCCTTTATCATAAAAAAAATACAAAAAAGAACCTAACATAATACCGTTTTGCATCATTATATATAACGTTCCTACAGAAAATAGCATACCTAAAACAAAAGCAAACATGGCTACTTTTATATTATTTATGGTAATTCCGATAAACATATCTACCTCATTAGCTTTTTTATAAACCGCCATCGGGTCGCCTTTTTCAATATTTTCAAGCGTCATATTTACATAACTATCTCCTAAAATAAGGCGCACAAAATCAATATCGTTTGCTGAAGAAAAAGCACCTACCAAACTAAAAAAAGCAAATACAACAAACGCAATTAATAGTTGTTTTTGATGTTTGTAAAATGATAACGGAAACTCAGTTTTAAAAAAACTGATAAATCTATTTTTACTTTCTTTTTTTGTTTTATATATTTTTTGATGAGCAATAGAAGCAATCGAATTTAAATATACGAACGTATTTCCTTTCGGGTAAAAGGTTTTTGCATAACTTAAATCATCAGTTAACTCAACATATAGTTCAGATAATTTGTCTGGCGAAATAGCTGTTTTATTGTATAAAACAGCTTCAAACAACTGCCATTTTTCTTTATTTTTCTTTACAAAAGCAGCTTCTCTCATTCAGAAAAAAAATTATAGCAATTATTACAAGAAACTTCTCTAATCATAGAATATTTTTATCTTCGCTAAACTAAAAAAAGTTATAAGAACTATCAATAAAAAAAGAGAAAACTAATTCATGGACAATTTTCAAATAGAAACTGCTCAAAATATTTCAATACATCAAAATGTAGCACATATTACCACTCGAATTGGCTCATACCTAATAGATTTTTTATTCATTGTTGGCTATTATATCATCATATTTTTTATAATGGGAATGCTAGATATAGCACCTAGTATGGAATATATGAGTTTATACATGCTATTATCTTTACCCGTTTTTTTTTATAGTTTACTTTTTGAAGTTTTAATGAATGGGCAAACCCCTGGCAAGTACTTTAATCAAACTAGAGTTGTAAAAATTGACGGATCTAAACCTACTTTTGGCAGCTACTTAATGCGCTGGTTATTACGCATTATAGATTTTAGTTTGGCTGGTGGATCGGTTGCTGTTTTAACCATTCTTTTAAACGGAAAAGGGCAACGATTAGGCGATTTAGCAGCAAGTACAACTGTCATTTCTGAAAAGAAAAGAATCACCCTAAGCAATACCATTGCTAATGATATTCTTGATAATTATACACCAATATATTCACAAGTAACTCTTTTAACCGACAATGATATTCATACCATTAAAAAAGTATATCATGATGCTCGAAAAAAAAGAAATCATCAAGTAATAGTAAAGCTCAGCAAAAAAGTTAAAGAGATAACCAACATTACTACTGAGCAAACTCCAATGGATTTTATAGACACAGTAATTAAAGATTATCATTATTACGCGCAGCAGTAAATAACTTTTTATTATTAAAAACATTTGTTGCTAGGTAGAACACTGTCAAAATTTTCGATTATCTTCGAACAGATAAATTTTATGTTTCTCTGTTTTCAAATCGCTTTTGCTATTTCACTAAATACGAATTAGTTAAAAACTTGTTTATTTTTGGTTGATAAAAAGACAATTAAAAGTCCTTTTTCGGTTGATTAATATCCTATTTTCGCCTTCTTTATCAACCTATAAATTCAGGATTTCTTCAACGCATGCAAAACGAAAAAAACTGGTTACAATACTATAAAAACAGCTTATCAGATAGCGAAAATTTAGCCATCGATATTGCTAAAATCAAGAATTTATTTCATCAAAACGCTACCGATTTAAGTAATGCCCTTATTAATACTAAGCAAGCAAATGAATTGTTAGATGTTGAAGAACGTCGCATTAATCGATTAAAAGGAGTCACAAAAAAGGATAGTAATAAATGGCATAAAGTTGAAGAAACTAAAATATTAATTGCCCCTTTTTATTTAGAATATCAAACAGACAATCCCGCTTATAAACGCCCTATTCACCCTTTTTGGATTACTGCTGTTGTAAATAGATCTGGACAATTATCGGCTCCAAAAGATATATTTCCATTAATTGTTCGTAATTACTTAACGCCAATAGCCGATGTTAAAAATGATTTTATTTTTGCTGCCATCGATACTATTTTAGATGCCAAAGAAATGGAAGCTCCAGAGGCTGAGTACGAAGATGAAACCATACCTTGGAACGAATATTGGGATTATATAAATCATATTTTCTCAGCAATTACCCATCATAATTTATACAGTTATAATGTAGAAAAATATACTACTAAATTTCAACTTACTTATTTTGCTATCAGTTCAAAAATTTCTACTGCAAAAAGTATTTTATTTTTGTATGAAAACTTATTAAAAAACGAAGAAACATTACCAATACTATCAAAAATAATAAATCCGGCTGCTAAAAACCGAATAGAAGCTGTTACCGATACAGGTTTTTTAAACTATAATCATTTACACTTAGGGCAAATGTCTAACGAGTTTCCCTTATCTATTAGTCAACGAAAAACTTTATTATCATACTTAACTGCCGAAGAAAATGCGGTTACAGCCGTAAATGGTCCTCCAGGTACCGGAAAAACAACATTATTACAAAGTTTAGTTGCCACCGAGTTTGTAAAAGCTGCCATTAAAGGAGAAGATGCTCCCATAATATTGGCCTGCTCTAACAATAACCAAGCGGTAACCAATATTATTGATAGTTTTATTAATTCTAAAAGCACCGAAAAAGATTTAGCTGCCCGTTGGATACCTGACTTTAACGGTTACGCTACCTACTTACCTTCAAACTCTAAAAGTGAAAAAGCCTTAAAAAACATTAACTTTTTAAAAGGAAACATGTTTGGTAATGAAGGTACTTTGTGTAATTTAGAAAATGAAAAATATGTAGACGAAGCTGAATATTATTTTTTAACCCAATATTGTAATTACTATGCTACCGAAACAAATTCACTAGAAGATGTTTGTGAATTTTTACAAGATGAAATTATTAAAATTGAAGATACTTTAATTGATGGTGTTCAATTTTCAAGCGATTATATAAGCGCTATTGATTATCTTAATAACATCATTTTAAATGAAGATAATTACATAAAAAAAGATGCGTTTAAAATTGGAAACCTTCAAGAGTGGCGCACCATACTTACCAATTTAAAATCAGCCGCAAAGCAAACAGATTTTATCAATCAAGTAAAGCTTTATTTTACTACCAGTAATGAAGATCAAAACAATGATTCAAAGGTAATCTTTAAAATTACTGAAGGTACTATCAGTAACAATCAAAAAACAAATAACTTTATAAAAGAATGTCTTGCAAATGTAAATTTAGCATTACAAGCCAATTTAAAATTAAAAAACTGGAAAGTAAAAAATAATATCAAAGGGTTTCCTTTTGTATCCGAAGCCCAAATGTGGCAAAACGAGTACGAAAAATTAAACTCCAACAATACTACGCAACGTTTTTTTTATGATGAGTTAGATATCGAGTTACGCCATAAATCCTTTCTTTTAGCTGTTCATTATTGGGAAGCTCGTTGGTTACTCGAAACAAGAAATGTTATTGAAAATAACACCGAAAAAGGAACAGGTGAAAACGCCATTAAAGCAAAATGGAAACGCAGAGCCATGCTTACACCATGTTTTGTTGCCACTTTTTACATGGCGCCAACCCATTTTTTATATAGCCAATTTCAGGGAGAAAACGAAAACGGAAAACCTATTTTCGAATACCTACCTTTATATAACTTTTTAGATCTTTTAATTATTGATGAAGCTGGTCAAGTAACACCCGAAGTTAGTATTCCTGTATTTTCATTAGCTCAAAAAGCCTTTGTAATTGGCGATTTAAAACAAATAGAACCCATCTGGTCTATTCCGCCTAAAATCGATGTAGGTAATTTAACCAGTTTAAACATGCTACAAAATGAAAACGATCAGCATTATTTAAATCAAATGGGCTTTTTAGCTTCTAGCGGAAGCATTATGAAAATGGCACAAAATGCTTGCGAATTTGAAACCCCATTAGCCAATCAAAAAGAACAAGGTTTGGTTTTATTAGAACACCGAAGATGTAACGATGAAATCATTAATTTTTGCAACGAACTAGCCTATAACGGTATTTTAAAACCAATGAAAGGAAAAGCAAAAGACACCCAAGTTTTTCCATCAATGATGGCGTATCATGTAGAAGGTTTTAGCGAACGTAAATTTAACAGTCGTTGCAATATAAACGAAGTAAATGCTATTATAACTTGGCTGCAACAAAACAAAGAAACCATACAAGAAGCCTATAATGTTGATACTATTGAAAGTGTTTTAGGTATCATTACGCCATTTGCCAGTCAAAAAGGAGAACTATCAAAAGCATTAACCGAAGCCGGCTTTAAAGTAAACGATATTAAATTAGGTACCGTGCATGCTTTACAAGGCGCCGAACGAAACATTATTTTGTTTAGCTCGGTATATTCTAACCAAGATGAAGGCACCTTATTTTTCGAAAAAGATAACAAACCCAATATGTTAAACGTTGCCGTTTCTAGAGCTAAAGAAAGTTTTATTTTATTTGGCGACACTCGAATTTTTGACGAAACCAAAAACACCCCTTCAGGAATCTTAAAAAAGCACTTAAACGTATACGAAATGGTAAAGTAACATAATTATTTGAAGCTATTTCCCGCTTTTCGCACTCGCTCTTTGCAAGGAGCTCAAACAAACGCTACAATCGGGGCTATACCTATTAATAATGTTTTTTACTTTTTTAATAAACAGTTTTTATTTACTATAAAAAAGGAACGATTTAAAAACCGTTCCTTTTTCATATATAAAATTTAAGAATTTATTTTTTAAACTCCGAAATTGTTTTCTTAATAATTGCAATACATTCCATTAATTCTGTTTCTGTCATTACTAAAGGTGGTGCAAAACGTATAATGTTTCCATGTGTTGGTTTTGCTAACAATCCGTTATCACGTAATTGTATACAAATATCCCAAGCAGTTGAGCTTTCTTCAGTATCATTAATTAAAACAGCATTCAATAACCCTTTACCTCTTACCGACTTTACTAAATCAGTTGTTTCAGCAAATGCTGCTAATTCTTTTCTAAAAATTTGCCCTAATTTTTCAGCATTATTAGCTAAACTTTCTTCTTGCACAACTTCTAAGGCTGCCATTGCAACTGCTGCTGCAACAGGGTTCCCTCCAAAAGTAGACCCATGATTTCCTGGTTTAATAACATTCATAATATTATCATTAGCTAATACACCAGAAACTGGATATGCTCCTCCACTTAATGCTTTTCCTAATATTAAAATATCTGGTTTTACATTTTCATGATCTACTGCTAACATTTTACCAGTACGTGCAATTCCCGTTTGTACTTCATCAGCAATAAATAATACATTGTGTTTTTCACACAACGCTTTTGCCGCTGCTAAATATCCTTCAGACGGAACATACACTCCTGCTTCACCTTGAATCGGCTCAACCAAGAAACCTGCAATATTTTTATCACTCGCTAAAGCTTCTTCTAAAGCTTTTAAGTTATTGTATTCTATTTTAATAAATCCGTTTGTAAACGGTCCAAAGTTTTTACGCGCTACCGGATCGTTTGAAAAAGAAATAATTGTTGTTGTACGTCCGTGAAAGTTATTTTCACAAACTACTATTTGTGCATCATTTTCATCGATTCCTTTAACTTCATACGCCCATTTTCTACACAACTTTAAAGCAGTTTCTACCGCTTCAGCTCCTGTATTCATTGGTAATAATTTATCAAAACCAAAAAGTTCAGTAGCAAATTTTTCATATTTACCTAACATATCGTTGTAAAAAGCACGCGATGTTAAGGTTAATGTTTGCGCTTGGTTTACCATTGCTCCAACAATTTTAGGATGACAATGCCCTTGGTTTACTGCAGAATAAGCCGATAAAAAATCGTAGTATTTTTTACCTTCAACATCCCAAACATAAACACCTTCTCCTTTACTTAACACCACTGGTAATGGGTGATAATTGTGTGCTCCGTATTTGTTTTC
Source organism: Tenacibaculum soleae (assembly GCF_030549005.1). Taxonomy (NCBI): domain Bacteria; kingdom Pseudomonadati; phylum Bacteroidota; class Flavobacteriia; order Flavobacteriales; family Flavobacteriaceae; genus Tenacibaculum; species Tenacibaculum soleae. The sequence continues at coordinate 375,044 of NZ_JAUOSW010000003.1, forward strand.
TAGTTCAATCGCTTGTTGCGAAGTTAATTGGTCTAAAACAGCCATTTTTAATAAGTTTTTAATTAATGAATATAAAATCCATTCCTTATCTACCTTTATCCTTTCGAAAAGTGTCGAAAATTCAGCGTGGGAAAGAAATCATCCCTAAAATTGCTGCAATTTACTAAATATAAAATATCTTTTCCTAATTTTGCAAGCCTATAAATGATACAAAATGCCACGTAGAGAACGAAACAAATTTGTTAAAAGAAATCAAGTTTTAGAATTAAAAATTGAAGATTACGCCTTTGGCGGAAAAGGAATTGCAAGAATCCATTCTGAAGAAGGAAGTTTTGTTGTCTTTGTACCCAATACATTGCCAGGACAATTGGTAAAAGCACAGATTAAAAAATCGAGCAAAAAATATGCTGAGGCAAAATTAATAGATGTTTTACAAGCATCTGATGATGAAGTTACAGTACCTTTTCAAGACATTCCTGGAGCTCCGTATATTCAATTACCGATTGATTTACAACATCAATATAAAAAAGAAAGTACGCTATCATTATTTAAACGTATTGGTAAAGTAGCAAATATTGACGATTTATTTGATGAATTTATTACCTCACCAAATGTATTTCATTACCGAAATAAAATGGAATATGGTTTTTCTGCCATCGGTTATGATAGAGTAAATAAAACTGATGCTGATTTTTTTACCTTAGGCTTTAAACGTCGTGGTGTTTGGTGGATGGGAGATAATTTAAATAAAGATTCTGGATTGTTTGATGCACAAGTTGAAGACAACTTAAAAGTAATTCGTGAATATTGTGAAAAAACGGGTTTGGCTCCTTGGCACGGCCCTAAAAAAGAAGGTTTTTTCAGATATTTTGTTGTAAGAAAATCATATAAAACAAACGAATTGCTATTCAATTTAGTAACTACATCTTACGATTTACCTAAATTTGATATGCAAGCATTTGCTACATTATTAAAAGATATTTTTGGCGAACGTTTAGCTGGTTTATTGCATACTATAAATGATGAAGTTGGTGATAGAACCATTGCTACTTCTGGAAGTATCGAACTGATTGCTGGAAAAGATAAAATTGTTGAAGAACTATTAGCCTTAAACTTTGAAATTAGTATGAAAAGCTTTTTTCAAACAAACCCTAAATCTGCCGAAAAATTATACACAAAAGTTATTGATTATGCTTTAGAAAACAAGGAAGCTATTGATAATACTGTGGTAATGGATTTATTTTGTGGTACAGGAACCATAGGGCAAATTTTAGCTTCAAGAAGTCAAAACGCTAAAATAGTTGGGGTAGATATTGTTGCCTCGGCAATTGAAGATGCGAAAAAGAATGCCAAACGAAATAAAATTGAAGGTTTAGAGTTTTATGCTGCAGATGTTGGTAAGTTTTTAAACGAGCATCCACAATTTCAAAACAAAATAAGAACAATTATTTTAGACCCTGCTCGTGCTGGAATTGCACCTAAAACACTTAAAAAAATCATCAATTTAAACGCTGATAGAATGGTGTATGTTTCTTGTAATCCTGCAACACAAGCGCGCGATACTGAAGAGTTAATAAATTGTGGTTATCAATTAAAAAAGATTAGTTTAGTAGACCAATTTCCACACACAGCACATATCGAAACTGTTGTTTTATTTGAAAAATAAAATTAAATGAAAAAATACTTATTTATCTTATTAATCAGTTTAATTGGGTTTTCATCTTGCGAAAGAGATGATTTTTGCGTTCAAAACCCTGTAACACCTAGTTTAATACTAACTTTTTATGACAAAGACGATGTGTTTGAATTAAAAAAAGTACAACGTTTTTCTATGATTGCACAAGGTAAAACAGATAGTCTTTTTACGAGTATAACTACAGATAGTATTGCAATACCTTTAAATAGTTTAGCCTCTGAAACTGTTTATACTTTAAAAATGAATGCTGATGATAATTTAGCTAGCAACAATAAAACAGCTACGTTAACTATAAAGTACAATACTGAAGACGATTATGTTTCTCGCTCTTGTGGTTACAGAGTTGTATTTAATGACATAGATATTACGCATACTAGCTGGATTGATAATTTATCTACTTCAACAATTTCAAACATTAACGATCAAACAAAAGCGCATGTACAAGTATATTATTAGTATCTGTTTATTATTTGTTTGTGCAATCGGATACTCACAAAAAAAAGAAAATTCTCAAACTAAAAAAGATAGTATAACCTATAAAACTGGATATGGACTTCGTTTAGGAGTTGACATCAGTAGACCTGTTTTAGCAATTGTAGATAAAAGTTATAGTGGATTAGAGTTAGTTGGTGATTATCGTATTTCTAAAAAATGGTATATCGCTACCGAATTAGGGTATGAGGAAGAAAAAACTTTTGAAGATTTTGCTACATCAACCTCTAAAGGAAGTTTTATTCGATTAGGAGCCAACTTTAATGCCTACCAAAATTGGTTAGACATGAATAATGAAATTTATATAGGGATGCGTTACGGTTTTGCTCTTTTTGACCATACTTTAAATAGTTATAAAACCAATGTTGGCACGCCATACTTCCCATCAAACACAGCTCAAACACCTTTAACTGAAACCGGATTAACCGCTCACTGGACCGAATTTCAACTAGGTATAAAAGTAGAAACATTTAAAAACCTTTTTTTAAGCGCAGGTTTTTCATATAAAATAATGCTAAGCCTAGACGATCAAAAAAACTTTAAAACCTTATACGCTCCTGGTTTTAATCGTGTTTTTGAAAGCAATACAGGTTTTGGTTTTAATTACACTATTTCGTACTTAATCCCATTTGTTAATAAGTAATTTTAAAGCTTACAGTTGATTTCACTAACTTTACACTTTAAATAATTAAACTTATTAACAATGAATAAAATTCCAAGCGTAAATTTAGAAGATTTTTTATCTGATGATAAAAACAGAAAACAAAAATTCATCAATGAAATTGGTGACGCTTATGAGAATATCGGATTTGTAGCTTTAAAAGGGCACTTTTTAGATGATGAATTAGTTGATAATTTATATACCGAGATTAAAAACTTTTTTGATTTACCTACTAACATAAAAGAAAAATACGAAATTCCTGGAATTGGAGGACAACGAGGTTATGTATCATTTGGTAAAGAAAGTGCTAAAGGAAAAAAAGAAGGGGACTTAAAAGAATTTTGGCATTTTGGTCAATATGTAGATGCTGACTCTAAATACGCAAACGAATATCCTGAAAACGTTACTGTTAATGAGCTTGCTAACTTTAATAAAGTAGGTAAACAAACCTATCAAATGTTAGAAAAAACAGCAAAATACGTATTACGTTCATTAGCACTACATTTAGGTTTAGAAGAAGCTTATTTTGACAATTATATAAAAAACGGAAACAGTATTTTACGTCCTATTCACTATCCTCCTATTTTAACAGAACCAAAAGGAGCCGAAAGAGCGGCTGCTCATGGTGATATCAATTTAATTACCTTATTAATGGGAGCACAAGGAAAAGGACTACAAGTTCAAAACCACAATGGTGATTGGATTGATGCTGTTGCACAACCTGATGAATTGATGATTAATGTAGGTGACATGTTGTCGCGTCATAGTAATAACAAATTAAAGTCTACCATACATAGAGTTACCAATCCTCCAAAAGAATCTTGGGGAACTTCTCGTTATTCAATTCCTTTTTTCATGCACCCTGTTTCAGATATGAAATTAGACGTGTTAGAAAATTGTATCGATGAAAACAACCCTAAACAATTTGAAGACATTACGGCTGGTGAGTTTTTAGATGAGCGTTTACGTGAATTAGGTTTAAAAAAATAAAAATGGATTTACACGATCAATTAAAAAACTTATTTCCTGACCATAAAGAAACTAAAGTAGTGGAAGAACCAAAATCAGAAATTTGGTTACAAGATGATCCTATACTTTGTAAATATGAAAAACGAAAAGGAAAACCCATCACAATTTTAGATGGTTATAATGGAGCTACAAAAGATTTTAAAAAATTAGCGAAAGAAATAAAAACAACATTAAGTGTTGGTGGTAGTTTTAAAGATGATAAAATAATTATTCAAGGAGATTATCGTGACAAAATAATGGAAATTTTAAAAAATAAAGGATTCAACGTAAAACGTGTTGGAGGCTAACAATAACAAAGCGTAAAGAATACTTCTTCTTTACGCTTTGTTATTGTTATATAATAAAAAAACAACTAATTAATAATAACGTAAAAAAAACAACGTTTAGTATGTATAAAAATCAAACTTAATTAAATTCCTTTAAATATGATTTCCCCTAAATTGCATATTACAAACGGAGATGTAGCAACCAAAAAACTTCAAAAATTAAACCTTGATGGTAAAATAATTACCTGGCGAGAAATGCTATGTGAAGGTAAAACTACTGCCGATGTTGGTAGTGAAATTTTTTGGAGAACACGTTTCGACTTTTTAAAATCTTCCTATAAAATTTCTAAACAAAAATTTATAGATTATACTGTAAAAGAATATCGTAACCTTTGTAATGAAAAAGCACAGGATGAAATTATATTATGGTTTGAGTACGATTTGTTTTGTCAAATAAACATGCTTGCGATAATTAGTTGGTTAAAACGTTATAGACAAGGCCGCCAAATATCATTAGTCTGTAGCGGTAAAATTGAAAATCAAGACAAATTAGTTGGTTTAGGTGAGCTTTCTGACCAACAATTAAAAGAACACTACGCTAACAAAATTACCTTAACCAAAGATGATATTGAATATGCGGATTATATGTGGCAATTATATTGTTCTGAAAGTCCATTACAAATAGAAAACGCCTACAAATTACCTACAAACACAACCTTTAAGTACTTAGAAGAAGCTATAAAACATCACTTATTACGTTTTCCTTCTATTGAAAATGGATTGAATCATATAGAAAACAACATTCTAAAAACTGTTAAAAATAACCAATTTAACAACAAAAACCAACTCATTACCAACCTATTAAGTAATCAAGAAAATTACGGGTTTAGTGACTCTCAATACCTTAATAAAGTAGAGCAACTTAAAAAAATGTTTACTTCTTTTAACCCTGTCAAATTAAGCAGAATAGGAAAACAAGTGTTACACCAACAAACAAATTATTATGGTAAAATCCGTTCTGATTTTTCGTATCTTGGCGGGGCGAAAAAATACAGCTACTTATATGTAAACACTACAAATAAGCTGCTAAAAATTACATCATAAATGAACATTGAACATTCTGAGCTTATCTTAAACCCCGATGGAAGTATTTACCATTTAAATTTAAGACCAGAACATATTGCTACCGATATTATTTTTGTTGGCGATCAATACCGTGTAGATAAAGTTACCCAACATTTTGACAATATTGAATTTACAACTCAAAAACGTGAATTTAAAACCGCTACTGGAACTTATAAAGGAAAACGTTTAACTGTTATTTCTACCGGAATTGGACCCGATAATATTGATATTGTTTTAAATGAATTAGACGCTTTGGTTAACATCAATTTACAAACACGTCAAGTAAAAGAAACACATACCCAATTAAATATTACTCGTATTGGAACCTCAGGATCGTTACAGGCTGACATTCCAGTAGATAGCTTTTTGCTAAGTTCACATGCTATTGATTTAAACGGAATGTTATTATCATATCAAACAGAAGAAATTGAGCACCCTGAAATTGAACAAGCTTTTATAGCACATACTAATTGGAGTGCTAAAAAAGCCTACCCAATTGTTGTTTCTAATGGAAAAAAATTGGAGAACAAATTAATGTCTGATGTTGTTTTTAAAGGAATCACAGCTACCGCTGGAGGTTTTTATGGTCCGCAAGGAAGAGTATTACGTTTAGCTTTGCAAGACAGTAACTTAAACAACAAAATAGATTCTTTTAGTTATAAAGAAAATAAAATCACCAATTTAGAAATGGAAACTTCTGCAATTTATGGTTTATCAAAACTATTAGGACACAATGCCGCTTCTATGAACGCTATAATTGCCAATAGAGCAAACGGTACTTTTAGTGAAAACCCTAGCAAAGTAGTTGCTGATTTAATTTCATATACATTAAATAAATTAGTTGAGTAAATGTTAAACTTAAAAATTGGTGGTGTACCAGAACATTTTAATTATCCTTGGTACATCACATTAAAAAATAAAGAATTTACCAATCAGAACATTAACTTACGTTGGCAAGACTACCCTGGTGGTACTGGTCAAATGTGTAAAGCTTTACGAGCTGGAGAAGTTGATATTGCTATTGTCTTAACCGAAGGAATTATTAAAGATATTATTAATGGAAATCCTTCTAAAATAACACAAACCTTTGTAAAAAGTCCTTTGATATGGGGAATTCATGTAAGTGCTAAATCTAAATTTAAAAAAATTGAAGATTTAGAAAATGCTACTGTTGCTATAAGCCGTTTTGGCTCTGGGTCACATTTAATGGCAATTGTAAATGCACATAATAACGGATGGAATATCAATAATTTAAAATTTAAAGTTGTTGGTGATCTTCAAGGAGGTATAGACGCATTAACTAACGATGAAGCTGATTATTTTATGTGGGAACATTTTACCACCAAACCTTTAGTTGATAATAATACTTTTAGACGTTTAGGTGACTGCCCTACTCCTTGGCCATGTTTTGTGGTTGCGGTACGCAATGAAATATTAGAAAATAATTTTGATGAAGTTAAAAAAGTTTTAGACATCGTTAACAACTGTACAAGCGATTTTAAAAACATTGATAATATTGATAAAACACTAGCAGTCAGATACGAACAACAACTAGAAGATATTCAAGAATGGCTATCTATTACCGAATGGAATGATGGAGAGCCTGTAAACGAAAAATTAATCACTTCCATACAAAATAAAATGATAGGGTTTAACGTTATTGATTCGAAGAAAGACTCTAATGAATTAATTAGAAATATGTATCTTTGATTTTTTAAAACCAAAAAAATGAAAAAAGTAGTATTTATTGCAATTTGTGTTGTTAGTTTAATAGGTTTTTCTTCTTGTGGAAGTACAGCACCTTGTGGTTTATCAAAAACTGACCAAACAAAACAAAACCAACATCAATCAGAAATTGTTGTTGCTGATGCAACTGTGATTGCTGAATAAATTGATGTTTCTTTTATTCAAATTCAATAAATCCGCTTTCTCAAGCGGATTTTTTAGTTTTTCTTCTCTAACATTGGTACAAATTTAAAATCACCCAATTCGTGTTTTTCAAACTCTTTTGGCGATTTTCTAATAAATAATGTCATTATTTGTTCTTTATCTCCTACCGGAATAAGTAATATTCCACCTATTTTTATTTGACCCAATAACGCTTTAGGCACAAAAGGCGCACCTGCTGTAACTATAATTTTATCAAAAGGCGCTTCTTCTGGCAACCCTTTATAGCCATCTCCAAAAATAAATCGCTTAGGCCTATACCCTATTTTAGGTAAAAATCGTGAAGTTTTTTTAAACAGTTCATGCTGTCTTTCTATAGAATATACTTCTGCTTTTAGTTCTAATAAAACTGCGGTTTGATATCCTGACCCTGTTCCTATTTCTAATACTTTATCTCCATGTTTAACTTCTAAAACCTGAGATTGAAAAGCTACCGTGTACGGATGAGAAATTGTTTGTTCAGCAGCAATAGGAAACGCTTTGTCTTGATATGCATGTGCTTCAAAACTACTATCAATAAACAAATGTCTTGGTATTTTACGTATCGCATTTAACACGTTATTATCAACAATACCCTTAGCTTGTAAAACAGCAGCTAATTGATTTCTAAGTCCTTGGTGTTTGGTAGTATCTATCACAAATAATAAAATTTCGGTAAATCAAAAGTAGTAATAAATCTGTATAAAATTGTATCTTTGTTAGCATTGCTTTTCTAACTAAAAAAGAATGGCTAAATCGATTAAAAACAGGATTATTTAAAGATTATTTTTTGATACTCTTTATATAAAAATGATAAATAAATTCAAATATACTATGTTAAAAGCTGGAGTTTTAGGAGCAGGTCATTTAGGTAAAATTCATTTACGTTTGTTACAACAATCAAAAAAATATGAACTGGTAGGGTTTTATGATCCTTTTACCGAAAACGCACAAAAAGTAGCCAATGAATTTGGCTACAAACTATTTAACTCTATTGATGAATTAATAAACGCTGTTGACGTTGTTGATATTGTTACTCCTACTTTATCTCATTTTGATTGTGCGAAACAAGCTATAGAAAAAGGAAAGCATATTTTTATTGAAAAACCAATTACCAACACCTTGCAAGAAGCTGAAGGAATTAGAACTTTAGCAAGTCAAAACCACATTCGCGGACAAGTTGGTCATGTAGAACGCTTTAATCCTGCTTTTACAGCTGTAAAAGATATGATTGATACGCCAATGTTTATTGAAACACATCGATTGGCTGAATTTAACCCTAGAGGGACTGATGTACCTGTAGTTTTAGATTTAATGATTCATGATATTGATATTATTTTATCCGTCGTAAAATCAAAAGTAAAAAATGTGCATGCAAGCGGAGTTTCTGTTATTTCTGACACACCAGATATAGCCAATGCTCGTATTGAATTTGAAAACGGTTGTGTTGCAAACTTAACTTCAAGTAGAATTTCAATGAAAAATATGCGTAAAAGTCGCTTTTTTCAAAAGGATGCTTACATCTCTGTTGATTTTTTAGAAAAAAAATCTGAAGTTGTTAAAATGAAAGACGTTCCTGAAAACCCTGATGAATTTGCAATGATATTACAAAATGCTGAAGGTGTTAAAAAGCAAATTTACTTTGATAACCCTCAGGTAGTTGAAAACAATGCTATTTTAGATGAATTAGAATCATTTGCAGATGCAATAAATAATAATACCACACCAATCGTATCATTAAGCCAAGGTACAGAAGCGTTACGTGTAGCTCACTTAATTATCGATTGCTTTAAAAAATAATATAACACCACAAATAACATGAAAAATATCGCTGTAATTGGAGCAGGAACTATGGGGAACGGAATTGCGCATACTTTTGCTCAATTTGGATACAATGTACAACTTATTGATATATCGCAAGCTGCTTTAGATAAAGGTTTAGCCACTATTACCAAAAATTTGGATAGAATGGTTGCTAAAGATAAAATATCTGAAGAAGATAAAAATACAACTTTAGGCAATATTTCAACACATACCTCTATAAAAGAAGGCGTGCAATATGCTAGTTTAGTTGTTGAAGCTGCTACTGAAAATGTCGATTTAAAATTAAAAATATTTAAAGATTTAGACGCTGTTTGCCCTGAAGAAACCATTTTAGCAACCAACACATCTTCTATTTCTATTACACAAATAGCCGCTGTTACAAACAGACCTGAAAAAGTAATTGGAATGCATTTTATGAACCCAGTGCCAATTATGAAATTGGTTGAAATTATTAGAGGGTATAATACTACGGATGAGGTAATGAACTTTACGGTTGATTTAACTAAAAAAATCAATAAAATTCCTGTAGAAGTTAATGATTATCCTGGTTTTGTAGCAAACCGTATTTTAATGCCAATGATTAACGAATCTGTTGAAACATTATACAACGGAGTTGCAGGTGTTGCCGAAATTGACACAGTAATGAAATTAGGAATGGCTCACCCAATGGGACCTTTACAATTAGCTGACTTTATTGGTTTAGATGTTTGTTTATCTATTTTAAATGTAATGTACGACGGATTTAAAAATCCTAAATACGCGCCTTGTCCGTTATTAGTTAATATGGTTAACGCTGGCAAATTAGGAGTAAAATCTGGCGAAGGTTTTTACGATTATAGTGAAAGTAGAAAAGCTGAAAAAGTAGCGAAGATGTTTTCTTAACTAAGAAAATCATATTTCATAAAAAAAGGACGTTTTATTTTAAAACGTCCTTTTTTTTATATTATTAACTATCTTTAACAAGAAGTATCTGCTATAATTTTCCATTGCCCTTTTATCTTCTTAAAGATAATCATAAAAACACCGTTTGCATTGCCTACTTTTCTTGTTAAATAATACTCTCCCATTACAGAGTACGCTCCTTCAGTAATTTTTGAAATATCATTAATTTTAAATTTTAATTCGCCTGAATGGTCTTTTGTTGGGTATCCTTTTTCATAGTTCGCTAAGGTTTTATTCCAGCCAAAAGTAATACCATTTCTCCCATAAAATTTTAATGAATCACTTTTCCAATAACCTTGCATAAACCCTTTTAAATCGTGGTTAGACCACGCCTCTTCTTGAGCTTTCATTACTGATAAAATTTCTTTTTTTTCTGTTTCTTCTGATACTTTAACTACTTCTTTTTTACAAGAAATCATAATTAACAATAACAAAATACTCCTTATTAGTAACTTTTTCATTTTAAAATAAGGATTTAATTATTTCTTTAATATTTATTCCTTCAGCTTCAGCTTTGTAATTTTTCACAATTCTATGTGACAAAATAGGTATAGCAACCGCTTGAACATCTTCAATATCAGGAGAAAATTTTCCGTTTATTGCCGCATGTGCTTTTGCTCCTAAAATTAAATTTTGTGAAGCTCTTGGGCCTGCTCCCCAATCAATATATTTTTTTATAAGCTCTGTTGATTTTTCTGATTTTGGGCGGGTTTTCCCTACCAAACCAACTGCATATTCTACTACGTTATCAGCTACGGGTATTTTTCTAACTAACTGTTGTATTTCAATAATTTCTTGAGATGAAAGTACAGCATTTACTTTTTGATTTATTGTAGATGTTGTACTTTTTACAACAGCTACTTCTTCTTCAAATGTTGGATATTCTAAATGAATAGAAAACATAAACCTATCTAACTGTGCTTCTGGTAAAGGATACGTTCCTTCTTGTTCTATCGGATTTTGAGTTGCCAATACAAAAAAAGGTAATTCTAATTTATAATGATGTCCAGAAACTGTTACCGATTTTTCTTGCATTGCTTCCAACAAAGCTGCTTGTGTTTTTGGTGGTGTACGATTAATTTCATCTGCCAAAATAATATTTGAAAAAATGGGTCCTTTTATAAATTTAAATTGACGATTTTCATCTAATATTTCACTTCCTAAAATATCAGAAGGCATTAAATCAGGTGTAAACTGAATGCGATTAAACTGCAAACCTAAAGCACTAGAAATGGTGTTTACTAATAAGGTTTTTGCCAAACCAGGTACTCCTATTAAAAGTGAATGACCTCCGCAAATAATAGACAACAATGTATAATTAACAGCTTCTTGTTGCCCTATTATTACTTTACCTATTTCTTGTTGTAATTGACTATATTTTTTTACTAAACTGTTTACAGCAGCTACGTCTGACATGGATTAAATTTTAAATGTTTTTATCTAAAAACCTTATTTTACAAACTATTCTAAAATAAGATTCCCGCTAAAGGCGGGAATCACAATATACTAAAATTATTAGTTCTTATTTGTTTTCTTTTTTCCAATCTTTTTTAAAGGTACAATCTTTATAATCGTTTCCTAGCTTTATATAAGTTTCTTGGATTTTTTCTTTAGTCCACTTTGTTATTGTTTCCTCTTTTTTCTTAGCCAAAGCAAATTGCTGCATTCTTACATAATCATCTACAAGATCTGCTGTATGAGTATCTGTTTTATCTTTTAATAAAATCACTTTGTACATCTTTTCTCCTTCACGAGTTTCATCATAAAAAACATCTGATAAATCTCCTTTATTTAACTCACTAATTCTTCCAAATAAATCAGGAGCCATTCTTGTTAACTCAAAAGTGGTTTCTTGCGTATATGGGTTTATTAATAGCCCGCCGTTATTTTTAGTTTCTTCTTCTTCAGAATACTTTTTTACCGCTTCTTCAAAAGTAATTTTACCTTCTTCTATTTCTTTTTTTAGTTTTTCTATAGCTTCTTTTGTTTCTTTTAGTTTTTCGTCTGCTATTTCAGGTTGTATTAATATGTGAGAAACATCACGTCCGTTACCTCTTATTTTATTTAATAAAACAATATGATATCCAAAAGGAGATTTAAATGGTTCAGAAATTTGACCTTCTTCTAATGAAAAAGCCACTTCCTTAAACTCTTTTACAAAACCTGTTTCTTTAGTAATTACTCCCATATTACCGCTGTTTTGAGCAGCACTTGGATCGTCTGAATTTATAATTGCTTTTAATTTAAAACTTGCTCCGTTTTCAACCTGTTTTTTAATTTCATTAAGCTTGTTTATAACACGATCGTTTTCTTCTTTAGTAGGTTCGGCTTTTAAAACTAATTGTGCTATTTGCACTTCTGCAGGAATTTCTGGCAATTCTTTTTTATCAGCTAATCCTTTAAAATATACGCGTATTTCTTCTGGAGTTACATCAATATCTTCTGTTATTTTTAATTGTTCTTTTTCAATTAAAAGGTTTTCTTTTTGAACTTTTCCTAGCTCTTTTCTTAAGTCTTCAATATCATTAAAACCATAAGCTTTAATTACCTTTTCTTCACTACCATACTCATTGGTAAAAAAAGCAATACTTCTGTCTACCTTACTATCTATTTCAGATTGAGATACTACGGCGCTATCAATTACCGCATGATGTGCTAGTAATTTTTGTTGCATTAATTCTTCTAACATTTCACAGTTAGAAATTTTTATTTTACCCTCGCTTCTTAACTCTACTTCTTGCTTAAATTTATCTATATCAGAATCTAAAACAATGTTTTTACCAATGACTACTGCAACACCATCTATTTTATTTTCTTGTGCATTTATTACCCCTAAACTTGCTAAGAAAAAGGTGAACAGTATACTAGTATTCTTTAAAGTTTTTGTTTTGAATTGCATCATTTATTAGCGTTTTTTCTATCTCTCTAATTAATTCTAATTTTCGTTTGTGTAAAATTATTTGTTTAATCCTCGAACTTACAAATGTTAATGGTGCTGTCGCATTTTTTGACAACTTATTTTTTACAGCGACCAAATATACTCCTAAACTATCTTCTTTTTGTATGTATTTAGATATTTTTAACAAATTTTCCTTTGTTTCTGATTGAAATGGTGGGATTTTTTGTTGCAAATAAGAAAATGGTACCCAAGTTGAATCTTGCAATCGGTATGATTTAAAATTTAACAAATGCCTTTCTAGATCTTCATGATCTTCTTCTTTAGAAGATTTAAAACTTTTTATGGTTTCTTCCTTATCTAAAAAATCTTTCCCAAAATGAATATATTCAAACTGTAATAACTCTTCATTTAATTTAAAATTCTCTTTATTTTTTTGATAATATTGCTTTATATCTTCTCGATTTACAACAGTATCCAGTTGCTGTTTTATTAAACGCTCTTTGTAGCCATTTATATATAAACTCTTTTTATATGTATTTACTAATTTTTCAATCCTTTCACTATTAACTTCTGATATGTTTTCTTCAGCTTTAGCTAATAATAATTGTTGTTTTGCCCAAGAGTTAATTAGTCCTTTTACGATTACCAAACTATCTTTTTTTGTAATTCCTTTTGGCAACAACTCTTCAATATCTTTTTTATATAGATTTTTATTATAAACTGTAGCAATAGGCCTATGTTGCGTAACTTTTTCAGTTTTTAAACTAATTAAATCACAAGAAATTATTAAAACACTTATTAATAAAAAGATACTTTTTTTCACGTTATTATAAATTAATTTTACACAAATATTTTCTTATTTCCTGTTAATTGAAATTGCTTCTTATAAAGAAATAATTCCTTTAATCGCTTCGGCTTTTTTATAATAAGCGATTACTTCATCTGCATTTTTAACTGTTAAGTGTATTGAAAGACTATTATATTTACCTGTTCTTGATTTTTTTGTTTCAATAACCGCCCCTCCTTTATTAAATAAATCTTTTACTTCTTCTACCTGATTTCCATCTGTAGGCACAATAAACTTGTATAAATATTTAGCTGGAAAGGTTGTAGTATCTTCTAACTGTCCTTTTAATTTAATATAAAATGCTTCTCTATCTGTTGACATAATGTTTTCTATCTCTTTTTTTCTAAAAAATAATAATCATTAAAAAAACTTAAAATGATGAAACACAAAATTACACTATTTATTACATATATAATTTGAAACTTATATTTTTGCAGCATGCAACAAAAAATAGTTTTAATAGGTGGCCCTGGTACAGGAAAATCTTCAATCTTAAAAGAGTTTATAAAACGTGGGTATAATTGTATGCCTGAAATTTCAAGAGAAGTAACACTTAAAGCGCAAAAGGATGGAATTGATCAATTGTTTTTAGAGCAGCCTTTGCTTTTTAGTCAAATGTTATTGGAAGGTAGAGAACAGCAGTATTTAGAGGCTGAAAAGAACGATAATGATATTGTTTTTTTTGATAGAGGAATTCCTGATGTACATGCTTACATGAATTATTTAGCAAGTGAATACCCGCCTATTTATAAAGAAAAAAGCAGTAAATACTTATACACTAAAGTATTTATGTGCGCACCTTGGGAAAAAATTTATAGATCAGATAACGAGCGCTATGAAACTTTTGAGCAAGCTGTTAAGATTGATACTTTTTTAAAAGAAGCTTACGAAGAAATTGGTTATGAAATTATAATGGTTCCTTTCGGATCAGTAAAAGAACGTTGTAACTTTATATTACAATCGTTATAAAACGATGTATGAAAAATCATTAAAAATATTACAACATTATTGGGGATACACCTCTTTTAGAGCGCCTCAACAAAAAATTATAACAACCGTTTTAAACGGTAAAAACACCATTGCTTTATTACCAACAGGTGGTGGTAAATCAATTTGTTTTCAAGTACCTGCATTAGTAAACGAAGGTGTTTGTATTGTTATCTCTCCTTTAATTGCCTTAATGCAAGACCAAGTTGATAGCCTTATTAATAAAGGTATAAAAGCAACCACAATTCCTTCAGGAAGCTCACAAGATGCTATAATTACACTTTTTGACAACATTCGGTTTGGAAATATAAAATTTCTCTATCTTTCTCCAGAGCGTTTACAATCGCGTTTTATTCAAGATAAAATAAAACAATTAAATGTAAATTTAATTGCTATTGATGAAGCTCATTGCATTTCAGAATGGGGACATGATTTTCGTCCTTCCTATCAAAACATAGCTATTTTAAAAGAACTACACCCAACAACAAATATTATTGCTTTAACCGCAACAGCCACAAAAAAAGTTATTGATGACATTATAATTTCTTTAGGTATAGAAAATCCTACAATTTTTAAAAAATCTTTTTTTAGAGAAAATTTAGCCTATCAAATTTTTAATACGGATGACAAACTAGGAAAACTACATCAAATTTTTACAAAAACAAAAGCTCCTGCAATTGTTTATGTAAATTCGAGAGCTAAAACCAAGGATATCTGTGCTTATTTAAATGTAAATGGTTTTAAAAGTACTTATTACCACGGTGGATTATCAAATACAGAAAAACAACTTTCTTTTGATAATTGGATAACCGAAAAAACACCAATTATAGTAGCTACCAATGCTTTTGGTATGGGTATTGACAAACCTAATGTTAAAGTTGTTATTCACTTAAATTTACCAGCATCAATAGAAAACTATATTCAAGAGGCAGGCCGTGGTGGAAGGAATGGTAAAAAAGCATTTTCTGTTGTTTTATCAAACAAAAGTGACCTTAAATTTAGCAAGGATTTATTAGAAAAATCATTACCTACTATTGATGAAATAAAATTTGTGCATCAAAAATTATATCAACATTTTCAAATTGCAAAAGGTGAATTTATAGAAACTTCTTTTAGTTTTAATTTATTAGAATTTTGTAATAAATACAAATTAGTGCCTAACAAAGGTCACAATATTTTACAGCTATTAAATAGTAATGGAATTATTGAATTAAACTCAAATTTTAATCAAAAATCTACCATTCAATTCATTGCAACAAGTAAACAAGTTATAAGATACTCTCAGCAAAACTCATCTTCAAAAAACTTTATTCAAACGTTATTACGTTTATATGGTGGTGTTTTTGAAAATTTAATAAAAATTGATGAATTTTACATTGCTAAAAAAATAGGCATTACTTCTTTACAAGTATTTAAAGAACTTGAAAATTTGGTAACTCATAATTTGGCTGAGTATAATAAAACTACAAATAATATTGAATTGTTTTTTTTACATCCACGTGAAGACGACAAAACTATAAATCGAGTTTCTAAAAACATTAAAATTTATTTAAACCAAAAAAAACAAAAAAACAACGATTTGTTGCAGTTTATTAAAAATGATGAAACTTGCAGAAGTATACAATTATTGCGTTATTTTGATGAAAAATTCACTAAAAAATGTGGAATTTGTGATGTCTGTTTAAATGAAAAACAAATTATTAACATCAACCCCGATATTATTATCAAACTATTAGAAAAAAACACTTCCTTAACTGTACAACAAATCTGCACACAGTTAAATCAAAAAGAAGCAAACATTTTAATACTTTTGCGCGAGCTGTTATCAGAAGAAAAAATCAGCGTTACTAACAATAAATATTTTTTATTATAAATGAGAGATTTACGTATCGTTTTTATGGGAACACCCGATTTTGCGGTGACCATTTTACAACACCTTATCGAAAATGATTATAATGTAGTTGGCGTAATTACTGCGGCAGATAAACCTGCTGGTAGAGGTCGTAAGCTAAATGAATCTGCCGTAAAAAAATATGCGCTGTCTCAAAACTTACCAATCCTACAGCCTACTAATTTAAAAAACGAAGAATTTCAGAGTGCTTTAAAAAATTGGAATGCTAATTTACAAATAGTCGTTGCCTTTAGAATGTTACCTAAAGCTGTTTGGGCAATGCCAGCATATGGTACTTTTAATTTACATGCTTCTTTATTGCCTGAATATCGTGGAGCTGCGCCAATTAACTGGGCCATTATTAATGGTGAAACTAAAACAGGTGTTACTACCTTTTTCATTGATGATAAAATAGATACAGGCGAAATTATTTTACAAAAAGAAGTTACTGTAAAAGAAGATGAAATTGTTGGCCAATTACATGACCGACTAATGTATTTAGGTGCAAATTTAGTTGCAGAAACACTAGATTTAATTGCTAAAGGAGATGTAAAAACAATAAAACAGCCTGAATTAGAAGAAAAATCTGCTCATAAATTGTACCCACATAATTGTAAAATAGATTGGTCTAAGTCTTTAAACGACATCTACAATCATATTCGAGGGTTAAACCCATACCCCGCTGCTTGGACAACAATACAAAATGGCGAGGAGGAAATTTCAGCTAAAATATATGGTGTAACAAAAGACTATTCTGAGCATGAATATATTAACGGAACAGTTATTACTTCTAAAAAGGAATTAAAAATTGCAGTAAAAGGAGGTTTTCTTATTGTAGATCAAATTAAGATTTCTGGTAAAAAATTAATGGACGCCAAAAGTTTATTAAACGGTTTTCAATTCGACAAAGAAGCAAAAGCGCTGTAGCCCTTTATTTATAAGGTTTTATAGTTTTTTAATAAAAAACAACTGTGGTTATTAACAATTGCACCTATTTTATTAACAAATACCGTGTTTTTTAAGATCAAAACTTGCACGGTACCGCATTCCTACTATATTTGTTGAGCTATTTAGCAAAATAAACAATAATTAATTTTTAAAACTTATTAAAATTATGAACAAATCAGATTTAATCGATGCAATGGCTGCTGACGCAGGAATTTCTAAAGCTTCTGCTAAAGCTGCATTAGACTCTTTAACTTCTAACGTTACTAAGTCTTTAAAGTCAGGTAACAAAGTTGCATTAGTTGGATGGGGAACTTGGTCTGTTTCTGAAAGAGCTGCTAGAACTGGAAGAAATCCTCAAACTGGAAAAGAAATTCAAATTGCCGCTAAAAACGTAGTGAAATTTAAAGCAGGAGCTGGTTTAGCTGATTCAGTAAACTAAATTTTACTTCTTTAAACATATTTAAAACAGCATTTAGGCAACTAAATGCTGTTTTTACTTATATAAGTGTCACAAAAATAAATAAAGCATGTCTATTAAACATAACATAAAACAAAATACATGAAAAACACCATAATGTTCATTGCCTTTTTATTTTACTTAAATATTTATGCACAAAAAACTGTAGACGCTAAGACTATTATTAAAGACATAAAAAATGGTAAGGATATTACTATTACTAATGCAACCATAAGTGGTGTTTTAGATTTTACTTTTATGAAAGATGCTTTACCTAAGTTACCTAAAAGAAAAAAATGGTGGAATAATGGTGGCTCAAATACAATTGAAAAACAAATCATCTCTAAAATTTCATTTATTAATTGCACATTTAACGACGATGTTTTGGCTTATATACCGCACGAAGAAAGTGGCTATACCTTTATAGCTAATTTTGAAAAAGAAGTAGTTTTTAAAGAATGTACTTTTAATGAAAAAGCAATGTTTAAATATTCTTATTTTGATAAAAATACTGATTTTACAAACTCTAAGTTTAATGATGACACAACTTTTAAATATGCTAAGTTTGATAAGGGTATTGCTTTTAAAAACACCTTTTTTAATAAAACAGCAACTTTTAAATATGCTGAATTTAAAAAGTTTGTAAGTTTTTATAATTCAATCTTTAATGAAAGTGCTATTTTTAAATACACTGAATTTAACAATGGAGTGTCTTTTGAAAATGTAAAATTTAAAGAAGATTTAAATATAAAATACACTAAAGTATCTGGCGATTTTAATATTAATAATATGGATGTAGCTTATGATATAGACGCTAAATACACAAAAATAAATGGCAAAAATTTTAGTAAGTATGCATTAAAAAATGATTAATTTTTATTGTTTCTTATTTTTAAACTCACTATATTATAGTGAGCTTTTCTTTTTAAGAAAATTAATCTTATATTTATTAAAATGACTTTGTAAAGCCATTAATTTAGATTGTTGTGTATTTAAAAAAAACATTGTCACAAAGAAAAATTTGGTTTGTGTTAATACTTATAATTAATACAAATATTGTCTTTTGCCAAAAAAATAAAAAAGAAAATAACTTAATTAAAACAAGAAAAAAAACAATAATCAAAATAGCAAATACTATTTTAAAGAATAAATATCCAGCATTAAAAATTAACTTAAGTAGTTATGAAATAACTGCTTGGGCTAATAAAAATGACACTTTAGTTTACTATAACAAAACTCTTAAATTCATCCCTTTAGGCTATAAAAGAGAGTGTTTTAATTATAATTTTACTGTAAACATAATTACCAAAGAAATACCTTATTTTGATATATCTGGAACCTCTAAATTTTATACCCCTACAAAACAAGACATAGAAAAAATAAACTTTATAAAAAAAATAATTACCCTAAAACCTGGTTTTGACAATGAAGTCTTTGAAGACCACAATAAATACATTATATCAACTAGTAATGATATATATTTTATAATTTATCACATTGATAAAGTGACCGGAAAAGAAATTCCACAAAGTTTTATACAGGGAAATTGGGAACCTAATCCTTTTCTAATAAAAGATATAGACCCTTTAATAAAAATAGTAAAATAATTTTATTTACAAATAAAAAACCACTGCAGTTTATTACAGCGGTTTATTTTTAATGTATCATCCCCATCTTGATAAGGTTTTTTTACTTATGATTACTTAGCTACATTAACAGCCCTTGTTTCACGAATAACAGTAACTTTTACTTGACCTGGGTAAGTCATATCATTTTGTATTTTTTGTGAAATATTAAATGATAATTCTGCCGCTTTAGTATCGTTTACCTTAGCACTTTCTACCATTACCCTTAACTCACGTCCTGCCTGAATGGCGTACGCTTTTTGTACTCCATTAAATCCGAAAGCAATATCTTCTAAATCTTTTAAACGTTGAATGTAAGAGTCTAATACTTGGCGGCGCGCCCCTGGTCTTGCCCCTGAAATAGCATCACAAACCTGTACGATTGGTGATAATAAGCTTTTCATTTCGATTTCATCATGGTGAGCACCAATAGCGTTACATACATCTGGCTTTTCGCCAAATTTTTCAGCCCACTGCATCCCTAATAAAGCATGTGGCAACTCACTTTCA
The DNA here is from genome assembly GCF_030549005.1 of Tenacibaculum soleae. Lineage (NCBI taxonomy): Bacteria > Pseudomonadati > Bacteroidota > Flavobacteriia > Flavobacteriales > Flavobacteriaceae > Tenacibaculum > Tenacibaculum soleae. The sequence continues at coordinate 395,169 of NZ_JAUOSW010000003.1, forward strand.
GTTTCTGGTACTTTACCAATATCGTGTAGTAAACCTGCTCGTTTAGCTGCTTTTGCATTTAAGCCCATTTCGGCAGCCATAATACCACATAAGTTTGCAACTTCACGAGAGTGCTGTAATAAGTTTTGACCATATGAAGAACGATACTTCATACGACCTACAATTTTAATTAATTCAGGATGTAATCCATGTATTCCTAAGTCGATAACCGTGCGTTTACCTACTTCTATTATTTCTTGACTAATTTGTTTTTCTGTTTTTTTAACAACCTCTTCAATTCGAGCCGGATGAATCCTACCATCAGTTACTAATTTATGCATTGATAAACGAGCAATTTCTCTACGAACAGGATCAAAACAAGATAATATAATTGCTTCTGGAGTATCATCTACAATAATTTCTACTCCTGTTGCTGCCTCTAAGGCACGAATATTACGTCCTTCACGACCAATAATACGCCCTTTAACATCATCTGATTCTAAGTTAAAAACTGACACACAATTTTCAACAGCTTGCTCTACTCCTACTCTTTGAATAGTATTTAAAACAACTTTACGTGCCTCTTGCTGTGCTGTCATTTTAGCTTCTTCAACTGTGTCTTGTACAAACGACATAGCATCTGCTTTAGCTTCATCTTTTAAAGATGATACTAATTCTGTTTTTGCATCTTCAGCAGATAAACCAGAAATTTGTTCTAGCATATCTACATGACGTTTATGTAATTTTTCTAATTCAGATTCTTTCTTATCTAAAAAATCTAATTTATAATCAAAATCTGATGCTTTCTTTTCAACGGATTTATTTAATTTTTTATTTTTATCTAATTCAGAAGAAACTTGACTTTCTTTATCTCTTATTCTTTTTTCAACATCAGACATTTTTTTTTCTCTCGAAAAAATAACCTTTTCATGCTCTGATTTTAATTCAATAAACTTTTCTTTAGCTTGTAATATTTTATCTTTCTTTATTGCATCTGCCTCTATCTTAGCTTCTTTTACAATATTTCGAGCTGTTTTTCTTGTTTCTTGTATTAATTTATTAGCGTTTGATTTTTCTAATATTTTAGCAATAAAAAAACCTATTGCTACCCCTATAATTCCTGCCAACACAGGAAATAATATTCCATCCATAATTTTAATTTGATTGTATAAAAAAAGCCTACATCAATAGGGTTTTATAAACTCCAAAAAAACAGGTTTAGGACTAACTGGTTTATCAAGGATCCGAAATTAAATCGGCATGCTTTACTAACCAAGACTCATCCTTTCTAAATAAATAGTGTTGAGTTTAACAAACAATGTACTAATGTAGGCAGTATATTAATAATGTATTTTAAAGAACGTTATAAATGTTTATCTAACAAGTTAGTTAAATCACTTATTTTATTTAATATTTCGGTAGTTTCTTTAGTATTGTTTAAAGATACTATTTCTGATTTAGATGCAAATTGCAATGCGCTCATTGCTAGTACATCTTGTTTATCAGCTACCGCATAATTTTGCTCAAACTTAGCAATTAAATCATTAATGCTTTTTGCTGCTGTACGCATCCCTTGCTCTTCATCGGTGTTATTAACACTTAACGGATACGTTCTTCCTGCAATTACAACATTAACTTTTATTTTTGCCATGTAAAGAACTTTTTATGAATTCAAAAGAGCGATGCATTTATCAATCTCTCGAACTAATGTATTTATTTTGAGTTTTGTTTCTCTTGTATTTTCATTACTGCCTTCTATAGTTTTAGCAAGTTTTAGCAATTTATATTGTTCATGCTTTGTATTTAATTCTTGCGCTTTCTCTTGTAATAAAACGTGTAACCTAGCATTATTTTGAAGCAATACCTGGTTTTCTTCTTTTAAAAACTCGTACCTAGATAGTAGCTTTTTTAACTTATCTTCCAGTAAATGAATTGCTTCTAAAGGGTTACTCATTTATTTTTTGAGAATAAAACTATATTTACAAAGTTATTAATATAGATTTTAAATAGCAACTCTTTTGTTGTTTTTTAACAAAGTACTGATTTTAAACCTTATAAGTATTTCGTATATTTTTAGTAATTTTGTATAAAACCGCTGTGATTTGAAATTTTACTTTTCTACTATTTTTTTACTATTTTTTTATATAGGAAACGCGCAAAAGCAATATCCTAAAAACTATTTTTCTTCTCCTTTAAAAATACCAATTATTTTATCGGGTACTTTTGGCGAGCTAAGAAGTAATCATTTTCATTCTGGCATAGATATTAAAACCCAAGGAAAACAAGGCATTCCTATTTATGCTCCTGCTAACGGATATGTTTCTCGTATAAAAGTATCGCAATACGGTTTTGGTAAAGCTATGTATGTAAAACATCCTAACGGATACACTACTGTGTATGCACATCTTAAAAAATTTGCTCCTAACATTCAAAAATATGTAAAGCATATTCAGTATAAGAAGAAAAACTATCAAACAGGAAACTTATTTCCAGACTCTCAAAAATTCCCTGTAAAAAAAGGGCAACTTATTGGGTATACTGGTGACACAGGAAGTTCGGGCGGACCTCATTTACATTATGAAATTAGAGATACCAAAACGGAGCATATTATAAATCCCTTATTTTTTGGAATGAATCCTAAAGATGCTACACCTCCAACACTACAAAAACTAATTGCCTATCCTTTAAACGAACAATCAAGAATAAATAATTCGAGTTTAAAAACTACTATTTCCTTTAAGAAATTAAGTGCTAATAATTTTATAAGCGAACAAATTACCGCAAGTGGTGTTATTGGTTTTGGAGTAAGTGTTTTTGACAGATTAGATGAAGCTTTAAATAAAAATGGAATTTATAGCCTTGAAATGAAAGTAAACGGTAGCAGGGTGTATTACCATGATGTTGAAACTTTTTCATTTGCCGAAAGCAAATACATAAATTTATTAATTGACTACAAACATTATAAAACTTATAAAAAAAGGGTTCAAAAAACACACAAAGTTACTGCTAACCGATTAAGTTTATATGAAGATTTAGTAAATAATGGTAAAATTACGGTTGAAAATGGTTTAAATTATAATGTTGAAATAATTGCAAAAGATTTAAAAAACAATACCACCTCCATTAAAATACCTATAAAAGGAGTAGCAAGCAATTTAGTTTATCAACAAAAAGACACTACTAATTATAAAATTATTGCTAAAAATTTTCAAAAATTTACGTTAAATAATGTTACAGTTGCTTTTCCTAAAAATACTTTTTATAACGATTGTTTTTTAGATTTTTCTATGAATAATGGAGTTGTAAAAGTTCATAACCAAACAGTTCCTTTAGATAAAAGGTATACCTTAACTTTTGGTACTTCTTTTTTAAATGATAAACAAAAACAACAAGTATATATCGCAAATGTTACCAACCCAAAATACCCAAGGTACACCAGCACTAAAAAGAAAATAGATAAAGTATATACAACAACTAAAACATTAGGAAAATACACCTTGCTTTACGACACTGTTAAACCAATCATTAATCGTTACAACTTTAAAGACAAGCAATGGATATCAAAAAACAGTACCTTAAAAGTAAAAATTAAAGACAAAGGATCAGGTATAAAAAACTATACCGCTACTATTGATGGGAAATGGATTTTAATGGAATTTAATCATAAAAAAGGAATCCTTACTTATAATTTTTCAGATAATAAACTAGTAGGAAGTAAGCATATATTTAAAATTATAGTTGCTGATAATGTTGGTAATAAAAAAACAATGACTTCTACCTTTTTTAAAAAATAAAAAAATTGAAAAAAATACTCCTATTAATACTATTTCCTTCAATAGTTTTTGCTCAAAAAACTGCAATTATAAAAGGAGTTATCAGCAATAAGTTTAATATGCCCATAGAAGGTGTTACCATATCTTTTTTATCAGAAGGAACAACAACTAATACTAACGGAAACTATTCTTTTACCATACCAATGCGTAAAACTGTTACCGTTACTTTTAGCCATATTTCTTACAAAACTGTCACTAAAAAATTTACATCTCGAGGAAAAAAAAAATTTAACTTCTCACCTACTTTAAAATTTAAATCGCAAGAGTTAGAAGAAATTATTGTTAAAAACCGCAAAAAGGAAGCCCAAGGAATTACTAAAATTAAAACTCAAAAAGTCAAAAATGTACTTGGTGCTAATGCCGGAGTTGAAAATATTTTAATGACCTTACCTGGCGTTAGTAACAACAACGAGTTAAGCACACAATACAATGTTCGTGGTGGTAATTTTGATGAAAACTTAGTATACATAAATGGTATTGAAGTATACCGTCCGTTTTTAATACGATCAGGTCAACAAGAAGGCTTAAGTTTCATCAATCCTCAAATGATTCAAAATATTGATTTTTCCGCAGGCGGATTTCAAGCAAAATACGGCGATAAACTTTCATCTGTTTTAGACATTACTTATCGAAAACCAACTAAAAATAACACTAAAATAGATTTAAGTTTATTAGGCGGTAGTTTAACTTTTGAAGATATTTTTTTAAATAATAAATTAAGTGCCATTGTTGGTGTTAGATATCGTGATAATAGTTTGTTTGTTAATAGCAAACAGGTTGAAGTTAATTTTAAACCAACGTTTACAGATGTACAATCATTTTTATCATATAAAGCAAACGAAAAACTAACCTTAAATTTTTTAAGTAATTTTTCTTTAAACAATTACAATTACGAACCATTAACTAGAAAAACACGCTTTGGTACACTTGCAAATCCGTTAGAACTAATTGTTTATTATCAAGGACAAGAAAAAGATCAATTTAAAACACTTTTTGGTGCATTTTCTACAGATTATAAACTAAATGATAATTTAACAATTACAGGAACTATCTCTTCATTTAACACACAAGAAGAAGAATATTTTGACATTGCTGCTTCATATAATTTAGGTGAAGTTGACAGTAATATTGGTTCAGAAAATTTTGGCGAAGTAACTTTTTCACAAGGTATTGGATCACAAATAAATCATGCTCGAAACGATTTAGATGCTCTAATAAGCAATATTCAATTAAAGGCAACTTTAAAAGACGGAAAAAATGAATGGAAAGCAGGCGTAAAATACCAAACTGAAAATATTAAAAATCGTATTCGCGAATGGGAAGTTATCGATTCGTTAGGTTTTTCTGTGCGCCCGCCACACCATTCAAACAACCAACCTTACCAACCATTTACACATCCTATTGAACCTTTTAATAACATCAGAGTAGAAAATGATATTGATATTCATCGAATATCGAGCTTTTTACAGTTTAGTAGAAAAACATTTTGGAAAAATCATCAAATTTGGATGAATATTGGAGTTAGAACACAAAATTGGAGTTTAAAATCAGCTTCTTTAAATTCTAAAAATCAATTTACTTTTAGCCCAAGAGCACAATTTGCAATAAAACCAGATTGGGATAAAGATATACTTTTCAGAATTTCTGGTGGATGGTATTCACAACCGCCATCATACAAAGAATTACGCGATTATGATGGTCAAATTCATCCGAAGGTAAAAGCCCAAAAATCTATTCATATAGTTGCTGGTAATGAGTACAGTTTTACCATGTGGCAACGTCCTTTTAAATTAATTACCGAATTATATTATAAAGATTTAACAGATGTAAACTCGTACTCGGTAGATAATGTTCGTATTAGGTACAGGGCAGACAATATTACTAATGCATATGCCTACGGATTAGATATTCGTTTAAATGGAGAATTTGTACCAGGTAATGACAGTTGGGTTAGTTTTGGGTATTTAAAAACTAAAGAAAACATTAATAACCAAGGCTATATTGCTCGACCTACCGACCAACGTTTAAAATTTGGTGTTTTATTTCAAGATTATGTACCTAATTTACCAGATTTAAAAGCATACTTGAATTTAGTTTACAACACTGGCCTTCCTGGAGGTTCGCCTGCTTATTCAAATGTATATCAATATCAAAATAGATTAAATGACTACAAACGTGCCGATATTGGCGTTTCATATATTTTTACCGATGCTAGTAAGAAAAATCAAACAGGTTTCTTTAAGGATTTTAAGGAATTAACTGCTGGTTTAGAGTTATTTAATATTTTTGACATCAGAAACTCTATAACCAATACTTGGGTTAGAGACGCTTATAGCAAACAACAATACGGAATACCAAATTACATGACAGGAAGAGTATTAAACCTTAAAATAGAAATGCAATTTTAAGCATCTATTTTTGATTTCACAGCGTACTAAACACAGATATACTCAATTAAAAATCAACACACTAACTCATCATTTTTTTGTATCTTTGATATGATATGAAAAAGTTACTATCTAAAAAAATTATTGTTATTGCTAAAAAAACATTGCATAGAAAAAAAGTAGTTTTATTACTTACTTTTAAATATGACACTGTTATTATTAATAAAATAAGAAGTTTAAAAAAATTTACTTGGAGCAAAACTTTACGTGGTTGGGTTAGTGTTTTTACTGATGAAACTTTTAGTGAAATACAACAATTATTAAAAGATGTTTCTGATTTAAAAGTAGACGCATCTGTTTATAAAAAACTATATCACAGAGGCATAAAAACTGAGCGCACACTTACCGAAGGTAATAAAGAAATTATTAGAAATTATGTAAAATATTTACGCGGTAAACGTTATAGCGAAAGCACCATAATGACCTATTTTACTTTTATTGCTGATTTTATTAATTTTGCTCAACCAACTCCAATAAAATCTCTTACAAATAAAAATGTTGAGCTATTTATTGAAACTGTTTTTATTGCCCGAAATTATAGTATTAGTTCACAACGACAATTTATAAGCGCTTTAAAATTATTTATTGTTTTTTATCCTGATTGCACCATCAACTCACTTTCATTAGAAAGACCTAAACGATCTAAAATATTACCATCAGTATTATCACAACAAGAAATAATTGCTTTATTACAAGTTACCAAAAACTTAAAACATCGAGCCGTTTTAGCCTTATTATATTCTGCTGGATTGCGAATTGGAGAGTTGGTAAATTTAGAGTTACAATATATTGATATCGCTAGGCGGCAATTATTTATAAGAAACGGAAAAGGTAGAAAAGACCGATATGTTATTTTAGCAGATAGCTTTTTAACCTTGTTAGATAATTACTTAAAAACATACCTACCAAAACGATATTTTGTAGAAAATCCGAATGGCAAAAGATACTCCGAAAGTAGTATTCGTAAATTTTTGCACACCTCTACTCGACTAGCAGGTATAAAAAAGCATGTAACTCCGCACACACTTCGACACAGTTACGCTACACATTTACTAGAAAACGGTATCGGACTTAGGCATATCCAAGAACTATTAGGCCATGCAAAACCAGAAACTACGATGATTTACACACATGTTGCTAAAAAAGATTTATTAGAAATAAAGAGTCCATTAGATACAATTTTAATCAATTTACAAAAAGAACCGTTACCACCATTATTTTTAAATAAAAGTAAGATTTAAACTTACTATTTTTTATTTATTTTATATATTGTTAACCGATAATCAGGAACAAAAACTCCTTTTATCAGGGAAATAAAAAGAATTAAAGAGAATTTATCTCTTAATATAACGAGTTGTACATAATTAAAAACCGAACTCAAAACAAAAAGTGAGTAAAAGAAAAAATATACGAAATAACCGAAAAAAAAAGAATGTTAAGGAAATCAAAAAGTCTGATAAACCATTCGTTTTCGGATTTGGAATATTTATGATTTTATTTTTTTTATTGGGTCAATTTACAAATAGTGGAGACATTAATGAGTCTGAATTATTAACTATAAGTGGTAAACTTAACTCTGAATTAATTCAAGAATCTACTGGTAGAACTCGAAAAATATATTTTTGGACTTTTTTAATAAAAAACCAACCAATAAAATTTTCAATTGGTGGATATGCAAAACCAAGTTTTGATTCAAAATTATTTAAAAAAACAGAAACAAATCAGTCGGAAGTTACTGTGAAAGTAGATAGAGAATTTTATGAAAAATCAATTAAGAACTCTAAAAATGAGGTAGGGATTAAATACTTGGCTTCAAAAAACCGAAAATATTTTGACTTAAAAAATTATAATCAAAATAGGAAAACGGATATAAAATTCTCTTATATATTTCTAATAATAGGAATTGGAGGGATAATTTATGGTTTAAGAATGAAAAAATAACTATGTACAACACCGTGTAAAAAAAATTGCTGGTTTTAGTCTACTTACGAATGTCCTCGCGGACATTCTATCTGTGATTTATTTACTAGCTTTATTACTTAAAACACGCAACTTTCCTTACACAAAAACGTTACCTGCAATGCGAATAAACATCTCGCTATCAACAAACTGACAGAATGTCTGAATAAAAACTCGGCATATTAATTGAACATTTTAAGAAAATTTTAAGATATGCCGACAGTATTACAAGCGATAAAAAAACTGATTGATAATGTTTCAGTAACAGATAGACAAGAAGAGAGTATTCAAACTTCAACAGACTATTTAGACGGTCACTTGACCAAAGAAGAAAATGATTTAGATATAGATAGCACCTTTGTAAATGGCTCATACGAAAGAGATACAATTATAAGACCATTAGATGACGTTGACCTTTTTGCCATCCTAAATGAATCTGAATGGTCAGATGAATATGGTAATCTGCCAAATCCGCAGGCTGTTCTGACCAAAATTAAAAACAAATTAAATTCAATATCGCATTATAAAGACAAAGTAACACAAGATAGACCTTGTGTGACTGTGACCTTAAATTCAATCAATTTCGATGTACTACCAAGTTTTGAGCGAAATAATGGTGGTTATTTAATACCAAATTATGATTTACAATCTTGGACATATAGTTATCCAAAACAATTAACTGATAACTTAAATGATTGCAATAGGAATAATGGATACAAAATAAAAGATGTAGCAAAAGCTATTAAGTATTGGAACAGGGAAAACAAAAAGCTTATTCCATCTTTCCAAATTGAAGAAACCTTAATAAGCTACTTTAATATTCACAACTTTGGGAATTATGAAGAAGCAATAAGACTTTGGTTTAATAATGCTGAATATTATCTTGAGCAAGCTAAATTTAAAACCAATAACCAATATGACGATGCTATAAAAAAAGTTAAAAAAGTAAAAGATAAACTAAATACTGCAAAAGAACATTTAGATAAAAAAGAAAATGCAGAGGCTCTTCAAATATGGAAAGACGTATTTGGTAAAGAATTTATAATATCAGACGTCAACGAGGCTAAATCTTTTTCTCAAAAATTGACAGACGGATTATTGAAATCATCTTCTACTGGAGCCGTTTCCGAATCAGTAGGCAGAAATATACCAGCATCAAAAGGATTTTATGGCGATATATAGAAATAAATCTACCAAAGTTGATGTTCAAATTGGTGCTATGAAATCAATTTATCCACAATTTAAGGTTACTAAAAAAAAGAGCACAGAAGTTGAATTTGTAGGTACACTTCAACCAAAATCAGAATATAGAAAATACAAGATTTCAGTAAAATATCGTGGTAATTTAAAACCACAAGTAAAAGTTATTGAGCCGAAACTCGTAGATAATCCACCACACTTTTACAAGACTTCTGGAACTCTTTGTTTATATCATCCTAAAGATTTCAAATGGACAAAAGATAAATTAATTGCAAAATATATTCTGCCAATTACTTCAGCTTGGTTGTATTTCTATGAAGTTTGGTTGGAAACAAATGTTTGGTATGGTCCTGAAGCCAGCCACGATACTAATAAAAATCCAAAAGATGACTAAACAAGTTCCACACGCAAAACTATACAAGACTGTAAGCAATTTATCAAATGCGTTAAACTGGCTACTGATATCATCTACAATCATTTCGCTTATAATTATAGTTTTAAATAACTTTAATATTGTAGCTAATCCAAATATTTCTCTTTGGCTTTCAAGAATACTCGCATTGATGGCAATTATCTTTTTTATTTTAGAGGTAATTCAAAGCCAAACTTATCATCGAGCGGAACTTCAAAGAAAAAATGATTTTATGGACAATAGCTTGGAAACAAAATTAGCTGATGCGAATTCAAACGAATATTATACAAACGATGATATTAGTAATGGTGTTTACAAAATGGGAGTTAATTGTTTTGAGAATTCATTTTTTACTAAAAACATATCATCCAAAATGCTGACTAAACAACTTATTTATACAATTGTAATTTGGGTTGTTTTGTGGTCAGTAATTTTAACTGCACCAAATAATATATTTGTTGAAGTAATTCTTTTGGCTTTACCATTTTCAGTCGCAAATGATTTAAGGAAATTGTATCGTTTAAACAAGAACGTTGAAATGGTTTTTGCGAATTTTAAAAAGATTTTTAGCTCGACGAAAAAGTCCAAGCGAGAATCATTGATTATTGATAACGTAATAAGTTATGAAAAGTCAATATCTTACAGTTCCGTACCTCTGAATAGCAAAATATTTGACAAATGAAATGATAAGCTATCATTGGAATGGAATAAGATTAAAAAGCAACATAAAATTAAGTAAGCACAGCAGGTAACAACGTGTATAATTAATTGCTAGGTTCTTCCCTACTTGCGAATATTCCTGCGGAATATTCACAGGTCCGTAAAAGTTTGCTAAATTAGCTACCAAACCACGCAACTAATCATACACAAACACGTTGGCAAACATTTGATGAACAGCATAGAATTTAATAAATATTGGGATTTAAATTATCCTGAATCGAATCAAATC